>JBOGMW010000119.1:0-26718 GCA_050746805.1 Candidatus Acidiferrales bacterium | reverse complement strand
GTGGCCAGCAGGCGCGGCAAGTTGGTGAATGAGTGCGCTACGTTGAACGCCCATTTGTACGCCGTGCTCGAAGACTCGCGTGGCGTGGGCATGCCGGCGGCGATTTGTACGGCCAGCCAGCACACGCCCACCAGTTCCGCGTCCGCGCGGTGCGTAAACAGAAATTCCCACATAGCGGTCTCCTTGGATTAGTAGCGCGCGACGGACGCAGGCCTGTTTACGCTTGCATCTCTTTCTGTGCAGGACTCGCGGGCTGCAATTTATCGACGAAGTTTTGCAGCCATTCGCGATTGGCGATCACGGCTTCGGCGTGCGCTCGGCAATAGCCCAGGCCGCTTTCGAAGCGGACTTCGGCGGCTTCGTTGCAGCGAACCGAAACGCCCCAATTACACTGACCAGGTCGCGGACGCGTTCGGGTGCCGCGCGGACGGCTGCGCTCACTTGTGCTCGGATTCGTATTCATTGGCGAATTCCCTGCCGAGGACTGTGCCCTTAGCGCCAGTGCCCCGCGAGCAGACTGTCAGAGCCTCAGATCCGTGGCGCATTGGGGCCTGCGCTGGGCGTGCGTGTTAAGCTGCAACAAATGCATTCGCCAGAGCGGCCGGAGGCTTCCAGTAAGGCCGCTGCCGCGCCTCCAGAACGAGCATGGTTATTCGCGCTGCTGATCGCGCCGATGGCCGTGCTATCCAACGGCATCGTTGGAGGAGCGCTCTCCTACATGCTCCGGGTTCAGGGCGTCGGGCCAGCCCGCGGAGCGTCCATCATCGCTTTGCTGACGCTGCCGTCGTCGATCTACTTTTTATGGGGTCCGGTAACGGACTTTTGGATGAGGCGCCGCTCGTGGCTTCTCGTCTCGGCCGTTTCGGCCGCGGTCGCGATGTTCGCCGCATTCCGCACGCACAGCCTGGCCAGTCACTGGGCAGTGGGCTTGATGTTCTTGAGCGCCTGTCTTGGCCAGCTGATCGTCGCGGCCTGCGGCGGAATGATGGGCACGCTGGGCAGCGAAGTAAACCGTCGCCGCGCGAGCAGTTTTTATCAGGGCGGATCGCTAGCGTTCGGGGCGCTGGCTGTATTGGTGCTGGTTTCGCTCTCCGCGCGGCTCAGCCCCAGGACGCTTGCGTGGCTCGCGGCCGCCATGATCGCGCTGCCCGCACTGGCCGCTCTATCCGCTCCCAAGCAAAGCGCCGTTGGCGGCGCGGATATCCGTGGCACGCTGATCCAGATCTGGCGCGAGTTCAAATCCACGTTTTTGCGCTGGGAAGCAATTCCCTACACGCTGGCGGTTCTTTTCCCTATGGGCAGTGGCGCGATGACGCAACTGCTGCCTGGCCTGGCCGCGGATTATCACGTCAGCGGCAACCAGGTCGCCTGGATCAACGGAGTGGGCGGAGCGCTTCTGATGGCTGCCGGCGCGCTTTCGGCAAGCCTGATCTCTACTCGCGTGCGCGCCGCGGTCGCGTATATCGCGGCAGGCTTGGTGAATGCCGCTACGCTGGCCGTGTTGTGGCTAGGGCCACTTCGGCCGAGTGTTTATTTGGCAGGCACGATAATGTATTTGTTCACCGTTGGCGCGTGTTACGCGTTTTTCACCGCGGTCGTGCTCGCATACCTCGGCGGTTCAGGCAAGAGCGGCAGCGCTCGATATGCAATTATCAATTCGCTCGGAAACGTGCCGGTGTTGTACATGACGGTGCTCGACGGCGTTGGGTACGCGCACTGGGGGCCCCGCGGCATGCCCGGTATGGATGTGGTCGTCGGCGCCATCGGCGGCACGATCCTGCTAATTTATTTTCTGACGCGCCGCGCCGGCGAAAAATCGCCGCAAAATTACGCGACAGTCAGTTCGAAAATGTAGCTCCGCAGCAGCCGCTGAAGCGTGAAGTGCGGCGCTACACGAGCAAACCGCCGCGCGGGAGTTCCGGCGCGTTAGCGGACCGGCAGCGGAGGCGCGATTTTCGCGCGCGCTTTGTCCGCCACGCAGCGAATCCAGCTGAACAGGTCGCCGCCGTGCGCGCAAGGCTGCTTCGCCGAGGCAGGCGGCTCAGACGCGGATGACTCAGGCGAATTCGCGGATGCTTGCGGTTGGGATTGTGGCTGGATCGGCAGGATCGTAGCCGTGGCTGAATTGGACGGGCCGCTTTCCATGCTGTTCAGCACGGCCGTCACTTGGTAGCAATAACTGCCGGGCGGCGGCTGGTTATCCAAAAAGATGGTTCCGGTCACTGGAACTGCGTTGATTTTGGCGAACGTGCCGGCGCAGGAATTCGCGCGGTATACGTTGTATGTCAACGAGGGATTAAAAGCAGCGCTGGCGCTCGGCGCCCAGCGCAGATAGGTCGATTGGCTCTGCGCGAATGCCTGCGAAGTCGCCAGCACCACAAACACGAGGAATGCAAGCGGCGCCTTCTTGCGGATCGCGTCGCATGCACAAGTCTTCTTCATCTCAAGTCTCTTTCGCCTACGACGAGTCCGCTTCTTCTTCGTTTTCTCAGCGCCAAATTGGCGGTTTGCGGCTGGAGTTCAGGGTGAGAAAGTTTGGGGGAGTCAGGGACTGCCCCTTCGAGGAACTGAATGGCGCGAATTGAATCGGCCGAATCGCCAGAACTCATTCCCATGGCGCGGAAGCTGTTCATCGAATATTCCAAATCGATTGAAGTGGACCTGTGCTTCCAGGGATTTCAAGATGAACTGACCCGGCTGCCCGGCGAATACGCAAGGCCAGCGGGCCGGCTGTTCCTGGCTTTCGATCAGAGCGAAGCAATCGGCTGTGGAGCGTTACGGCCGATCGACGGCGATGCTTGCGAGATGAAGCGATTGTATGTTCGCCCGTGGTTTCGCGGGAAAGGAGCGGGCGGCGCGATGATCGCCGCGCTGGTTTGCGCTGCACGGGAGATCGGTTATCAGAAAATGCGGCTGGATACGCTGCCGATGATGGAAACGGCCATCGACATCTACCGTGCGCTCGGCTTCAAGGAAATTCCGCCCTATCGACACAATCCTGTGCCCGGCGCCTTATACTTCGAGCTGGATCTACCGAAGAACGTTTAGCGATTGAGGCTGCGAGCGACTATGCCTTGAAATCTGACGGATCCGACTGCGGTTCCTGGACCGAAATGTCTTCCGCGGACGCTCCAGCCGGCAGCTCAGAGGCCGAAGCTACTGCTTCAGGCGCGGCCACTCCGGTGGTTAGGACGGAAGGGATCGGTGCAACCGCCGGATTTTCGCCCGTCATTTCCGACGGCGGATTCGAAGCTAGCACTTCGCGAAGTTCCGTTACCAATCCTTGCGAGTCCGCTTTGTGCATTACGCCGTGAAGGCCGGCTTCCCTTGCCAATCGTACCAGCTGGGGGAAGACCATGAAGGTATAAACGAGAATCAAAGCGTCTGGCAATCGCGCCCGGATTTCCCGCCCCGCCCTTAGCCCGTCAGCGTGCGGCATCACAAAGTCCAGTATGACGACGTCAGGCTTTAGTGCTTGCGCCTTTACCACCGCTTCTTTGCCGTCAGCGGCCTCGCCGCAAATTTCCCACTCCGGATCAGATTGTCGAATGAACTGGGATAAAGTTGTGCGGATATTTTGGTGATCGTCTGCGATTAGAATACGAACCACTCGTCCCCCGGTAAAAGCGGTGCCCGGTTGGCTCCGCGAAAGCGTTCAGGCCTGAAGGATACCACCTACTGTCCTTCGGACTGTCGCGTATCATACAGAACGAAAGGTTTTCGTGAATCGGGTAAAAGCCTTATAGCGCTTGTCAGGGTACTAAGGGAGGCGCGGGAGCGTCCGAGAGTTAGGTCGCCCAATAAATGCACTCCGCAGTGTTGCTGCCGCCGCTTAACCGAAAAGCGAAGCGATGCCCGAGCCGATCCCGAAGAGGCTGCCGGCTCCGCCCGAAGTGCTACTGGACGCACGCTGCCGCACGCCAAGCAATTCCGCCGGGACGCCCATCGCTTTGCCGAGCAAGTTCGTGTCGATGCCATACGTCTGCCCGAGCGCGTTGAGCCCCGCGAGATGTTCCTTTAGCGCCTGATTGGCGAAAGCGATCTGATTTTGCTGCGCTTGGCTGGCGTCGGTTTGCGCCTGTTCGCGGCCCAGTTGGGCGGTCAGATCGTTGAATCCAGCGGAGTTGTTAGTGGCGGCGGCGCGGTTGGAGGCGCGCTGGCGCAGCGCGTCAAACGCGGTATTGGCTGCGCCCATGCTTTGCTGCGTGATTGCCGATTGCTGCTGCGGCGTATAGCCCTGGCTGGTGAGCAAGCTCTGGATCGTCGGCATCATCTGCGAACGATCCTGCTGTCCCTGCTGGTTGGACTGCGAGATCAGCTGATTTTGTTGCGCGAGCTGCTGGTCGGTGAGCGCGCGTGTAGTGCGTTGTGCTCCACGTGACATGGTTTCTCCTTTTCGACTGTGATTCGTGTGATTCACGGCTGCTATCGTGCCCGGTGGCATGTGTTGGTTCGCGCCGGTAGCGCGGAACGGGTCGTTTCGACCACGCAAGGCGAAACGATTTCACACGGCAGATAACGCTCGCCGTAGCACAGCCGCTGCGCACGCCGCTCGTCATCGGCCAGGGCTTCTCAACCGGCGGCAGTAGGGCGTCCAGGCATCGTCGCGAACCCAGCCGAGCGCTTCGAGGCGGCGTCCGAATCGCTTTGCGATCGCCGGCGGTAGCCAAGCGTGCGCATCGTCCAGTCCGCGCGCGAACAGATCGCGCTCACCGGCCGCGTGCAGCGCGAGCATACAGTCGTAACGCCGGCGCGCTTGGGCTCCATCAGATGCGGCGCGCTTCAGCGAAGTTCCGCCGCTTTGGGCAGTCCCAACGGCAGATTCCTGATCGCTGTGCTTCTCAGGTCTGCAATCGCGCGGCGATGCCCTGCGAGAGTTGTCGCGGTCCATCAGCAGATACATCTCGCAGGTTAGCCGCGCAAGCGAAGCCATTATGGGCCGGCCCTCGTCGTCATCGAGCACCAGCTTCGAAACGAAGATAGGATCGGCGAGATCTGGAAACGTGTAATCGAATCCCTGCCGCGCGTGCATCGCTCGCAGCGCATCCAAATCGGACTCCGTGTATTCGCGAATGATCATAGACGTGCGCTAGAACACGCGGTGGCGCAGTAGCGGGTGTAGGCGCGCGGCCGCTTCGGCGGCTTCGAATGTATTCGCGCCCGGCGCGACACCGAGCTGCGCGAGCGCCGTTTGTGCCGCTTCCGAAACTGGCTGTTGCGCCAGCGGATGCGGCAGCTGCTCAAATGCGGCGTCATCTTCCACCGCGAGGTGCGCGCCCTCGTCCGCTTCTACCAGCACGAGGATTCGCGTCGCATCATCTGGTCTTGCGCTGGCAGAGCAATCATCGAGCGCCAGCCAGTGCGAATTCGTAAATCGCGAGGCGTAGCGCTGCCAATCGCCGAGCGTGGTTAGGTAGTACGCTTTAGCATTCATGGGAAGGTATGTGCTGAGATTAAATACGGAGATCACCCAATCGGTTTCGGCGCAGCGATGCAATATATATCCAGACGTGCGCGCCGGGATGGATACTGCCCCGCCGAGATGCCCTCTCGGACCCGCCCAAGATCGGATCAGCCCGGCAAAAGGAGATTGGGATGTTCACAAACATAAAAAACATGAACGAGCTTTTCGAAATCGAACTGCGGTACGCATATGACTGCGAGAAGAAGCTGGTTGAGAAAGGATTGCCGTCAATGATCGAGGCGGCTCAATCGCCGGAACTTCGCACGGCGTTGGAGCTGCACCTGGAGGAAACGCGCGGCCAACTCCGCCGCCTGGAAACCGCTTTTGCCACTGGCGGACTTACGCCGGAGACCAAGAGCAACAGAATTCTCTCCGAAATCATGGACGCGGCGAAGGACTCGGCCGGAAATATCGAATCTCCCGAGATTCGCGATGCCGCTTTGATCGCCAACGGCAATATGGTGGAACACTACGAAATCGCGTTGTACGGCACGCTGGTCGCGTGGGCCCGCCAACTTGGTTTCGATACCACAGCCACTCTACTCGAACAAACACTGCAGGAAGAGAAGGCCGCGGATGCAAAGCTGACGCAACTCGCCAGCAGTTCCGCGAATGTGCGCGCGGCGCGAGCGCAAGCTGCTCGTCGCTAGGCTCGGCAATTGCGCTCGTCTTCCACCCTTTGCGCATGCCAAGCGCGCCACCAGCACGGTGGCGCGCTTGGCATTCCTAGAGCCGGGCTTTCCGGCGCCGGAACATCCAGGCGGTTCGCTCCTGCTTACGACGAAAAGGTATAGTTGTGCGTCAAGATGGATGCGGCATGGCGGCCAGCGAAAAACTCATGCGAAGGCTCGCAGCTCACTGTCACTTTTCTCGACGGTTCCACGACCGCCTCGATCTTTTTTAGCGTCACTCGGCCGAAGCGACCCACCAACACATCACATAGGCATAGCCGCTCGGCGCGCATCGGCGAGCCGTCGGTAAGAGTGAAGATATGGTGCGGCGTCACGTCCAGCGAGTCGGAGTTTGAAAAGTGAAGACGGATGAAGGTATCCGCGTCGCGCGATTCGATGCGCACGATGCGCGTCCAGCCCTCGCCGCCTGCCGGGGACGGACATCGGAGGTGCTCGCCCGGCGCACACGTCTGGATCTCCGCCGCGCCGCGCTCTTTGGTCTGCACCATCGTTCCAGCGCGCAGGCAACTTCCGCTACCGCCGCCCGATCCGCCTCCGGTGCCGCTGATAGTCGTAGCGGCAACCACGGCGCCTTGCGATAGCGGCACGCGACCTTGCAATGCCTGCTGCTGCGCGGCGGTATTCGTTTTCGCCGGCTGCGCGTAACCCGGCAAGCCGGACGCGCCCGCAACCCAACCGATCGCGCCAGCCACATCGTCCCAATACGGATAAAAGTAATAGGTCGTTCCGGCGGCGAGTCCGCTGATGGCGGCCGAGCCGTCGGGAATTGCCGTTGCAGTGCCGTCTGCGCGGAGGATGTTCACTCCGGTCCACGACCACGTGAGGCTCGTAGTGGTGGAGACATATGTAAACGCGCCGGACCACGTAGGCGGCAAGGAGCCTTTCATCAATACGCCTGATTTCGAAGGATCGATCTTCCCTGCCGTCAGAGCGCCGGAAGACACGCGCGCGTAGTCAGTGCCGTCCGCGATCTGGTCGTCGAGGCTCCAGCCCTGGTTCGGCCCTAGCGACGCACCCGCAACGCGTCGCAACGCCTCGTAAAGCTGCGGGTTCGTTTTGCGAAGAGCTTCGATCTGCGGAACAGTAAGCATTTCGGTTCGTTCGCCTTCAGTTAAAAGTTTTACTAGACCGAACGGTCGGATTGAGATTTAATCCCGTCCATGCAAACCCTAGGAGTGTCGCAGACTCCGGCGCAAAGCGAAAACCGACTGAAAAGCCTGTTCTGGCCGTCCATTCATAGCACGGACGATGTGGACTATCTAGGAATGCAGGGCTATTGGGTATGCTCGGTAGTTTCGGCGTTCGCGCTCGTTACAGCCCTAATTACCGGGCACCCGATTTCAGGTCTTCTTGTGCTTCTGTTTTATTATTTCGGCGGCGTCGGCGTGAGGGAGCACAGCCGCTGGGCCGCATCATGCGTCTTCATATTCTTCGCACTTGATACAATTGTCGCGCCTGGAGCGCTGAAGATCATCCTTCTCGGGCTGCTGCTCGCCAACGTCCGGGCGACATGGCTTGCTTCGTCCTGGACGCCACAGGCTAGCGACTCAACAATGCCGGTCCGTCTAAACGAAACCTGGACCGATAAGTTCGCTGATCAGCTTCCGATATGGCTTTGGCCCAAGGTACGTCTCGTCTATTACACTTTTTCCACGGTCATTTTGCTTCTCAGCATTGTCGGAGCCGCGAGGATGCTCGCGCGCATTTTTGCCTGAGGGAAAGTACAAGCCAGAACGGTTCCTCCCGCCATGTTCAATTTCCGCCGCGGACGATCGCGAACGGATCCGGCTTAGCCCAAGGGACCAGCTTCGTCAGCGAGAACCACGAGCCGGCCGCGTTCGTCCCAAACTGATATGAAACACGCTCCGCCAGCACGTTCGTGAATTGCTCCATGTCGCGCGAGGCGGGCGACGCGAGAGTCCATGCGCCCAGCGAAACCGTGCTCGAATTTCCCGGCAGGCTGGCAGAAAGCGCGAGCGATCCGGCGCCCTGCACGTAGCTCGTCAGATAACCGAAAAGGTTTCGTCCGCTCAGACCAGTGGCGGCCAGATAGGCCGTCGAATAGAACGAATTTATGGCCGCACCATCGTCGGAGTATGTTCCCGGAGTAAGTCCGTAGATTTTGCCGCTGGAATTATTCGAGCCAAAGAAAATTTGCGCTACGCCAGTGCTGCGCTCCACGAGCGCGCAAGAGTTCGCCGAAATCGTCCACGGAGCCCATTTTCGCGCGCGTTCCGGAGCGGCAAGCGCGGCCACCAGAGGATCGGTGAATCCTTCCTCGTAGTCGAGCATGAGCACCTGATTCGGCTGCGTTGCCGCGCCCATCGGCACGCCGATATATATGCGCTTCTCGCGTGTATCCACCTGCACCCAAATCCGATAGCCGTATTCCCAATTGATGGCGTCCCACGTGGGCTGAATTTCCTGCGAGAGCTTCACCGGCTCGCTGCCGTCGAAAAGATAGAGCCCGGTGCGTCCGGCGATCACCACCCATTCCTCGCCAATTCCAACGCCGTGCGCCGAAGGCGTGCCCACCTGATTCGACACTTCCTCCACTTGCCACAACGCCGGTTCGTTGACGCCATCCGTCGCCGTCACGTACAGGCTGCGCTCTTTCACGAAATAGAGATTATTCCGCAGCATGAAGGCCGCGCGCAGACCCTGGCCGTTGTTGTCGGCGATGCTCATAATGCCGGTGACGCCATCGTAAGCTTCCGGTTCGTCTGTCCCGGAGGCGCGCACCAGAGACGGATTTTGCGCTGCATTGGTTGGAAATATTTCGATGCAGTCGATCACGAACGATTCGCCGGAAGGCGCTGGGAATCCGTCCGCGTAGACGCGCAATAAAAGATCGGGCGGCAAGGACGCTTGCGCCGGAAACAGATCCGCGACGAATTCCTGATACACAGTAGTGGCTTGCGAGAATGCAATGCCCATCCCGACGCCCACTTGCCCCGCCGTTGGGCTGTAGGCCACGATGCGCAGCGTCCCCGCGGATAAATTTGCGCTGCGCTTGATCCGCGCGCGGACCGAGTAGTCCGTGTTATTTGCGCACAGCGGATTTCCAGCCGCATCCACCGTGGCGTATTGCTCGATCATGCCGCGGCTGGCGGTGGCCCCATCCGCGGTGATGCGATAGGCGTCGCCCCAGATCACCTCGCTCGATTCGCGGCCGCTCCCTGCGCCAAACGTGGGATCGAGCAGCCATCCCAGCGGTCGGCCATTCCCGGAAGCATCCCACCCGCCATCGAACGAGAGGTTGCGCCAGTTATCCATCGCGGCGCGTTCGCCCCACCAGAAAAGACGCTCGGCATAAGCCACCGTGCCGAGCTGCGGCGGCAACTCAACTTGGCCGAAGAGGTAGTCCATGCTGGTGCCCGAAAGCAAAATCGTGTCGCTAAAATCGACGGTTAGCGACGTGGTAGTGTTGTCGTCGATCACCATTGCCGCCGGCACATGATAGAAACTCGCGCCGCCCGAAGCGGCGAACGTCAACAGCCGCTGCACCACATTAGCGGGCCCGGTGGGAATATTCGTGACGGTCACTTTCAAATTTCCCGCCGCTGTCCACGACGCGGGCGGAGAAGGCGCCGTCCAATATCCCTGTCGCGTGACGAAAACCACCGAAACTTGATGCACACCCGGCGAGACGCTTCCAGCCGTCGTCGAATCGGCTACCGATGGACCTTCGCCCGGGCCGACTTGGCTAACGCGATCGAAATTGGCGCCATCAAACTGGCGCGGCAGATCCTGCCCGACCTGCCCGTCGCCTAGCGCCATGTATTCGCGTCCAAAATGGGTGGTGGACGCGAGATACAAACTAGGTTTCACCGCGCCTGCTACCAGCAGGCTCAGCACGCCCGGGGTGATTTCTTCGTAGATGTTGCCGAGGGAATCGAGCACCAGCAAGAACGGCTGCAGGTTGGTGTTGACGTACGATTTCAAGCCATTGATCTGCGGCGTCCCGCCGATGCCCGTCATCTCGGAGATCAGTCCCGGACGCGTGCGCACCCCGCCGGGGAAAAAATCCACATCCGCGAGATTCGGCGACATTCCCGGGGGAACGTCCGAAGGATCGAGCAGCGTGATCCACGAGCCAAAAATGTTGAGAGGCAAAGGCGAAAATGTTTCAATCGACATAGGTTTGTGTGGGCTGCTTCGAATGGCGAGGGGAATTTGTCTCCGCTGAGGGTGATCGATCCGGGCCGCCCGGGCTATCAGAAGCCCGGTCCGTGGGTGAGCAAAAAGCCGTTCTTAACCGCCGAATGGCGCCATCTGGTGATGCTCAACTACGAAGTCGATGCGGAGATGCTTGCGCCGTACGTACCGAGGCACGTAGAGATCGATCGGTGGCAAGGCCGCACCTACGTCAGTCTGATTGGTTTTCTGTTTTTAAATACGCGCGTCCGCAATTTTCCTGTTCCCTTCCACCGCAATTTCGAGGAGGTTAATCTGCGTTTCTATGTGCGGCGGGGCGATCAGCGCGGTGTGGTGTTCATTCGAGAGATTGTGCCGCGACGAGCGGTCGCCTTAGTGGCAAATAGCTTGTATGGAGAAAATTACGTATCACTGCCGATGCGACACCGCCTTGAGCTGTTCCGCTTTGAATACTCATGGCGCGTTGGCGGCAAATGGAACAGTATCGCCGCTTCGGAACTAGGACGGCACGTGGCTGTTGTGCCGGGATCTCACGAGGAATTCATCACCGAGCACTACTGGGGCTACACGCGTCGCTCGGCAAGTTTAACTGTCGAATACCGCGTAGAACATCCCTCGTGGAAAGTGCGCTCAGCCGGTTCCGGATCGTTCCAGGGATCGGTCGCCGGCCTGTATCCGTGTGAGTTCGAGTTCATCGGGCAGCGCCCGCCAGATACGGCGTTCGTCGCGGACGGCTCGATCGTCGCCGTCTTCCGTGGCAATCAACCAGAGTACCTAGCACCTACTGTAGCTTCTTGAAAATTCCGTAGAACGTGATCGCGTCTCCGGTGATAGCGGCTGGATAGGCGCCGGCGGCCAGCTCCGGGAATGCCCCCGCGCTACTTCCCTGCTGAAATATTTTCACTTTGCCGCCGCTCTGCGCCGCACCGGGCGCGAAGGCGTAGTCGTATCCGGCGAGCCCGTCCATCCACGCCGTGCCTTGAATGGGAGCTTGCGTGGAGGCGATCACAGGAAATTGCGAAAGGTCGAGCGTGTCGCCGCCGGTGGAATAGCTTCCCGACGCGGCCACGGTGCCCGTCACGTGGACGCGCTTGCCGTCATCCCATGTGTCTACTAGCGTGAAGATAAGTGCCATGGTGCCTCCTAGAAATGCCGTGATTGGTGAGTAGTGATTCGTGATCTAGTGATTCGTTTCAATCGTCAGTGCAGGTTGCACAGCCGACTTGCCATTCCACTCTCCGCCACGATTCGCTGGCCGCACGGGCGCGGCGCTGTTATGATGGCCGTCTTTGCGACGCGACAGGTTCGACACAACCTTGGCGTGCGCGGGTGAATCAAAAACGGGGTCCTCAACGCTGCTTCAGCGTCGAGGTGTCAAGGCGACGATCAGACTTCATGCTGCGTAATTTGCGAGGGGAGAGCTAAGTGCGGCCATTGCTTTCGCCCGCGCGCGCGAAAACGGCGCGCCGGGGCCCCCGGTTTGCTATTGGTGCGGTAACTTTGGCGATTTTGGCTGCTTTTGCGCTGGCCGGGTGGCCGGCAACCGCGCGCGCTGCCTCAAACCCCGGCAATTTGGTGCTTGCCAGCACTGCGAACCCGCAAGGCTGTGCCCTTGGACCTGCGTTTACTTTCTGCGATTCGCCTCCGGGCATCGCGGGCCCCGATGTGCAGTTCAACATTCAAGCGGAGTCGGCCGTAACCGGCGTGGCTGTTTCACTTGCCGCGATTCCCGGCTTGTCCGCGAATTTCGCCAACGGAGATTTTCTGATTGGCAGCAACACCTGCACGGGAAATTTGGCCGCGAATCAGCAATGCCAGGTGTCCGTCGCATTTTCTCCAACGATGACAGGCTTGCGCCAGGCGGCAATCAACGTGACTGATTCGAGCGGCGATTCGCTGATCGTCAACGTCGAAGGCACCGGCTCGCAGCTCGCGCTTACGCCGCCCGTCGAGCCTGCCTGCACGCCTGCAGCGCTGCCCGACAACGCATACACGTATTGCGCGGCAATTGGAACCACGACTCCCACCACCGAAACATTCACACTCGTCAGCGGGGCAGCGACGACTGGCGTAAACGTGGCGCTCGCGCCGATAGCCGGGCTCGAGTCCGAGTTCGCTGCCAACGACTTCACTATTGAGAGCACCAGCACCACATGCTCGGGCGCTTTGGCTCCCGGCGGCACGTGCGAGATCGGAATCGCGTTCACTCCCACTGCGGCGGGACTGCGATCCGCGAAGCTGACTGCGACGGATTCTTCCGGCGATACCTCCACGATCTATCTTGCGGGCCCAGCCACGAGCGGACTGGTTTTTTCCACCGTTTCGCAGGGCAACGGTATCCCTTGCGGAATGACAAACCCACTAACCTTCTGCAATTTGCCGGAGGGCGGCGTTTCCAAGCCCATTACCCTCAATTTTCTGAATTCGTCCGGTACGCAGATAACCGGATTGTCCGTTCCTACCGGATCGGTGATCGCTCAAGGCGCCACCGCGCCTGATTTCATCGTGCAGAGCTCTTCATGCACGTCCGTGCTGCCCTCGGGCGCGACGTGCAGCGTCACTGTTGCATTCACGCCCACAGCTTCCGGGCTGCGCCAGGGCGCCGTCCTGCTCACCGACGCGCAGGGCGACTCGGCAGCCGTGAATCTGGCCGGCTACGGCGACAATTACAGCATCGCCACTCAGTTGCCCACGGAAATATCCGTGACGCCTGGTTCCACGGCCACTTTTACCGCAACGCTCACGCCGGACAACGTCCTGGGCATGAACGGCGAGCAGATAATGTTTGTTTGCCCCACGAACTTGCCGACCAACACCAGCTGCACGGCGACTCCGTGCCCCGCGACGATCACGCCGGGAATGCCCGTCAGCGTGAAAGTTGCGCTGGTCACGTCGTCTGCGACCGTAGTCGCGCCTATCCCGAGCACAGGCTGCTCTTCGTACGGCCCGTCGGTAATTGCTCCGTCCAGGGCGTTCCTCGTGGGCCGTCCTGGGCCACCGATTTCCGGCGCGCGCGCGGCCAGCGGTTCTCCGCCTTTCCCTGCTCTGCTCTGGCTCGCTGCGCTCGGCGGGGCAGGTCTGCTGATCCTGGGAATCGCGATGCTTGGTGGCGCGCCTGCTCGCAGACGCGTAGCTCTGGTCTGCGCGTGCGCGGGACTTACGGCTGCAATCCTGGCCGGTTGCCATCACAAGTCGACTGCTATCACTACGGCCACGCCAACGGGCGAGACGAACCTAACCGTTTTAGGCAACGCAGTCGATGCCAATGGAAACTCGTTGAACACCGGACGAATGTTCCAATTCACGCTCGACGTGGTGACGAAGTAACCCGCAGCGCAATAGGCGCGTCCGCACGAACCTCGCGCCACCTGGTGAGAGTCTTACAAATAGATCGTCCTGCGGTGGTAGCTATACGGCATGCGCCGCCGGCCCTTCACCTGTTCCGGACGCACGTAGCGCTCGATTAGATTTTCCGTTGCCATCTGTGCCGCGCCCATCAAATCCTGCGCCAGCGCCCGTGCTCCTCGCGAACGCGCCGCCAGCGCCGCCGTGGCATACGCGAGCGGATCGATGGACGAGCGAATCTGCACGGGGTCAGTGCCCAGCGTCAGCTCCGGCAAAACTTTTTCGTAACGAATGCGTACGGTGATCGCCAGCGTGGCGCCGATCAAGTTCACTTTGTCTTCGCGCCATTCCCACAGCCGCAGATACGAACTGGGTTGCAGATTCAGCATTCCGCCGCCGCTGGTAAATTTCTCCATGGGCACGAAGACGTCGGTGCTGTTCGCCGTGGCGCGTTCCCACAGCATGTGCGGCACCAGGCAATCGGTGGGCAGTTGTGGGCTGGAGGTGTCGCTGATTTCCGTCGGCGTGACGCCGGAGGCAGGATCAGGTTCGAGATCGAGGTCCTGCTGCTCGGCCAAGACGCTGACTCCCACTTCGGCCAGCTCGCGCTGCAATCCGCGATAGGCCGAATTCAGCAGCGGCATCAGCAGCGTGTCGGTGAAAACCGCGCCCGCCGTGTCGTTCACCAGCGCGCGCGCCAAATTCAGGGCATCTTCCGCTTGCGAATACGCAGTAGTGGGCACAACGGGCATAGCAGCCTCCAAAATAACTCATGGCAAGTAATTGGTAGTGGTAAGACGCGGGGTAAAGAGCAATCGAAGCCTGCGAGACCGTCCGGATCCGATTCTACTTATCGTGTCCTTGACGCAGGCGGTTTACCAGGGAGCGGCACGGGTCTGGAGTTCCAGACCAACTGCCACATTTCGGTCGGCTGGTCAGCCGTAAACACGTAGTAACGAACATCCTTGATTGGAATCTTGTCTAGCATCCCATCGATTTCAAATATCTCCCCAGTGGGAACCCGCGAATCCAGTACAACTTTCAGGTTCACATTCAGATCGGAGCCGAGCGCCGTTTCCAACCCCGTAAGCGGCCCGCGCTTGACGGCCTTTTCGTCGACCCAATAGAGTGCGCGCCCGTGCACTTCGCGGACCCAAAGCGTGACGGATTTTTGAGTCTTTCCCGGAATCCCCTGTGCTAAGCAGGGAGAGCAAGCCCGGGTCATTACTAAGACCGACGTCAACAGCAACCATCTGGCGATCTTCCGGCAAGCCATGCTCACCTCCCGACGTAACGCCTATACGTAACTCGCGGGTGTCTGGATCGGTTGAAAGAACCATCGCTCCCAACGACAGAGCTGTGCGCCGCAATCGCTGTGACCTGCCCGTCGGGATCAACAGAAACGACTATGCCCGAGTGTCCGGTCGCATCCGAATAGTGATTCGGCCAGGCAGCCACATCGCCAGCCTCTGGTTTTTCAGCCGGCCCAAGGACTTGCCAGCTCGGGATTGAAACACGAGGATCGGCCCATTCCGCCGCGAGTGGCGGACGCGGTTTTCCGTCATTGCCGACGACCAGCGCAGGAGCGCCTGCCTCTTTTGTGATGTCATATACGAACTTGTTGCACTTGTTCGTGCCCGCGGGAAAATTGTCTTTGCGCTTATTGAAGGCCCAATCGGTACTGCCGTTGTACTTTTGCGCTGTTTTCACGATTCGACCGCGAGTTTCAGCGATGAATACGTGATGATGATCGATTGTAACCCAGCGACCGTCGGCCGTTCGGTTTTGTGGCGCGACTCCGACTGAATTCGAGATTGGGAGAACTCCCCCGCCACGCGATCGCGACGCTGGTGGGATCTCCTCGATTGCCGAGCGCGCATCGAGATCGCCGTATCGAACAGCAAATCCGCGCGACGAACGGGACCGACCGGCGCTCTCGGCATCGCGAGCAACTTCAAGCGCGCGCCCGAATGCTGGATTCATGTAGAACTTGCCATTGATGTAGGGCATGAGTGCGTCCGAGGACCTTCGTTAGTGCAATACGATGGCGGGTAGCCCGTAACCGCTGAACGTTGCGCCAGCGGCCGGAACCGAGATTGGGAACGTCATCGCGCCGCCTGCGCTGGTCGAACTGGAAGTAGCGCTCGACAGTGACATCGGAGCGGTACCGCCGTAGGCGATTTTCGCGGTCGCCGCGCTGCCGGTGAACGCAAAAATGTACGCGCCATTCGGCAGCGTCACAGTTCCCTGCGTGCACGATTGGTCGCTGGTGCCTCCGGCGGTCAAATTCACCGCGGTTACCGAACATTTCACGTTGCCGGAAAGATCGGTGATTGCCCAACTGTAATAATCGCTACCGCTGGAATCGGTGGTGGAGACATCAACGGCGATTTTCGAGAATTGAACGTTCGGCAAATAAACTACTGACGTGTTCACGGCATTCGCGGCGCTGGGCGCTTCTCCGCCGACCACCGTGCCGAGCGAGAACCGCGTGAGCAAAGATGAGCACGGCGCGCCGGAATCTTGAATGTTCGTGACGGTGCCCGAAGTAAATGCCGCGCAGTTGTTCGCCGCTGGAGTGCCGCTGGTGAGCGTCGCTGGCAGCGCGCTTGGGCCAACGGTCAGCCCACCGTCAATCGTTAGGTTTCCGTACACAGTCGGATTGCCGCTGTCAGCCACATAACCGGGCAGCGGCACATTCATGCTCACCGGTCCCTGGCTGAGAATGGCGTCGTCCACGTAAATCACGTTTGGATTCGCCGCAGTGTTTTCAAGGATGAACACGCGCATCGAATGCGCGATGGTTGACGGACTGCCGTCGGAATTCGGCACGTGGAAGGTAATGGCGTAATTCCGTGTGGGCGTCCAGTTGTTGGCGGACGCGACTTGCCAATCGGAGCCGGTCACGTTGCAATTGCAGGTGATTCCGTTGTTGTAGGTTAGCGACGCGTTGGTGCTCTGCCAGTTGGCGCCCGTTCCGGCGAGTGTGGAGATTCCCGCGTAGTTCGCAGGCGTCAGTACGCGCGCGTTGGTGGCCACAGCGGTGATGCGGTCCGCCTCGGTGCAATTCGCGTCCGAGTAAAACCGGAATCCCGGTCGG
Source organism: Candidatus Acidiferrales bacterium (assembly GCA_050746805.1). Taxonomy (GTDB): domain Bacteria; phylum Acidobacteriota; class Terriglobia; order Acidiferrales; family UBA7541; genus Palsa-295. The sequence goes on along the minus strand of JBOGMW010000119.1, from coordinate 9,959 downwards.
AAATTGATCCCCGTGCTTGAGGCGGCGATGCGGAATGCCAGCGTGTAATTCAAAGTTGAATCCACCTGAATGCAAGCGGAGTTGATTCCCAGTCCGGCGGTGGCGTTGTCGCCGATCGAAACGTTGTAGCTTCCCTGCGTAGTGGAGTCCGCAGGCGCGATGGCACTCGATTGACGTGCATAGATTCCGCTGCCGGCCTGATTGATATTCGTGCCGGTCACTCCGCCCCAATAATCGAGCGCCGTGGAGCTTTGCCAGCCTTCAAACCCGGCATTTCCCAGCAAGTTCGGTCCGCCGAGATCGTTCATGCCGAAGTGCATCGACGGCAGCCAGTTGTGCCCGTTATTGTCGATGGCCACCATCGCGGACGCCGGCTCGTTCGGCTTCACCGAGGTATTCGACGAAATCGAAATGTAGGGATCGAGCAGGTGAATGCCGACGGCGCTGCCGTCCGAAGGAAACTGGAAGCAGTTGTACACATTTTCGCAGCGGTTGTTAGGACCGATTACCGTGCTCTGCGCGTTGATGATATTGAAACATATCTGCCCGAACGAAGTAGTTGCGGCTTCGCAATCGTTGCCGTAGAACTCATCGTTATTCGGATAATTTCCGTTGGTGTCTTTCGCCAGCGCGAAGCCTATCGTGCCGGTATTTTCCGCCGGCAAATAGCAGGAGTTTTGCTCCATCACGATCGAGTTGAAAACGCCGGCGAGATAGAGGCACGTGTCATTTTGACTTTGCGGATCAAATTCGTTGTGCTTGATCAGCGTGTTGGTCGAATCTTCGTCGCCCGTAGACGTGTTGCCATAGATCCCATACGAGCTGCCGCCGGTGCCCAGCACGAAGCGATTGTTTTCCAGATCGGCGTGGCCGATGCTGGTCATGTTGACGACCGTCGAGTTCGCGCCGTTCGCTTGGAGATACATATTTTGGATGTGAATCCAATCCACGTTATGCGTGGCGGCGTTCGGATTGTCCGCTACCGTGCAACCGGCCAAGCCGCACGCAATGTAGCCCGAAGCGTCTGGGCGCGGCACCGTACCTAGGCCTGCTTCTTGATAGCCCACCAGGGCGGCGCCGTCGCCCAGAAATTCGACCGCGTCATGCGTGGTTGAATCATTCACTGTGAGCTGCGCAGCCCCCCCACAGCAGTGCCGTCCCAGCGGGAATCGCGATGTGAGAGGTGGCCGTGAGCGAGCCGGTGAGGCCCCGCGCGTCGCAGACGCCGGTGGTGCTTGCTGCGGCCGTTAGGCAGGCGTTGATTTTAGCCGCGGCGTCCGCGCCGGAAAATCGCTCTGCTTTTTGTACTCCATTGAGCGAATTCACGGCCGCGCTGCCGTTGACGTCCAAGTTCGATTGCGGCGTGGTGGTGCCGATTCCGAGCGAAGTGGGTGTGAACCGGTCTACCGTAGCCATGCCGGCGCCCGGCGGTTGCAGATATCCACAGCAGAACATGCTCGAGCCGGTATCCGTGAAGCTGGTGGTGCCCGCGGATATCAAAACATTGTCGTAGTAGGCGGCGCTGGAAGGCCAATTGGGGGTCGTGCCCCGCACCACGCAGTAGCCGGGATTCGACGTGGCGCCGCCCGTTGGCGCTGTCCAATTAATTGTCACTGCATTGTTCGGACTGGCTACGACCACCGCTCCCGACGAAAGCGATGGCGCGGAAGCGTAATTCGTGGATCCGCAGGAGGTACCGGTGCGCACCCAATAGTAGTACGTGCCGGGCGCGAGCGTTCCGCCGGTCGTGGGCGTGCCGGTGACGTTCGTGGGCGGAGGCGTTTTAGCGAAGGCTATATCGAGGTCGCCGGTGGTGTTTTCCGTCGCCTGCACGTTGTAGCCGTAACTTGCCCCGTCTCCGAAGAGCACGCCTGCGGCGGGATCGATTGCCAGATTCGCAAATGGATCGCCCGATTGCGAAAATCGCGCGCCGGGCCCATCCGGGTCACCGAATACATTGTCCGAGCGCAGCCGGTCTCCGTTGTCGGCCGTATTGACCACAAAATCGAGGCCGTTGTAATTCTCGACCACGCTGCCGCCGACTGGCTGGCCCGAAGCATTGACCACGCCTTCGCTGCATGCGTACTCGCAACCCGTCACCGAGGCGCTAGTCAGGTTGCCAGAGGTCATCTTAAGCGCGGTAGTGCCCGTACCGGCGGAGTGAACGATCGAGACGCCGCTCAGATTTGCTCCGGGAATATTGAAATTGACGAGCGTGCCTCCCCCGCTGCAGTCGGACATCGACACGTTTTCCAGAGTGAGCGCCGCTATTTCCGTGATCACGCCGGGTGACGTGGAAAGATCGAGGAAGTCGCCGCCGCAGTTTTCCAGTGTGATATCGCGGAAAATAAAGTTTCCAGCCACGCTGCTGGCCGTAGTGGTTCGCCCGATATACTGCGCGCCACCGCCGCTCCATACGCTATTTTGGAAGTAAAGCAGACTCGTAGTTGCCGCCACGGTGTCGGTGGCGATGATAACGTCCGGAACCGTACTGCTTTGCGTTTGCAAGCAGCCGCCGTTGTACCAGACCCAAAGCGTGTCCGCGATTTTCAGAGCGGCGTTGTCTGTGAGTCCAGTTGGCCCTCCGACCGCGAGGCACGTATTCTGAAAGCGGGCGCCGCTCCCGGACACGTACACCGCTTCGTTGTAGCCATCAATCGCCATATTTTCCACCGTAACGCCGTTCTGCGGATACGCGAACGAAAATACCGGCGCGGCGTTGGGACTGGCGCCGGCTTGCGCGATGATTTGTGTTTGCGGCGCGGAAATAAATTGCGCACCTCCGCCGGTGCTCGACCCTTCCAGGTGCAGCTCCGAACAGGTAGTAAAAATCGGCAAAGTGGAAGGATTCTGCGTTTGGGAAACCACGTATGAGCCGGGCGGAAAAAACACCGTGGGCCGGTTGGACTGTGCGCACGCGGCGGTGATGGCGGCCTGAATGGCGACGGTGTCGTTGGTCGCACCATCGCCTTTCGCGCCGTACGCTGTCACGTCGATGCGCGGCCGCGGACCGAGCACCGTTTCGTTCCCCGTCACGTTCAGAGTAGATGGATTGAAGCTGCTCGGACTGAAATTCGGCGCGGTGAGCGTCCCGCTGACGGACGCGTTCCCGGCGACGCTGAGGTTTCCGCCGAGGGCCAAACTGAACGCGGAGATGTCGCTCCCTGAGCCGATTGTGGAAGTATCTGGCGGGAGAATCACGTCGGGGTTGGTGATCGTTCCGTTGATTTGCGGGGCCGAGATCTGCACTTCGTAGCGGCCGGAGGGCGCATAAAAGTGATAATTTCCGATGCCGTCGGTTTGAAACGGATTGGGCGACGAGACGGTCATCGTCGCATCCGTGTAAATCGTTGCCAGAGGAGTGCACGGCGTTCCGGTCGCGCCCGATTGGCACACGCGCACCGTGGCATTCGCCACTGGGTGGCCCGAGGGGCCGAAGACGATATCGTCATGTCGCGAGCCTTGCGCAAACGCCGATGGCGCGATCGCAGAGGCGCTTAGCGCGAGGGCGCAAAACAGTGCGAACGTTGCGTATGAATTGATTGACGGTGTCCTATTCATGATTCCCCTCTCGCCTGCGGCTTTACGGCGCGCGAGATACCCAGCGCTCGTGTCATTTTGCGGAGCTTACCTACAGACGGCAAGTTCGTTGTCAGGCCGCGCGAACCTGAAGGCTCAACGCCGTGCGTGCGGCGCTTACTTGTGCTGTTCGGCCGCGGCGGATGAACCGGCCCCCAGGCCGTGCTTCGCCGCTTTTTCGGCATCGAGGATTGCGTGGCAGTGCTTGCAGACGGCGACGCCGGTCTTAATTTTTTCGCCGCATGCCGGGCATTCGCTGGTGCGCGTGGGCACGTAAGCCCACTCGCGCTCTACGCCAAGCGCAATTGCCGCGCGGCGGTGCATGTCCGAAATTTCGCGGAACGAATGGCCGCGCGCCCAGAGCGTGTCGCCATCGGCGATCAGACGGTGGTAATACTTGTCGCGCCGCGCCGTGGCCGCGGCAAGCTCATCGCTCTTCGGCCGTGCGCCAGCGCAGACGAACACGCCGTGGTCGAGCAAGTCCTGCAGCAAGTCTTCGGCAATTTCGCGCGCCGAAGTCGTGAACGGAAACCGGCGATTATCGCCCAGGTCGAGTGCATCGCCGCGCGATGTGATCAGCAGTAGCGCGCACGCTTCGCCTTTCGCACAGGCAGGAATGTGATACACGCCGTGGGTGCGCGAAACGTACCAATCCTGATCGGAAATCGACGCGATGCTGACGGTCGCCGCGGTATCGGTTCTCGCGCTATCGTCGGACAGAATATCGCGACGGTTTGCGAAGCCGCGCGCGGCCGCAGGCGTATTTGTCGTGCTGGATGATTCCATTTTCAGTGGGTGTCCTTTCGGATAGGGGCAAATTCAAAACAGCCGTTCACTTCGCAAGGTCGCGGCGTTGAGTCTGACGAGACAAGCTCTCAGACGCCAAGTGCGACAAACGGCTGCCCGTGAAACGCGGGGCCTGCGTCATCAAACAGCGCGTCGGTCGCGCCGTCGAATTCCAGATCGCGACGGGATTCGCGCGCAGCAACGGCCGCACGCCGTGTGCTACGCGGCTGGCGCCGAGTCCATTCAATGGCGCGAACGATCCAGTCGCACGCCGCTGCCGAGAGTGGCATGAATTCGCCATGCGCGCTCGCCAGCGTGAAGCAGTGCTCGTACTCACCGCGCGATGGATACGGCCCAAGCGCCGGTATTGAAATTCCATTCTCGACTTCGGTGGTTTGCGCCAGCCAAAGTTCGGGCGAGCCGTAAGCCTCCGGAGGGAGCCATCGCTCGACGTGCCAGCGGTCATGCGGGACATATTTTGGTACTTGCCGCAACTCGATGGCTTCGCGTATCACGTTGCCGTTTGCGTCGCGGTCCGTCCAGCGGCCGCCGATCCATGCGAGCCGCCCTCCTCCCCACACCACGCGGAAATTTGGCTCGCCGAGCCGGTTCAGTCCGCCAGCGCGTGCCACGCGCTGCTGGATGAACGCAGGTGTGCGATGCGTTTCTCGAATGACGCGAATCAAGGTGTAGGGACACACAAATGTGCGCAGACTTTAACTGGCAGATTCCGAGGGGTTAGGTTGTCGAGAAAACCCGCGAAGCCGCGGTTAGTTTCCGTGATTGCTTGGGTGTGTTCCCGCCTGCGACAGATCCTGATTGTCAGAGCCGCTGGCGCGCACGATTGGATACTTCAGGCCTTCCCACTTGTAGAGGCCGCCGTTCATGATCTTCACGTTGAAGTAGCCGTATTCGGCGAGCTGCTTAACGATGCCGCTCGTGTCGTTGGGGCAGGAGCCGTAGAAGATCAGGGTCTTGTCGCGCGGAAGCGCGATCGGGAACTTCGCGATGCGCATGACCCACGGATAATTCACTGCGCCGAGAATGTGCGTATCGGCATAGCCACTGGCTGGCTGCGTATCCACGAGCACGACGTTGGCGTCCTTTTGCTGCATTAGCTGCATCACGTCGGCTGGCGTGACGGTAGGCACAGGAGCGGCGGCTGACATGGCCATTGCGGGATCAACAGGGCCGACGTCGTCCTGCGCGCGCAGCGCCGAAGCGCCGAAGCTCATTGCAAAGAGCAAAGCCACTGCGGCAACCGTTGCTTTCATGGCGACCTCCCGCGTAAAGCCCTTCCGAATGGGACCTGCTCAAGGGATCTTACGCCTATGCGGAACAGCCGTCAATCGCCGTTGATGTAGGTGTGTGTTCACAAGTCGAGCGCGATCCTGAGCGCCTGGCCAATTTCGGCTATCCCGTTCGCGGATAAGTGCCCCATCTGTCGAATAAACCTGCTGGTGCTGATTGCGCGTACCTGCCCGCCCAACGCGACCGATTCCTTGGTCAAACCACCGTCGCCTTGTTTCAGCACCACCTGGCTCGGATAAATTCGCTGTTTGTGCCGCCGGTCTGTGACCGGAACGACCAGCACAACCAGGCTATTTTGGCTGATTGAGTCTCTGCTGACGACCACGACCGGACGTGATCCCGCCTGCTCTGAGCCTTGGTGGGGATCCAACCGAGCCATGAACACGTCGCCGCGCCGGGGCATATTATGCTTCCCGCTCAGCACGTTCGAATGCTTCCCAGTCGCTTTGGCTAAACTCGTCCGAAATCAACTTGGCCCGTTTTTGGTAATCGGCATCCTTTGCCATCGCCGCGAACTGTGCGTCGACTTCCTTGCGCCTTAGAAGTTTTACGTACGTTGTAATGGCAGTGACGAACAACGCGTTAATAGAGTCGGCTGGAGCTTCGCGCTTTTCGACAAACGAGCGGGCCTCCTCGTACACCGGCTTCGGAATACTTAAAGTCGTCCGAACCTTTTGCTTCTCATCCGCCTTGATTCGTGGCATGCCGTCCTCCCGCAAGAGCATGACATCATTTATAGCATCATATGTGATGTTATACAAGATGCCCGAAAGGACATCGCAGATAGCATCACGGAAGGTACGGGAGGCACGCTATTTTTTGCGACGGAGGGACCATGCCTACATGGCATTGGGAGCGCGGGAATCTGCTCCGGTTTTCCTCGCGCGTCCCGCTCGCAGTGTAAAAGACGCGGCAAGCCGCCGCGCTGCATGTAATTACCGCCATGTGATTCGCGCGGCAAAAGTGGCCGCCGCGCGAATCAGCGTTGCGGTCGGAACGTTAGTACCCCGTCGGGATTGCCAGGTTGTCGATGTACGCGCCGCTGCGAGGCGACTCGTTCCACACCTGAAATCCGGTGACGAAGTAGAAGATGTACGCCGAAGCAAGTCCGCCGCTAGCCCCGTAAATCGGGAACACGGTTTGCCCGCCTACGTCGTAAAAATCGATGTCTTGCATCACGGCGCGTCCCCAATGCGACAAATCGAGGAAATCAATGCGCGACTGATTCGCGTTGATGCTCGACTTGATGGGCACGCCCGCCATGCTTTTCTCGCCGGTGAAGAGCAGGTCCAGGTCGCTAGCGCGGCCGCCTGCACCCTCCTTAATGATTTGCGAGATCGTTACGCCGAGCTGTTCCCACTGATGCTCCTGCTCGAGCGATGTGTACGCCACCAGCTTGCTCAGTTGGTTGCTGCCCAACGATTTCCGCACCTTGTTGATCGCCAGGCGAACGGCGCCGGGAGTGAGCGCGGAGTTATTGCCGTTGACGCGCGGCGTGGCCAGCTCGACAGGATACGTCGAGCGATTCAGATTGAGCCACGTGCCGGTGGTCGCGTTGGACTGGTGATACAGGATGCCGAAAAGCGACGTGGGTTGGGAGCCGGTAAGCCCGTCGTGAACGACCACGTCATTTGCGCTGGTGCCGCTCGGAAGTGCGTCCACTTGAATCAGTGAATTGAATGGATCGACGAGCATTACGTTCGCCGAGCCGCGATTGGTGGTGAGCGTCGGATCGTAAACCTGCACCGTCTGGTTGTAGTAGAAGAGTTGCGCGCCGGGCGGCTTGGCCATGGTGAACTGCGCGGCCACTCCCGCCGGCAACCCGCTGGTGGTGATGGAACTGATTGTGCCGAGCACGCCGTTGCCGTTGGTTTGCATTACTTTGTCGAGGAACGACCGGAACTGCGCCATGGCGTTCTTCACTTCGCGCTTGGCGGCGTTCTCGATCGCTTTCTCTGGCGCGTTCGACGCGTACTCGACGAGCTTGGTGACCTCCACGGCGTGGCGGAAAAATACCGGCGTCACTTGCGCCACGTCGTAGGTGGTTCCGGAGCCGCGGCCCAGGTCGCCACCGTCCATATTGGCGAGACCGGCCTTGCCTCCTGGACGAATCTGCAGCGGCAGGCGCATGTTGCGCGAACTGACCCGCTCCACATCGCCCCGCTGTTGAATCATAGTCAGCAACATGTCGTCCCGTTCGTAAAGCAGGGGCAGCTTGTCGCGGACCTTTTCGAGTTGCAGCGCAACGGATTGCGCATTTTGCATTTGTGCCATGTTATTTGGTTCTCCTTGGCGGGGCGTTGCGCGTCAATTGCCGATTGTCATACCGATCCGGTCCCGGTGTGCATAGCGCGTTAACGGGACGGTCGGGGATCTGCTGTTCGCGTCGATGAAAGCACGAAAAACAGATCTCTCACAGCCATCCGCAAAAAGCGCGGCTGGCTTCGGGATGACGGAGTGTTCGACAGAGGCGGCGCATGGCCGGAATTGGTCTAGCTGAGGTGTCCTTCACGGACGGGTGCTGCAAGGGCGGAAAAGTTAGCAGTTCGAGCGGATGAACGGGAGACAGAGAGCTTGTGACAGAATGTAGCGACGAAAAGCGGTCGTCAATTCAGGACTAGGGCTTCGGAATTGATATTGTAAGCCGCCAGCTTCAGCGCGCCGCTTTTTTTCACCCACGTAAACGTTTCGCGAGCAGCGCCTTTTCCGTATTTCGTGTCGTACGACGTTATGATGAAAGTCCCGCTGGTGGTGGCGTTCACGCGGATGCCGGTCATGTGATCGGATAGCGCGTTTCCGAGCTTTGCGTGCACGGCGCCAAGAAATTTAACGAGCTGGTTGTGCGGCTGCGCTCCTCGAAATTCGGGATCGGCTTCCTGGCAGATCTGCTCGAACTGGCCGTTATTGAGCTCCTGGTGGAAATGCTCGACGGCGCTATTTGCAAGCGTATGCCCCTGATATAACCCGGTTCCGCACTCCCACAAAAGAAATGCCATAAAGATTCCGGTGGCGACGAGCGTCCATTTCCATAGGATCGTTTTGGGACGCTTCGGCGGCTCCTGAATAATGGGAGGTGGCGGGCTGAGAGTGGCCATGGCGATCTCCGCCGCCAGGATGCGCGGCAGATCCCACGTTAGCAGACATTACTGTAGAGTCAATTGCACCGTCGCGACGGCGAACCATCTGGTTACCATCCGCGGAACTGTCCTGCGGACCATTCTTGCGGCTAAAGGGACAGGTCGCGGGACCCGGCCCAAAACTGGCCCTCCGTACAGTTGAATGCATCGCCGCCGGAGGAACATTATCCGCGCGCTGGAAACGCTGTAGGCCAGCACGCGCTCCACAACCCACCCAGGAACGTGCCCAAACGTTTATATCGAGGGAGCGTCAAATGCGTCTCAATAAGTGGATCTTCGCGGGAATATGCCTGTTCGTTCCGATGACCTTACTAGCTTATCCCGCTCACGCGCAGCGATCGTGCACATCGAGCCAGAATGCGGCGGTGGAATGCTTCGCCAGCAACGCCGTCCAAACCAAGCTTTTGACTTTGCATTACGGGATGACGATGCCGCAGTACGAGGCTTACAGCGTGGCCGTTTCCAAAATCATGCAGGCGCAAAACACGAATTTAGTTGTGTTCGGATTGAGCTGCGCGATTGCGGACGCCATGCCGCCCACGAACGCCGACGGCTCGGCGAATCAAACCGCTCAAACAAACGCAGTCAATTCCATCGCGGCCGCCGAAATCGCCAGTGGCATCGCCACTCTGCCGTCGCAAACAAACCAGCAAGATATGCAATGGTTTTCGATGGACCTGGTGAACTCCATGAACGCCAACAATGGCGTGCTGCTTTCGCCCGGCACGCTGCTGCGACTGATCGATTCTTACGTGGTGACTTCAACGTCCGGCGGCGTGGTGAATTGGACGCAGGTCAATTCAAATTTGGCGACGGTGGTCGGCAATCTGGCCAGTAGCGCGTTACTGAAACTGCCGGCGTCGATCACGCAAGCGGAAGTGACGAGCTTCGCCCAGTCGCTAGCACAAACTATTTTTACATACAAGACCGCTACGGGCCGCAGTTCGCTGTAGCTGACGTCTCAACTGGATGCGCAGCGTCACAAATTCAAAATGTCGGAGTCTGACATGCGGTTATAGTCGATGTCGCGCGGGCCCAGCGAACGGCGGCCGCCATCGGCGCCGCGTCCCGAGCCGGCGATATCCACTCGATGCGCGGCGGCACGTTGCCGCGCCAAGCGATCCTGATTCGCGGCTACCACCGTGG
>JBOGMW010000118.1:0-44370 GCA_050746805.1 Candidatus Acidiferrales bacterium | reverse complement strand
CAGCGCCGCAACACGGAAACATGCATGGGATGGCGTCGCCGGTACAGACGCTGATGGACGAGCCGCTGCCGGAGATGCCTAATCCCGAGGTGAGCGTCATCACGCTCACGGTAGCGCCGGGAGCCGTTTCGCCGCCACACGAGCACATCGGTCCGGTGTTTGCGTACATCTTGGAGGGCGAGATTGAGAATCAGGTCGAGCCGAACCCCCCGAAGAGGTACGGCGTGGGAGATTACTTCTACGAACCCCGCATGCACGTGCACAAGATGTTGAAGAATTTGAGCGAGACGAAGCCAGCGAAACTGCTGATTTTCCAGGTCGGAGAAAAGGGCAAGCAGTTCACAATCCGTGCGAAGTAGCAGTGCCGGGTTGATGATACGGCGCGGACGATAGGAAGCCGAGTATTTCGGCACCGTGAGGGGCACGGTTCTCGCAATATCGTACCTTTCGACTATGGCTCCATCGCCTACAACAAGAGAGTGGCAATGCACCGCTCAGCGCCGCACACGCCATCCGGCGGTAGTGCGTATTTCGAGAGACTGGGGCTGTTCACGATTGCAGCTCGATTCTTATCCGCTCAGACGTGCAGGGCCTCGCACTCTAGTTGTAACACTCCCCCGACAATATATGGCGGATTGTTCCAGCAGGAGATTCGGGGATCACTCAGAATCGGGTGGAGTGAGCTGAGACCACCGATATCCGGACTGGGCCTGCCGATGACTACTTGACTGATGCGCGTCTGCCGGATCGCGTACGAACACATAAAACAAGGTTCGTCCGTAGTGAAGATCGCACAGCCAGAAAGATTTAATGTTTCGAGCGTCTGGCAGGTTCGCCGAATTGCGATTATCTCAGCATGCGCCGAAATATCCCTTCCCGTCTTCACCGCCTCGACTCCTTCTCCAAGAATCGCGCCATTGCGTACGATCAGCGAGCCCACAGGGGTTTCACCTTCCGACAAAGCTATCCTTGCGAGTTCGATGGCTCGCTTCATATAGCCTTGCTGTTCAGATTCAGACCGAATCATCTTCACTCCTCCATTTGACTGGCTCGCGCGCCCGTGTCCTTCAACATTTCATCCCAGACCGCTGGTTGCCGAACGAATCAGGTCGAGGAGCTGCGAAGGATATACGCCAAACCAAACAAGCAGGATGGCGAGGACAAGAAGCGTGTAGCTGCTGAGCAGGGGAAGCGAGAGCGTGGAGGGTTGCGGCATCCCGGCGGCTTCCGAAAGACCTGAAAACACGGCCACCACAATTCGCAAGTAGTAAAAAAGCCCGATCACGCTGGTCACCACCAGGATTATGATGAGCGACCATCGGGAAGTAGAAGCCCCGGCGGCAATGATATAGAATTTCCCGAGAAAGCCCGCCGTGACCGGTATTCCAGCAAGCGAAAGCAACATGAGTGTGAAAATCGAACCAAGGGCAGGGCGGCGCCAGAACAGCCCGCGGTAATCTTCCATCTGGTCCGCTTCGCGCTCGCCGGTGGATAAGATCGCCACAATTCCAAACGCGCCAAGCGTCGTAATGAAATATGCCACGAAATAAAACGTAACGGCCTGAATCGCCAGCGCGCCACCCGCCAGAAAAGCGACCAGCAGATAGCCCAAATGCGCGACGGAGGAATAGGCGAGAATTCGCTTCACGTTGTTCTGCAGCAATGCAAGAAGGTTACCCACGATCATGGAAGCGATGGCGATGATCGCGAACACCACGTAAATTGCCGGTGCGCCGTGCCAGCCAGTTCCGTAAAAATATCGAAGCAGAAGAGCGAACATGCTGCCTTTTGACACGGTGGCGACGAATGCCGTCACGGGCGCAGGCGCGCCTTGGTACACATCCGGTGTCCAGAGGTGGAACGGGACTACGCCAAGTTTGAAACCGATGCCGGTGATCAGCAGCACAACGGCAGGAAGTAGAATCGCGAGAGAAACGTGGGATGAACCCGCAAGACGGGCAGCGATTTGCGTGAGGCTCATAGTTCCCAGTTCGGCGTAAATCAGCGCCATGCCAAACAGCAGAAAAGCGGCCGAAGAGGCGGCGAGTACCAGATACTTGATGCCTGCCTCGAGAGACAGCTTGCGCGTGTGTAGATACGCCGTAAGCGCGTAAAGGGAAACGCTCAAGATTTCGAGCCCTAAGAAAAAGGAAACGAAGTGCGTGCTGGCGACGAGAACTTCGGAGCCAAGAGTAGCCAGCAGAAGCAGGATATACAGCTCTTCGTGTTGTCCTTCGCACTTCTCAAAATAACCGTAGCTGAGCAAAGCCACAGTGAAACTCGCCGCGAGGATCATCCCCATATAAAAAATCGCGTAACGATCGACGAGGAGAAGGGGAGTCACCTGACGTGGTGCTTCCCCAGCTGCGGCCCAGAGCGACGCGAAGGATACCGCCATTCCGATCAATGTGAACAAACAGCTGAGCAAATGGCTGCGATGAATGGCAATCATCACCATGACCAGGACCGACGAGCCTGCGGTGAGGATGAGGGGAAGCAGCGCGATCCAATCCGCGTGGCTCACCGGTTTCCTCTCGACAATTGGCGGTAATCACTCCCGGATTGGATGTTGGTTTCGGCGAGGTACCGGCTGACCGTCTGCTGGAGGCCCTGCATCGCCGGACGGAAGGTGTTGAACACGGGCTGCGGATAAAGGCCGAGCCAGAGAAGGATCGCCATCATTGGGGCCAGCATCAGCACTTCCCGCGGAAGCAGGTCCTTTACCGACCAGTGGTTCACGTTGGGGCCATGGAACGCGCGCTGCACAAGTTGCAACGCGTAAAACGTGGAGGAGAGAATGCCAATGACGGCGACAATGGTGAGCCCAAGATGCTCGCGATAAGTTCCCAGCAGGACGAGGAACTCGCCAACGAAGTCACCTAGGCCTGGCAGTCCCATCGAAGCGAGAGCGAAGAATAAGCCAGCGCCGCTCAAGCGTGGAATCGTAGCCCACAAACCGCTTAGACGGTCCATCTCGCGGGTTTTCGTACGTTCCTGCAGCGCGCCGACGAGGGCGAACAGCGCCCCGGTACTGAAGCCATGGCAAATCATCGCAAGGAACGCGCCCTGAAGCGCCAGCGGGTTCCACGCAAAAATGCCCAGTAGAACGAAGCCAAGATGGCTCACGCTGGTGTAAGCGACCATCCGCTTCAAATCCGTTTGACCGTAGGCCATGATCGAACCGTAGACGATTCCGATGACGCCGAGGGTCATCGCCACCGGAGCGAACCGGTGCGCCGCACCGGGAAACAGCGGAACAACGAAGCGCAGCATGCCGTAGGCGCCAGTCTTCAGGAGCAACCCGGCAAGCACGATGCTTCCCGCGGTGGGCGCCTCGGTATGCGCATCGGGCAGCCACGTGTGCAGGGGAAACATCGGCAATTTCACGGCAAAGGCGACAAAAAAGCCGAGCATCAACCAGAGCGCGACGTGAGGAGGAAGGGGGGTTCCGATCAAAGCCGAGTACTCGAATGTATACACGCCAGTGGCGGCGTGATGGAAGAAATAGAGCGCCAGAATAGCGATCAGCATTAACAGGCTGCTGAGCTGAGTGAATAAGAAGAATTTAGTGGCAGCGAACACGCGATGTTCGTGGCCCCAGATCGCGATCAGGAAAAACATGGGAACTAACATCAATTCCCAAGCGAAGTAGAAGAGGAAAAGATCGACAGCGACGAAGACTCCCACGAGTCCGGCCAGAACCCACAAAAGATTCAGATGAAAGAAGCCGATGCCATCGCGAATTTCACGCCAGGAAGCTAGGATGGAAACGATACCCAGGAAACAGGTTAGGAGCACGAGGAGCAGGCTTAAGCCGTCCATCGCAAGATGAAAGTGCATACCCCATGAGGGAACCCACGTCCAATTGACTTCCTCGATCCAGGTGGAATGAGGCAGCAAGCTAACCCGGCGCCAATCACGCGACCAAACCCATAGCGCCAGCGCGAAATCGGCGGTTACGGCGACGAGCGAGATCCACCGTGCCAGCAGCGTGTTCCATCGCGCCGCCACCCAAGCCAAAAGGCCAGCGACCAGCAAAACTCCGATCATCCAAATTAAAATCATAGGAAGAGAACCACCGCAATCAGTACCACTGTTCCCAAAACGACTCCGGCAGCGTACCAGCGGACCTTGCCGTTCTCGCTCGTACGAAGGCCGCGGTACGAAACTTTGCAGAGGCCGGCCATGCCGGAGTAAATCAGATCCACCCAGTCGCTTTTATCCACTCGCGCAAACCAGATCACCGGGCGGACGAACAGGCCGTCGTAGAGCCAGTCCATCCCCCAATCGGCGAACCAGAAAGCGTGCAGTGCGCGAGAAAACGCCGGCCGGGACACGGCCTCCGACCAAGCGCGCTTGCGCAAGAAGAACAGCCACGCGAAGAAGAGACCAACGAGAAAGGCAAGAGTGACCCAGCTTTCGGAGGCCAGCTCCGAAAACGCCCCGGCCCGCGCTTGACTGACAGGCGGCAGGGCGAGCTGCAAAAAATCGACGAAGGCGGGCTTGTTTCCTAGCCAAGAGGGAAGGTTAACCCAGCCACCCACGATCGAAAGGATGCCAAGAACGACGAGAGGAAACTTCATCGTCCAGCCGGGTTTGTGGTGAACGTGCTCTTTGGCTTCGCCAAAGAATACGATAAAGATCACCCGGAAAATGTAAAGCGACGTGAGGAAGACGCCAATCACGCCGACGACCCAAAGTGCCGCGCCTCCATTAGGAGACGCCCAAGCATCCCAGATGATCAGACCCTTGCTGTAGAATCCAGCGGTGACGAGCGGCAATCCGGCCAGCGAACACCCGGCGATCAGGAACGTCCAAAACGTTACCGGCATCTCCTTGCGAAGGCCGCCCATCTTGAAAATATTGTGCTCGTGATGAAGCGAGTTGATGATGGCGCCCGCGGCAAGGAAGAGAAGCGCCTTGAAGAAGGCGTGCGCCATGAAATGGAAAATTGCGGCCGACCAAGCGCCGACGCCACAAGCGAAAAACATATAGCCGATCTGGCTGACTGTGGAATAGGCCAGGACGCGCTTGATATCCGATTGCGTGAGCGCGCTGAAACCGGCCATGAGAAGCGTGGTCGCACCGACAATGGCGACCGCAAGCTGCGCGTGAGGAGAAAGCGTGAACAGGACGTGCGTCCGCGCGATCAAGTAGACACCCGCGGTAACCATGGTCGCGGCATGGATCAACGCGCTGGTCGGCGTCGGACCGGCCATGGCGTCCGGTAACCAGGTTTGCAGTGGAAGCTGTGCGGATTTTCCCACGGCGCCGCCAAGCAACAAAAAAGCAGCAGCCGTCGCGTAAACGGACCCGGAGGGCCACTGGTGCTGGGCATGCTGCATAAGAGACTGAATGTCGAGCGTGCCGAGCCGGTGGAAAAGGAGAAACAAGCCGAGAATCATCGCCGAGTCGCCAACGCGCGTGACGATGAAAGCCTTGCGCGCCGCGCGGCCGTTCACGGGATCCGTATACCAGAAGCCAATCAGCAGATAGCTGCACAGACCGACGCCTTCCCATCCGAGATACAACAATAAAAGATTGCTTCCAAGCAGGAGGGTCACCATGGAAGCGACGAAGAGATTCATGTAACAAAAAAAACGGCTGTAGCCTTCATCGTCGATCATGAATTCGGCGGAATACAGATGGATGATGAAGCTGACGAAGGTCACCACGAGCGTCATCAGCACCGATAAGGCATCGAGGTAAAATCCGATCTGAGGATGGAATCCATCCACGCTGATCCAGGTCCACAAGACCTCCAAATAGGCGTGACCCGCGGGCGGAGCGGCGATAAATCTCCAAGTAATGATGGCGGAGATGACCGTAACAGCGCCGATCGAACCTACACCAATCACAGCCACGGCCTTGCGAGCCATCCGCGGGCCTAGAATCGCCAGCAGCAACGCCGCAGCGAAAGGAACCGCTGGAATCAGCCAGACCAATCCGAGCAACTTACCCCCTCATCTCGCTAACAGCGTCCGCATCGAGAGACTGCCGCTGGCGGTACAACTGCAGTAGCAATGCCAGTCCAACCGAGACCTCGGCCGCAGCCATTGCCAGGATAAAAATGAACATGACTTGACCGTCTGGCTGCGCCCATCGTCCGCCGGCCACGACGAAGGCCAAGCCAGTTGCGTTCAACATGATCTCAACCGACATGAGTATGAAGATCAGGTTACGACGCACGAGAAGGCCGATCAGCCCCAGGGCGAACAAGATCGCCGCTAGAAACAGGCCGTGGCTCATGGGTATCGCGAGCATGTTGTTCCTCCCGTTTTTCCATCCGGAGAACTCCGAGGTGATAGGCGCCGATCAAGCCCGCCATCAGCAGGAAGGAGGCGAGTTCCACTCCGATCAAATAGGGCTGATACAGGGCCATTGCGACTTGCTTTGGGCCGATGGATACACCCGCAAGTCGCGCATCGCTGCCGTGGATCAAAAGGAAAGTCACCTCCGCGATCAAAACCGCCGCCAGGATCGCCGGACCGGGCCACATTCCCGGCCGCACCCACTGCCGCTCGATACGGATCGTTTTCTTTCCGAGATTCAGCATCATGACCACGAAGATAAAGAGCACGATGACCGCGCCGGCGTAAATAATCACTTCGAGCGCGGCGGCGAAGGGAGCGCCAAGAATGTAAAAGATGACGGCCACGGCGAGCAGCGAGACGACAAGGTACAGCAGCGCATGAACGGGATTTAGACGGGTGATGGTCAGAATCGTAGCGAGGATCGCGACCGCTGCCGTCAGATAGAAAATCACCTCCATCCGTGATGGTTCCTTTCAGGGCATTAGGCCGTGAAGATCGCTCGGTGGGGCCTCGTTCTCCGATTGGCCCTTATCCTTCCCAGCAATTTGCACGCCCGCGACTTTCCAGAAGTTATATCCGGGATATTTGCCGACGCCGTCGATCAACAAGTCCTTCTTCTCATAAACGAGGTTCTGCCGGTCATACTCGGACATCTCGAAATCGGGAGTGAGCTGGATCGCGTATGTCGGACAGGCCTCTTCGCAGTAGCCGCAAAAGATGCAGCGAGAGAAATTGATGCGGAAAAACTCCGGATAGCGGCGGCCGTGCTCGTCTTCGGTGGCTTGAAGGGCAATACAGTCCACCGGACAAGCGATGGCACAGAGATAGCATGCGACGCAGCGCTCTCCGCCATCGGGGTCGCGCGAGAGGATGATACGACCGCGCCATCGTGGCGCGAGATAGGCAGGCTGCTCGGGGTATTGCTTCGTCACACGCGGCCGGAAGGTATGCAGGAAAACGTCCCACATCGTCCTCAGTAAGCTCAACATCGAATTTCAACCTCCTCGGAGCCTCGGGCGCCCGCGGCGAGCGGACGAAACCCCTCTCAACCGCTAACCGTGGTGCAGCGACAGCACTACCGCGCCGGTCACCAGTAGATTCACCAGCGCGAGCGGCAGCATCACTTTCCATCCCCACGACATCAACTGATCAAAGCGCGGCCGCGGCAGCGCCGCGCGAAGCAGAATAAAGAAACAAAGAAAGAATCCTGTCTTGATCAGGAACCAGATGACTGGGGGCAGGATTGGCCCGAGCCACCCGCCGAAAAATAGGACCGCGATCATCGCACTGATCAGCGTGATGCCGATGTATTCGCCGACGAAAAACATGCCGAACTTCATTCCGGAATATTCGGAATGGAAGCCGGCAATCAATTCACTCTCTGCCTCAGGAAGGTCGAAAGGCAGACGGCGCGTCTCCGCAATACCAGCGATGAGGAACAGCACGAAGCCGAGGAATTGCGGAATCACGAACCACAATTTGGTCTGCGCGCGCACGATGATCGACAAATTGAACGACCCGGCCAAGACGACGACACCCATGAGCGAAAGCCCCATGAATACTTCGTAGCTCAGCATTTGCGCCGCCGCGCGCATGCCGCCGAGAAGCGAGTACTTATTGTCAGAGGCCCAGCCTCCAAGGACGACGCTATACACGCCAAGCGAAGACATGGCCAGAAAAAACAGCAGCGCGATATTCAAATCGGAGATGACGACACCGGGCGAAACCGGAATCACGGCGAAAGCGAGCAGGACCGTGAAGACGACGATGGCAGGAGCCAGGACGAAAACCGCTTTATCGGCAAAAGGAGGAATCCAGTCCTCCTTGGCGAAGAGCTTGATCGCGTCGGCGAGCGGCTGGAGCAGGCCGAATGGGCCAACCCGGTTGGGGCCGTAACGGTCTTGCCAGAGAGCAAGGAGCCGCCGCTCAACCCAAATCAGCAGCGCTGCGAGGTTCAGGACAACGAGCAGCACCCCGATAATCGCGATGACGGGATGATAGGTTGTCATTTGCCTCCTGAAATCCGCGACCAGACAGGCAGATTCACCGTTGGTGCGCCCAAGAGCCCTGCGGGAATCCCTGCAACGCCGGAAGGCATGGCTGGAGCAATCTTTACTTCCAATTGTTGCCGCAAGCCATCAAGGGTCAGTTCCACCCGATCGCCTGAGCTTACGTGCATCTTGTTCGCATCCGTTTCGTTCAAGGCCAAATAAGGCCGCGGTGCAAGCTCAGCTACAGCAGGAGCGCAATTGCTCAACTCCTCCGACCCGTAAATATGGTGAAGCGGAACGACGAACCATTCGTTCGAGCGCGGTTCGAACGCAGGTGGCACGCTTGCAAAGTAATCTGCGCTACCGTCCGATGCAGGCTCGATCAGCCGTGCGCCGGGGTCACCTCCTTCCAGAGCGGCAGCAATTTCCGTCTGGAACTTATTGACGGCCTGGATCGAATTCCAGCCCGGAGTCCAGAAAAATGGAAGGAGTGCGGCCGGGGGTTGTTCAGACGTGCCTTCCATCGTGAAGGAGAGAGGCGAGTCTGGATCGCGAGGCGGTTTGGGCTCGCTCACATTGATGCTGGCGAGGATGGACGTTCGTCCGCTATAACGATGCGGCTCCCGTGGAACTTTTGCGCCTTCCATGCGGAACGCAGACATCGGTGCAGCTTCCGCAATGGCCGCTAAAGACGGGATGGATCGGGTTAACGCAACGATGATGTCATCGAGCACCTGCCAGGGCCTCACTCCGCCCTTTCCGGGAATGACTTTCGCTAGCCATTTCCAGCTTTCTTGAACATCGCCCTCGGGCGGCAAAGCTCGGAAGAACCGCTGGGAGCGGCCTTCGTTGTTGACGATCGTGCCTTCTGATTCGGCAAATGTCCCCGCCGGCAGAACGAGCTCGCCTCGCGCCGTTGTTTCGTTCTCGAGGGAATCGAGAACGACAACGTGCACGGCAGATTTGAGGAGGGCATCAACCTGTACCGCCGGGGCACGACGGAAAAGGTCATTCTCAAGAGCGATCACCGTGTCCACTGCGCCGTTTTTGACCGCTTCAAAAGCTGCGCTCAAGGCAGCGCCACCGAGCATCGCCAAACCTGCGCTGTTCGATTCGGGCATTGCAAACGTCAGGCTGGAGGCCTTTCCCGCACGACAAAGGGCGCGAGCGACATTTGCTGCAGCTTGAATGACAGCTTCGTTCCGGCAGCTGGGGCCAGAAATGACGAGAGGTTTTTGCGAGTCTAAGAGTACCGTTGCGATGCGCCGCGCGAGTGCGCGCACGCCAGGTAGAAGACCCTGAACATCCGGAGCCGCAGAGTCAATCGCATGCGCGATAGCGAAGCCCAGGCGCGCAATATCATCCGGGGCCGCACGGTAAACATCTGTCGCGACATCGTCCAAACGAGTCGCATTCACCGATGCGATGAAAAACGGTCCGCGCTGTTCCTGCAACAGTTCGCGGACGGCATGATCCTGCCAGAGGGGAATGTGCAGGTTTTTCGCTTCCTCCAGCGGCCGCTGGCGAGACAACTGCCGGAGGCTAAGCCCCAGACGCGGTGCGGTGTTCGATACATCCTCGCCGAGCACCAGCACGGCATCGCAGGATTCGATTTCGCGCATCGACGGCGTCCGCGCCGGGCCCGCGCGGAGGATGCCCAACATCCCTGATACCAAGCGAGCTTCATCGTCGGACATTCCTGTGTGGAAATGCGCATCGCCCACCAGCGTCCGTAATGCGAAATTCGCTTCAAGCGAAGCTCGTGGTGAGCCAATGCCGATCACCTTCTGGCTTGCGGAAAGCAGGCCTGTGAGATGGTCGAGCGCTTGCTCCCGGCTAACCGCCCGCTCCGTCTCATTCATGCGAAGAATCGGAGTTCTGATCCTCCGCTTGGTGTTCACGAATTCGTATCCGTAGCGGCCCCGGTCGCAGAGGAAGTAGCCGTTTACCATGCCGTTATAGCGATTGACGATCCGGCGTAGCAGGCCGTAACGTTCGCCGGCTGTTGTATTGCAGCCGAGGCCGCAATGCACGCAGATCGAGGGCGCCATCGTCAAATCCCATTTCCTCGTATAGTGGCGCTTCAGAGTTTTGTCGGTAAAGACTCCGGTGGGGCAGACTTCGACGAGGTTTCCAGCAAACTCGCTCTCGAGTACGCCGTCCTCCTTGCGCCCGAAGTAGACGATGTCTCGCAGCTTGAAAGCGTTGAAATCGTTTCCGCCAGCGTACTCGCGATAGAAGCGCACGCAGCGATAGCACTGAATGCAGCGGTTCATTTCGTGATTGAGGAACGGGCCCAGATTCTGGTTCCGGAAGGTGCGTTTCGGGAAACGATAGCTACGGTAATCATGGCCTGTCATCACGGTCATGTCCTGGAGATGGCATTCACCGCCTTCGTCGCATACCGGGCAATCATGCGGATGGTTCTCCATGAGCCCTTCGATGACTCCGGCTCGAAATTTCCTTGCTTCAGGATCATCGATCGAGACCCGCATGCCCTTAGTCACCGGTGTCATGCAAGCCATGACAATACGGCCCTTCGTATCCTGCTCGTTGTGGAAGAGTTTGACCGCGCATTGGCGACACGCGCCCACTGAGCCCAGCGCCGGGTGCCAGCAGAAGTACGGCAGATCCAGACGCAACGAAAGACAAACCTCCAAAATGTTCTTCTGTGTGTCAACTTCATGACGTTTGTCGTCAATGCAAATGGTTACCAAAGCCACCGTCTATCTCCAAGGACAACGCTTTTCCTGGATGTGCCGCTCGAAATCCGCGCGAAAATATTTCAACGCACTTTGCAACGGCTCAACGGCTCCCGGCGCCAGCGCGCAAAACGTATGGCCGGGGGCGCAGAACCACGTCTGATACTCCAGCTTTTCGATGTCGCCCGGCTGGCCCTGCCCTTCTTCCATGGCCTGCAAGACTCGAGCGGCATACCGCAGTCCGCTCCAGCACGGCGTGCACCAGCCGCAGGATTCCTGTGCGAAAAAGTGCTCGAGGTTCCCGCACATGCCGACGGGACACGTCCCGTCGTCGAGGACAATCATCGTGCCAGTGCCGAGACGGCTTCCGACCTTTTGCACTTCATCGAAATCCATCGCAACGTCAAGGTGGTCCTCGGTGAGAAAATCGGTGGACGCTCCGCCGGGGAGCACGCCGCGAAACTTCACACCGTCACGCATTCCTCCGGCATATTCTTCGAGAATTTCGCGGATTGTCACACCCATCGGCAGCTCCCAGAGGCCTGGTCGCTTCACTCTGCCGCTGGCGCCATAGAGTTTGGTTCCGCCATTCTTCGTCCGGCTGAGGCTCCTGAACCATTCCGGGCCGTTCGTGATGATATGCGGGAGGTTGCACAGCGTTTCTACATTTTGCACGATTGTCGGCTTGCCCCACACACCCGAGACCTGCGGAAAAGGTGGCTTGGTACGCGGATTTGCACGCTTGCCCTCGAGCGCATTGAGAAGGCCCGTTTCTTCTCCGCACATGTAGCGGCCGGCGCTCGTGTGCACGTACATTTCCAGGCTGTAGCCGGATCCCGCGATGTTCCTTCCGAGATAATGAGTGGCGTAAGCCTCCTGAATCGCCCTCTCAAGACGCCGGGCGGCGAGGACGTATTCGCCACGAACGAAAATGTACGCAATATCCGCTTCGATTGCGTGGCCCGCGATGATCATGCTCTCGATGAGTTGATGGGGGTCGCCTTCCAGCAACAAACGGTCCTTGAAAGTGCCAGGCTCCATCTCATCCGCGTTGCAGATCAGGTACTTGGGATGCGGAGCGGCCTCACCCATTGGCACGAAGCTCCACTTCATGCCGGTCGGAAAACCGGCTCCTCCGCGGCCGCGAAGGGTCGATTGCTTCACTGCTTCCGTGACTTCCGCGGGCGGCATTCGCAGCGCCTTCCGTGCGCCCTGATAGCCTCCGGAATTTTCATACGCCTTCAGGTCCAGCGGCCCGCCCCCTGGACGGATATTTTTCGTGAGTGGCGTTTCCATCGTTCCCGTCATTTGTACTGGTCCAAGATCGAATCGAGTTTTTGCGGATCGAGATCGCGATGCAGGTCCTCATCGATCATCATTACCGGCGCATGATCGCACGCGCCGAGACACACGATGGGCAGCGACGTGAATCGCCGATCGGCCGTGGTTTCGCCCAGCTGAATCCCTAGCCGCGAGGTAAGCCGCTCGCACACGCGGCCGCAGCCCATGATCCAACAACTCACGCTGTCGCAAACCATGATGACGTGGCGGCCGACGGGCTTGCGGAAGATAAGGTTGTAAAAGGTGGCGACCCCGTCCAATTCATCTTCGGACATGCCGAGGTACGCCGCGATGTCGCGGAGGTTTTCGTCAGAAACCCAGCCGCGATGGCGTTGAACGATTTTCAGGGCGTCGATGCAAACGGACTTCTTGTCCGGATAGTGGGCCATTTCGGTTCGGATCTCCGTCTGTTCTTCAGCGCTCAGCAAGGCGAGCCCTCCTCATCGATCGATATCCGCAAGCACGAAATCGAGGCTGCCCAAAATCGCGAGTAAGTCCGGGACCATCAAGCCACGGCACAGCATCGGCAGAGTCTGGATATGCGCGAACGAAGGAGTGCGGATGCGCGTGCGATAGGAAGTCGTATTGCCGTCGCTCACCAGGTAGTAGCCGTTGTTTCCCTTCGTGGCTTCGATCGCGCCCAGGACTTCGCCGGGCGGCGGCACCGGGCCCCAGCTCACACTCAGGAAATGGGCGATCAGCGTCTCGATGTCATGCATGGTCCGCTCCTTCAGAGGAGGGGCCGAAAGCGCTTGCAAGGATTTGTAAGGGCCGGAAGGCATGTTTTCGATGCATTGCTCGATGATGCGTATGCTCTGACGCATTTCTTCGACGCGGACAACGGCCCGGTCGTAGCAATCTCCATGCGTCGCCGTGGGAATATCGAAATCGAAATGCTCGTAGCCGGAATAGGGTTGTTTCTTGCGAAAATCCCACTCGAAACCGCACGAGCGCAGATTGGGACCCGTTACGCCCCAGTCGATCGCTTCCTCAACCGTATAGACGCCCACGCCCTTCGTGCGCGCCTTGAAAATGCGGTTTTGCATGACCTCGCGGTCGTACTCCTGGAGGCGCGGAGGAAAATACTTCACGAACTCGCGGAGCAGGCTGTCCCAACCCTCGGGCAAATCCTGCGCGACTCCGCCGATGCGGAACCAGTTGGGATGCATCCGAGCGCCGCAGATGGCTTCGATAATGCCGAAAGCCTTCTCACGATCGTTGAAGGTGTAAAAGACCGGAGACATTTGGCCAATATCCTGCGCAAACGTGCCGTACCAAACCAGGTGACTGATAATGCGGAACAGCTCGGACAACATGACTCGTATGACTTGGGCTCGGGGCGGGACTTCGATCGCAGCCAGCTTCTCGAAGGCGGTGAGGTAAGCGAGATTATTCATCACACCGCCGAGATAGTCGATTCGGTCCGTGTAAGGAATGAAGGTGTGCCAACTCTGGCGCTCGCCCATCTTCTCGGCGCCCCGATGGTGGAAACCAATCTCCGGTACAGCATCGACGATTTCCTCTCCGTCGAGCTGAAGCACGATGCGGAGGACTCCGTGGGTGCCGGGATGCTGCGGCCCAACGTTGAGAAAGATGAAATCGGAATCTTCACTCGCCCGCCTCATCCCCCATTCCTCGGGACGGAAGCGCAAAGACTCTTGCTCGCGGTCTTCCTTTTCCGGCGGCAATTCGAATGGCCCCATTTCGGTGGCGCGCGCGGGGTGATTCTTGCGCAGCGGGTGGCCCTCCCAGGTTTGCGGCATCAAAATGCGTGTCAAATGCGGGTGGCCATCGACAACAATGCCAAACATGTCCCAAATCTCTCGCTCGTACCAATTCGCCGCCGGCCAGATACTCGTGATTGTCGGAATATGAAGATCGTCGTGGGCGAGAGCGACTTTGAGGCGAATGTACTCGTTGCGATCGAACGATAAGAGATGGTAAACGACCGTGAAATCGCTGGGGGGCTGGCCGTCGCGATGCACGCGCATGCGTTCATCGATGGCCGTTAGGTCATACAGCATCCGATAGGGGCTCGCCACGCTGAGTTTCAGCTGGCGCAAAACGTCGTAGATCTGGTCGCGGACAATCCACAGCGTGGGAATCCCGTCGCGCGCGGGCGGGGTGGCGACAATGGCGGATACGAATGTCCCGCGAAGCTCGTCGATGATGTTCGTAGCAGGATTCATGAGCACTTGAGCACTTGCCATGCAGCGTCAGACCTGATCGGGAGATCGAAGGACCGTGGCTTTTTGCCGTTCCGGACGCTTCAAATCACGCTGGGAAGGCAACAATCCGCGTTCGACTCCTTGCGGTCCAACGACCCAACTCAAGGGACGCTTCTCTGTTCCAACCGCTTGTTGCAAGAGAAGCAGGCCTTGCATGAAAGCGTCGGGGCGCGGCGGGCAGCCGGGAACGTAAACATCTACCGGGAGAAACTTGTCCACGCCTTGAACCACACTGTAGATGTCGTACATTCCCCCGGAATTCGCGCACGATCCCATCGAAATCACCCAGCGAGGTTCCATCATTTGCTCGTACAGCCGTTGGACAATTGGCGCCATTTTGATGAAGACCGTTCCGGCGATGATCATAAGGTCCGCTTCGCGGGGTGTTCCCCGAATCACCTCCGCGCCGAACCGGGCAATGTCATACTTGCTTGTGATGCTGGTGGCTAATTCGACGAAGCAGCAGGAAAGTCCGAAGTTGAAGGGCCAAATGGAGTTCTTCCGGCCCCACGCCAACAAATCCTGAAGCCGCGAAACTACGAGCGTGCGGCGAATCGCTTCGTCGAACGGCCCCCGCTCCACGTCAGTGGGCAGATCAGCCGAGTTTGGCCGTGTGGTTGACCAGTTCATATCTTTTCTTTCGTTCTTTAAACGTCACGCGCTGTCGAGCCGTAGCCCAGTCCAGGGCGCCTACTCGCCACAAGTAGCCAAGGACGGCCATGAGAATCCCGATAAACACGGCGATCTCGATGTAACCGGACCAGCCAAGCTCGCGTGCGACGACGGCCCACGCAAACAGGAACACCGCTTCCAGATCGAAGATGACGAAGAACATCGCCACCAAATAAAACTTCGCAGGGAACCGGACTCGCGCAGAGCCTTCCGAGACAATGCCTGATTCGAAGGGAGATCCTGTTGCGCGATCCTGATGTCGTTGGCCGAGAAGATAGGAAATAGCGAGGATCGTGCCCGTGAGAAGGACGTCGAGTATGAAATAAACCCCCGCTGGCCAGAGACTTTCGCTCAAATCTTCCACCTCTTAAGATTTCCTTCTTGTTGACGACGACCCGGTCGTCTTCCTCAGCTCTTCTCGGCTTCTTCCGGCCAGCAGATGGTTAGCAGAAACGCACTGTCCTCAAGAGCTTCGACGTCATGCGGAAGCGCGCGCTCCAGCGCCAGCAGATGTCCTGCGGGAAGGTCGAAGACCTTGCCCCCTACGTGCATCCGAATGTGCCCGGCAACGGCCTGCACGGAGATCCTGCCAGCGGCCTTGTGCTCGTGGAGACGTGCCTCGGATTGCAGCGCGGTTAGAACAATCCGGAAGTCTCGGTGTTTCACGAGCGTCTTGGAGTTCCGGCCGCCCTGCCAGGCGTTCTCACCACGCAATCGCTCGATTTCCCCCTTCAGATCGAACGTAAGCATCGGGTCGTCTAAGGGCCCGGGCGGGCGAAGTGCACTCGAGTGAACTGGGGATTTAGCTGCGGGATCCATATCTCTCTCCTTAGCTGAAATTTGCTCCTCAAACCAGGAACCCTTCAAAGTTTAGGTTTGCCGGCTCGATACCGCCGCAGCCGCAGAGTGGCGTTTCTTGTCGAGAGCGGTCACAACGCGATCGTATGCGGAGGCAAACGCCGCAGCTCCCTCTTCTTGCAGCCTCTCGGCTACCGCATCGAGGTCAATTCCCTCCGCGGAAAGGCGGTTGAGCATGTCTTCAGCGCTCGAGATTGCTTCAAGCACGGTACTGCCTTTCACTTTTCCGTGGTTTCGAAACGCCTCAAGCGTTGCGGGCGGGATCGTGTTCACCGTGTCGGAGCCGATGAGCTCTTCCACATACATCACATCTGAATACCCCGGATTCTTCGTACCGGTGCTTGCCCATAGGGGGCGCTGGACGCGGACGCGCTTTTGGCGTAAACCGGCGAAGCCGTCGCCATAAAAGATCTCGCGAAAGCGCCTGTAGACCACCTTGGCATTTGCGATGGCGATCTTACCGCGCAGGGCGAGCGCTTCCTGGCTGTGATTTTGTTCCAGCTTGCGATCGACCTCTGCATCCACGCGGCTCACAAAAAACGACGCTACGGACGCGACCTTAGAGGGCTCGTGGCAACGGGTCACCCCACGGATATACGCGCCCGCAACGGCTTCATAGTGGCGCAGCGAAAACATCAGAGTGATATTCACGTTGATTCCTTCCGCAATCAGTGCCTCAACGGCTTGGATCCCCTCTTTTGTGGCGACCACCTTGATCATTAGGTTTGGGCGGCCAATAAGGCTCCAGAGACGGCGAGCCTCCCGGATGGTTTCTCGGGCGTCTCGTGTGGATTGTGGAGGGGGTTCCAGACTGACATAGCCGTCGGAACCTCCGGTGCGCTCATAGATCGGTCTCAGCAAATCGGCGGACATTTGAACGTCCTCGATGGAGAGCCGGTCATACACTTCCTTTCCATGAAGTTCCGGATGGGCGGTCAGGATTCCTCGTATCGCATCGTCGTAATCGGTGCTCTCATCGATCGCTCGTTCAAAAATAGTCGGGTTGCTGGTTATTCCTGTGATGCCGTCAGAGTCGATCAAGCGCTTAAGGCCCCCGCTGACGATGAGATCCCGCCGGATGTAGTCCAGCCAGATCGATTGTCCTTGTCTCCTTAGTTCCAAGAGCACATCCATGGCCCCTCGTTTCCTGGGTCCTCTCGCTCGTTCAGAAGCAAGCCCAGTATTCTGGCTGCATCCTCGTTTACGATCATGTTGTCTCTCCTTCCGATCAACGCCAAACTGCCGTGCGACGCGCCTCGGGATTCGGTCCCTCGCGCTCAGCACCTTATGCGGCGGCATTGTTCCTGGGGAGCTCCACGGCTTTCTTTCCCCTCATTTTGACATCCAAATATTCTTTCAACACAACAGCATTGTTGTGCTCGGTATCATGCGAGCTAAAGAGCAGGGTCACGCGTCCTTGTCGGGCGGCTTTCAGAATAGGCGCCCACGTATCAGGATTTTGATCGAGTTCCGAGAAATAACGGCGGCGGAACGCTTCCCATCTCTTCGGTTCATGCCCGAACCATTGCCGCAGAGAAGTGCTTGGCCCAACCTCTTTCAGCCAGGCATCAAGGCGCAGAGTCGTTTTCTTTATTCCACGAGGCCAGAGCCGTTCGATAAGAAAGCGCTTGCCGTCGTCCGCGGCGGCCTGGTCGTACACACGCTTGAGCTGAATCATCCCGGTCCTCCTGTCTGATCCTCCGGCGGCCACGCGCAGTGGCAGGGCAGCCGGACATGTAATCTACGTTAGTTGACCTGAACCCATGGAGACAACGAATGGAGGCGCGTACCCGTCGCGCTTCGAATAGAAGAGGGCAGGCTCAAGGTCGCCCCTCCGCACATAGTTCCCCAGGCCAAGCATTGCCAAAATCGCACCCGGCGCAGCCTTCCGATAGTCGATTCTCAGTTCCACTGTCCTAACCCCTTCTTTGCCCAACCTTCCGACTCCTCGGGTATTGAGAAATGATGAATGGTCTTCCTGGACCGTCGTTCAATGATAGAGGCCGGCGCTGTGCTTTCCGGTAACTATCTCCATCTTCTGCTCATACAAAATGATGCGATTCAGCTGCGGATAGCCAGGCTCGAAAGTCCAACCTTCCTCGCCGTATTTGGCCATGATCCGATCAAAAAACCACGTTTTGAGCGCTCGGTCCTCTATAAGCCGAACGGCGCCAAACGCAATGACGCTTGAATAGACAAGCGCCGAGTTGCACGCATAAGGTTTTCCTCGGTGGACGGCGCCGATCTCACCTACTTCGACGCAGATTCTGGGATTGTGTTGGATGTTCGTCAGAAAGTGTCCCTGATGGTCACCCGTGTGCAGATAAAGAAAATCACCCTGCTCATATATGTAGATAAGGGGGACAACGTAGCACCACCCGTTGGCATCAACCGTGCCAACATGGGCGACTTTGTGCACGCGCAAGAACGCTTTCGCGTCTTTGTCCGTCATCAGCCGCTTGACGCGGTACATTTGTCCACGGCTATCCGCCCGACTGGCGCCACTTGACACCATTTCGCCGCGCGTCTGGTTGTCTGCTTCGCGGCCCAAGTCCGCGAATCCTTCGCCGGGATGCTGTTCAGCGCCATCTAGCGGACACATTGGTTCGCCTCCAATGTGGCTCGATCGAATTCCTCAACGTAGATTCTCTCCGGTTCGAAAATCCCCCTCTTTGCCACTGCCGTGATCGCTGCCACGGGACACCTCACTCCTCGTACGGCGACGCAATCGTGCTTACCAATGGCTTTGACGATGCACCCGGAGGGCTTCACAACGGACATGAATGAATCGGCGATGCTGGATACGAGCTCCTCCTGCACAATCGGTCGGGCCGCGAGGGACTGGACCAGACGCAGGATTTTCGAGACACCCACGATCCGACCGTTAGGCACGTAACCAAAGTGGATCTTTCCTCCGTACACCAGGAGATGATGGGGACAGAGAGAAAAGAAATCGATGCCTGAAACGACTACCAGTTCGTGAGCTGGAGAATCGAAAGTTTTGAGAATATCTTGGGGCTTCACGCTTAGACCTCGCGTGAACTCACGATAAAACCGCGCTACTCGCGCGGGCGTCTCGCGAAAGTGCTGGTTATTCACATCGACACCGAGTTCTGCGAGCAACAACTTCACAATCGGTTCGAGTTTGTCGCCCCGGACGCTTGTGGTAGAAACATGCATCTCAGCAACTGTTCCTTCTGGAACTCTCTCGGTCTCCTCGAGTATGGCATTCGCGGAGCGCAGACTGGGCTTTCCGTTTCCATTCCTGCTATGAACTTGTTCACTGCCCATCACTGACCTCTCATTCCTTATAGGTAACAACCCGTCCCCAAAGGCTGGCGGTACCCCAAATCCCGGAGCGCAGGCATTCAAGCTGTACGATCTGGCTGTGATCCACGAATAGATTTACTTCCGGACCATAATTCTTGATATACCAAGCGAACACTTCGGGGTCGGCCGCCTCGAACATCACCTTTTCCAACCCGAGAGCGTTGACGATCTTGGCGGGTGCATCGGTTCTCCATGACTTTACGTTCTCCGTGATTCCTTCCGACTCGATCATGATCATGTAAGCTCCGGCGGCAAGGAACCGCTTTGCCAAAAGGATCGGCCACTCGGGATCTCGCGTCCCTTCGCTTTCAAGCTCTTCCGCTTTGGTAGCACCACCGGCCCCGAATTGAATGCCCACTTCTGGTTTTGCTTTGAGTCCTGCTTTTTGCACTCTCTCAACCAAGCGCAGCCAATCGTCGGCGGGCAGGGTGATAAATCCGCTCGAGATTTCGAGGATGTCAAAGCCAACTTCCTTGCACTCCTTGATGTACCTGTTCACGGCTTCCTGCCCCTGCGTGAGGACGTGTTCGATAAATCCTCCTGTGGAGACCAGGACGTCATGGTCGTGACACAGTGAAATGATTTCAGTAAGCGCATGTCGAGGCATCAGGGTGAACGATCCACCCGCAAACTTGAGAGCATCAACGTAATCGCCCATCGTCTCCAGAATGTCTTCGAGATGTCTCTTGCCGAGCGGTGCGTAGTACGGACCCCGTATCTCGGTTACACCGCATTTACGCGGCTTGGTAGCGCGCTCGTTGGTCCTCAAAAACCCAAATGCGTTTTCAGTGCCTTGATCTTTTGTTTTCGGGGGCATCACACCTCCTTTCTGGCACGCGGACTCTTCCCAGCATGCTCGGGTTGCGGCGTCTCGACCTTTTGCAGCAGCCGCGTGAGTTCCCTGACTTGAATCGACTCTAGATTTTTTACGCTGTCGGCAATCGAGCGCTGCAAGGAAGTCTGCACAAAGCAGCCGGCAATCCGCTCAAATTTTTCAAGCGCTATTTCCCACGACATGGGCTGGGTTGTAAAGCCCGAATAGTCGCGAAGCTCTTTGCTCAGTACGCGACCGTCTCGGAGCGAAAGGGTGAGACGGCATGGCATCTCATCTGGGAAACGGTCCGAGAAAGCGTCAATCGGGTGGACGGAAACCCGATGCAGCATGGTTTGCACATCTGGGCGCAGGATCCTTTCCGCGGCATATTGTTCAGGCATCACCTGCCCGTCCAGCAACGCAACACTAACCAAGTAGGGTAGACTATGATCCGCCTCCTCCTTCGTGCTCACAGAGGTTTTGTCACCTTCTTCCCCTCCTCCGATAATGTTGAAAGCAACGTCAAATGTTTCTACATCGATGCGCTCAATTTCACTGGCATCAAACTTCTCTTCCGATTTCAATCGAAGCGCGCATTCGATGGCGGTTTGCGAGTGAATCTCGGCATTGTGTCTCTTGAGAATCGTGGCCATTACCCGCCCGAGTCCTTCCTGCAGCCAATCGATCCGAAAGACTCCGGCAATGGCATCCATGAAGCCCTTTTCCCCTTCAAAGACTTCCCAGGGCCCAGTTATCCCTCTCATTGCCAGAAACGTCGCAAAGGTACAACAGGCGGCGGTGTTCGGGTACGCCAAGCCTTTCCAATGAGAGAGCTTCCCAGTTCGCGTAACTCGCAGAGCATTGAAGGAGGCTCCGCAAATAGCGATGGCGTTTGTGGTTTGTGTTGCATTGAGTCCAAGGGCCTTGGAGACTCCTGCCGCCACGGCATACGCACCCTGCGTCGTGTGATCGAATCCCGCAGCTCGGACAGGAGCGGTATCGCACAGGCGGCATTGCACTTGATAAGCGACTGCCAGGGCGGTCAGCAGGTCGCGTCCTGTGCCGTTCGCATACTCAGTGGCTGCTAATACGGGAGCCAGATTGTCGCTTGGATGGCACGTTTCTCCCTTGGCCAGATAGCTGTCGTTGAAGTCTAGATACCGAACGAGCGCACCATTGTAGAAGGCGGCGCGGTCGGCGGCCGTGCGGCCACCCCCTATACAAGTACAAACTCCGTCAGGCTCGAGGATTTGCTCGCGGAGCATCTTAATCGGTTCGCCATTCATTGCCGCTACAGCGCAACCGAGAGAATCCAGTATGCGGATTTTCAGCTGCGAACATCCGCGGTCAGACAGGTCGTCGAAGCACTTCCGCGTCACAAAGCCCGCAAGAGCTTCCGCGCAAGTCATGCCAGAAATCCCTCGAACATCATCAACTTACGCATCGGTGATCGCCCTATCACCCTTAGCTTCCATTCTCGGATTCGTCGCGTCCTCCAGCAATGGGTTGTTTATACTGCGAGAGAAACATCTGTAATTCATCTTTTAGGGTGATCGGAGCTCCAGGAAAAACGGCGCGTAGACGCGCGTGAATCCTTAGCGCCCCTCCCGGCTGATTCCGATTCCGCCGAACGTGCAGTATGCGTATTCACGTACAGAACGAATTATTGAACCTGTCCACCCGTAGATGCCGATCGCACTTCGAGCTTCAGGGCTGCGTCAGCCTTTTTGGCATCACTACCTCGAGGGTGCTGTCTCGCAGAATTGCTGTGGCGGCGGACGGGTTGACCTCCACAGGAAGGTCATGCGCTCGAAAGATTCGCCGTGACCGCACCTCCGTCCCAGCCTTGGCGCCGTCCGAGTAACCGACCTCGATCTCTCTTTCCCCGCTGACGGTTAACCGCCAAGGCTCCACACTCACTAAGAGTTGGTCTGCAGAAAAGGAGCTTGGCATTTCAGCATGGAGGATCATTGCTTCCGCGGATTCCCTCAGATCATGGCGGCACGAATGCACGATCTCGCGCTCCGCCTGAAGCCAATCGGCAACGTCATGACCATGCAGGTAGCTGCGCCCTTCAAACAGTTCATAGGCCCGCAGCGAGATCATTTCGTCGATTTCCTCCCTGCGACGAGCCAAGAGCTCAGGGGAAACAAGCTTTACGACCATATGTTTCTCGCGCTTTTGAGTTGCCAATTCTTCTTTCACTAGCCTCTCCATTCACCAAACGCTTTGTAGGACCGCACAGAGATCTCTGTCACAATTCCAATGAACAGCGCGGCCACCGCTGCCGCGATTACAAAAACGACCGTGAATAAGAAGAGCGCCGAAAGCAACTGCCGGACGAAAAAGTTTTCCAGCAAGGCTAGAACCATAATCATCAGCCAAGCCCAGCGCCAGTTCCGGCTGCGAGCCAGCCAAGAATGGCATTGGAGGCCTGGACGCAGATCTGATGCCGAAGACATTCGTGGAGGCGGAGCCTCCTGAGGATCCTCGCTGGGTGCCCAGCTCTTTGCTGCGAATGTCACCTACGACCTCGATGCGGCTTGACTCGCTCGTATCGTCTGATGGGCACGTGGCCGATCACAATGGGTCGTTCATACTTTCTGTAGAAACAAGCGTCACACGACAGAAAAAGTAACGATTCAGAGCAGCGAGGCTCACCCGAAGGCGTTGCTGATTGAACGCAAGGCAGGAAATGTTGCTCCGAGGGATGCGGATCGCAATTGCGCGAACAAAACTCAGACAAGCTTGTGCTGTATCGCGTGCGTCACGGCCTCCAGGCGGTTATGCGTATGCAGTTTCTGATTGATATGGTGCAAATGATTCCGCAAGGTTTGCAACGTGATTCCCAGCTTGCGCGCGATTTCCGTCGAATTCGTGCCCACCGAAAATAACCGCAGGATTTCTCGTTCTTGATCGGAAAGCGGGGAAACGGGAGCAATGCGTCCGACAACTTCTGGAAGGCTGGCCAACTGGCGCGAAACCTGCGTCATCTTGCGGAGAAGTTCCTCGTTTTTTTTCCTCTCGGTGATATCGTGAGCAAAGTGCACGATCAATCGCCGACGGTTGCGCGGACTTTCGTATACGAGCGTAGATACGCTTATCCACATTCGGCGTCCAGAACGAATCTTTACTTCCAGATCATAGTTTGGTACTTCGACGCCTCTTGCAACACAGTCCCGAATAGTGCAGTTGTCGCCCCACACTTGAACGCCCAAAACGGTGCGTCCCTGCAGAAGTCCTTGGCAACTTTTCTGGAGAGCCTCGAGCTTGCTGTAGCCAAATAATCTTTCGGCGGCCTTGTTCCACGAACAAATCTCGCACTCATCGGTTAGGGCAAAGGCGGCATCGGACGTGCCTTCGAGCAGATTAAATAGTTCCCGATCGAGCATGTCGGCACTTTCATGATGGCTGTATCTTCCGGCAGTACAAACGGCTTATTGAAACAAGCCATCGGGCCGTCAGATTCTACCACCGCAGTCGGAGACTGCGGAAACCAATAGCACGTGCCCCAGTCACTTCGGTAGCGGCCCACTGGCAGGGGCACAGGCGAAAGAGTTGGGATGCCGGCCTATCAAACCAGACTCAACGACCGAACGCACGTTGCCGAGCACACGATTGCCGTTCACTTGCAAAGGCCTGCCGGATTCGAATTTAAGGCGGGCCAATACCTCGATTTGACGTTGCTTAATCCTCCCCAAATGGACTCCCAAGGTGCCGTCAGAGCCTTTTCCATTGCTAGCGCTCCGCATGAACAGGATCTTATCGTGGCAACTCGGGCACGAGAGAGCGCGTTCAAGAGGCTATTCGCGGCTATTCCGCTTGGTTTCGAACTCAAATTTGAAGGACCCATGGGATGTTTTGCCTTACACAAAAAACTGGCAAGGGCCGCCGCTTTCCTGGTGGGTGGCATCGGAATCACTCTCTTCCGCAGCATCCTACGCCAAGCAACCAAGGACAAGCTTCCATACCAGCTTTATATGCTTTATTCCAATCGTCGCCCCGAAGACGCCGTTTTTCTTGATGAACTGCGGGAGCTATCTCAATCAAGCGCTCATTTCATCTTTATTCCCTCGATGACCGGAATGGAGAAGTCGAAGCTGGGCTGGGCGGGCGAACGCGGCTTCATCAACCGGGAAATGCTAATCAAGTATTTTTACGATTTGCAGGGGCCAATCTACTATGTGGCGGGTCCGCCTGCGATGGTCGCGGCAATGAGGGAGATGCTCGCCAAAGCTGGCGTAAGCGAGGATGACATTCGCGCGGAAGAATTCTCGGGATATTGAACCTTTGACGTTTAATGGGCGATGTTTATGGTCAGAGGGCTAGACGAAGCATCCGCGTAATTACTGCAGCTCTAGAAAGGGGACGCGGCCATAGGCGGAATTCCGGGGAGACTCCCGGGAATTCGTGAGTAAGGAAAATGAAAATGGGCACGATCGTCAAAGGAAGCACCATCGAGACCTATCTGGGGGCGAGGGCGGAATCGCTGCTGGGTTTCAAATCTCCCAAAATTTCCAAGGAAAAGTTGCATCTTCCCAGGCCTGATTTCGTCGACCGCATCTACGTGGCGTCTGACAGGAATATTCGCGTCCTGACCAATCTACAGCGCATGTTCGGCACCGGCCGTCTGGCGGGCACCGGCTATCTTTCGATTTTACCCGTAGACCAGGGCGTCGAACACTCGGCCGCTGCGAGCTTCGCGAAGAATCCGGCTTATTTCGATGGCGAAAACATCGTGAGGCTGGCGATCGAAGGCGGCTGCAACGCCGTAGCTTCCACATTCGGGGTGCTCGGCTCCGTTGCGCGGAAATATGCTCACAAGATTCCCTTCATTGTGAAAATCAACCATAACGAGCTGCTGACTTTCCCGAATCGATTTGATCAAGTGCTGTTTGGCACGGTGAGACAAGCCTACGACCTCGGCGCAGCCGCGGTGGGCGCAACGATTTATTTCGGGTCGGACCAGAGCTCCCGGCAACTCGTCGAAATCAGCCAGGCCTTTGCACACGCACACGAAGTAGGAATGGCGACCGTGTTGTGGTGCTATTTGCGGAATAGCGCGTTTAAGAGAGACAAAGACTATCACGTGTCGGCCGATCTGACCGGCCAGGCAAATCACCTCGGCGTTAGCATCGAAGCTGACATCATCAAGCAGAAGCTGCCGGAAAACAATGGGGGCTACCAGGCGCTCAACACGGCTGAATCGAGCTATGGGAAATTCGACAAGCGCATTTACAAAGAGCTATCGAGCGACCATCCCATCGATCTGTGCCGCTATCAGGTAGCCAACTGTTACATGGGCCGCGTGGGACTGATCAACTCCGGTGGCCCCTCGGGCGCGA
Source organism: Candidatus Acidiferrales bacterium (assembly GCA_050746805.1). GTDB lineage: Bacteria > Acidobacteriota > Terriglobia > Acidiferrales > UBA7541 > Palsa-295. The sequence continues at coordinate 18,775 of JBOGMW010000118.1, read as the reverse complement.
GCGACTTCGAAGACGCGGTCGCTACAGCTGTCATCAACAAGCGAGCGGGCGGCATGGGCCTGGTCTCCGGCCGCAAAGCTTTCCAGCGGCCAATGAAAGAGGGGATCCAGCTCCTCAATACCATCCAGGATGTCTATCTGAGCCCAGAGGTGACTGTCGCATAAGCAAGTAATATTCTCTTTTGAGCAGACTCCTATGCCAAGAATATTCAGGCGAGGCGACCACGTTGAATGGAATTCCGAGGCGGGCAGAGTTCGCGGTGTGATTGTCAAGAAGATCACTTCTGACGTTCGGATCAAGGGTTTCGTACATCACGCCTCGAAAGACGAACCGCAATACCTCATTCAAAGCGACAAGACCGATCATGTGGCCATTCATAAAGGTCCAGCGTTGCGGCTTCTCAGGTCCCGAAAAACAAACCGAGACAAGAAAGCCAAAAAAGCGCAGAGAAAGCACCAACGAAGCTGAATCTTGGTCGCTTTTCCAAAGCAAGGAGTGCACTACCATATCGCCTAGCTCAAACAGGTCCAAACGAATGACTCCCTTAGAATCGAAAGCCGAGATGGAACACGGTGGGATCGTGCCAGACGCGGTTGTATTGGAGTTGTATCAAAAGATGCTCACCGTCTTTTACGTCGAAGAAAGGCTAAAGATCTTCGATCGGCTCGGGAAAGTCAGCTTTCACGCATCGGCTCGTGGCCACGAGAAGCTTCAGATCGGCATGACCCTGTTGCTGAAGCCGCGTTACGACTGGTTCTTTACATATTACCGGGAGAAGGCCATCGCCACCGGTCTGGGGATGCCGTTGAAAGATATCTTCCTAGGGATGTTGAGCCGGCAAAACGATCCCAACTCCGCAGGCCGGAACATGCCTGAACACTGGTCTTCTCGGGAGTTGCGGCTCGTTGCGCAGACGGCGGCCACCGGCACGCAGTTTCTTCCCGCCGTCGGATTGGCGCGCGCCGTGAAACAGGATGGCGGAGATGAAATCGTTTACGTCTCATCCGGCGAAGGCGCTACCAGCGAAGGCGAATTCTTCGAAGCGTTGAACTGGGCCAGCCGGGAGCGCCTGCCGGTCCTGTTCGTAATCCAAAACAACGGGTACGCCATTAGCGTTCCGCAACCGGTACAAACGAGTTCCGAGATTCACCGCATCGCCCAGGGCTTCGGAATGCCAACCTACACCGTTGATGGCACCTGGTTCGAACCCATGTACCAGATGTTGCCGCCTGTAATCGAGAGGATGCGTCAAGGAAGTGGGCCGGCTCTGATCGAGGGACAAGTCATCCGCATGGACTCACACTCCTCCTCCGACGATCAGAAGAAGTACCGAAGCCAGGAAGAATTGAACGAAATGATCGAGCGCGACCCGATCCATCAAACCGAACGCTATTTGCAACGACATCGGATCCTTGACGAAGAGCAAATGCAGCAGAGGCGAGACCAATCGAAAGCGGAGGTAGATCGAGCCGCCGATGAGGCCGACCATGAACCAGCGCCAGGAACTGACCGCATCTTGGCCCACATCTATGCTGAGAACCCCGATCCCGTACTCAGCGTGACTGTTCCGGCCAATTACGTCTCGGAGGAGCCAATCAGCCTGATTGAAGCGATCAACCGCGGCTTGCGTGAGGAGATGGTTTTGAACCAGAAGATCGTTATGTGGGGCGAGGATATCGCCGATCCCAAGGGCGGCGTGTTTGGTGTGACCCGAGGACTTAGCAAACTATACCCCGATCGCGTCACCAATAGTCCCCTCGCCGAGGCAAGCATCATCGGCGTTGCCGGGGGCATGGCAATCGCCGGATACAAACCGATTGTAGAGATCCAATTTGCCGACTACATGTGGCCCGCGTTCATGCAAATCCGAAATGAAGTGCCCACGATGAGGTGGCGGAGCCAGGGGGTTTGGACCTGCCCCGTGGTCATCCGCATACCGGTTGGCGGTCACATCAGAGGCGGCCCGTGGCACTCCGCCTGCGTGGAGGCTTTCCTGGCGCATATTCCTGGATGGCGCGTTGTTTTCCCGAGTTCGGCTGAGGATGCGAAAGGACTGATAAAAACCGCGGCCCGCTCGGCGGATCCCGTCATCTTTTTCGAACACAAGTCCCTATATCGGCGCATGGAGTCTAGGACTCGAGAACCGAACGGCGATTATCTGGTCCCGTTTGGTCGTGGACGGATTCGCCAGGAGGGCCGCGATGCGACGATTGTGACTTGGGGCGCCAGTGTGTACCAGGCACTGGAAATCGCAAAAAGAAAAGAGGAGGAAGGCGCCTCACTCGAGGTCCTGGACATCCGATCGATCGTACCCCTGGATGATCAACTCATTTACGAGAGTGCTAAAAAGACGAGCCGCGTCCTCGTGCTCCATGAAGACAGCCTTACGCAAGGGTTTGGCGCGGAGATCTCTGCCCGTGTCGCGGAAAACTGCTTTGAGTACCTGGATGCGCCGGTGATGCGAGTCGCTGCGAAAGACAGCTTTGTTCCTTCGGCCACGACTTTGGAAGACGCCGTTCTCCCTTCAATCGATGATCTGCGTAATGCTGTGGAGAAGCTCTTCGCCTATTAAAGCAACAGTCGGAACCGGACGGTACCAATTTTGAATCACTTTCGTCAAATGGAGTGGCCCTTTTCGACATGGTTACAAAGACGATCCATGTCGAGAAAATCGAAGCGGGCTCATAGAGCAGCAGCTCGATTGTCACCCAAAGCGCTCGCGAACGACGCCTCCAGCATTTCTTCGGGAGAAGCGCTTTTTACGATGGCGTGTGCCTCGTGCCACGGTAAGGACGGTCGCAACCCTACAAACATTGGCAAGGCGATGTACCCACGTGTCCCGGATCCTGGCGATGCCACAATTCAGAAATTGTCGAATGACGAGTTGTTCTGGGTCATCAAGAACGGTATCCGTCTAAACGGGACGCCCGGCTTCGCACATATCTTGTCGGACCAAGAAATATGGGAAGCAACCTACTATGTACGCAGTCTACCCAAGTCGGTGCGCCGACGAGCGAAGGAGCGGCTGAAGACTTGGTGCCCGTTGCAAACGGCGGATGCCGCAGAATTCGGAACCCTTCTAGCGGAGAAAGCCCATGTGCTCATACACAACGCCAAGGGTGGCAGATGCGATGGTCGTCGCCTGGTTCGCCCCAGCCTGCAGGCTTCGAACGATCTCATCCGGCGAGCTCATCCACTGAATGTAGCGCTCGCGAATCGGACGCAAATCTTCTATGAGGACGTCTGCCAGGGTAGCCTTAAATTGTTCGTAACTCGATCCGGCGAACGCATCTTCCGCCACAGCCAAGTCCTCGCCGGTTAGGGTCGAATAGATCGTCAGCAAGTTCGTGATGGCCGGCTTATCCGCCGAAGCAATGATCTCCCTTCCGGAATCGGTGACCGCACTTCGAATTTTATCCCGGAGAATTTCCGGTGTATCCACCAATCGTAGGGCACCCAGCTGTGAGTCTGAAGACTTGGACATTTTCTTTCGAGGGTCTTGTAGGTCCATGATTCTTGCACCCACCTTGGGAATCACGGCTTCCGGAAGGCCAAAGGTCGGGCCGAAGCGATGGTTGAACCGGCCTGCTAGCGTCCGTGACAGTTCTAAGTGTTGACGCTGATCTTCTCCCACCAGAACTCGATCAGCCTGATACAAAAGGAGATCGGCGGCTTGCAGTACAGGATAAACAAATAGGCCGCCGCTTGTCTGAACTCCGTGTTCTCGGGACGCCTTGTTTTTAAACTGCGTCATTCTTCGAAGCTCCCCGAGTGTGGTCAGACTGCTCAGTACCCACGCCAGATTGGCGTGCTCCTGAACGTGCGACTGGACGAACAGGGTTGAAACCAAAGGATCAATCCCGATTGCGAGTAGAATCGCCGCCGTATCGAGCGTCTTGGCCCGGAACTCCGCCGGGTCTTGAGGGGACGTAATGGCGTGAAGATCGACTATGGAGAAAAAACAATCGTATCGATTTTGCTCGCGGATCCAGAAGCGGAGAGCACCCAGATAGTTCCCTAAATGAATGTTACCGGTAGGTTGAATCCCGGAAAAACTTCGAGCCATAAACCCTCTCCCATATTGACAAGACCTCTATACCGATCTCGGTCCCTACGCGCCAGCGCAACACACCGGCAGTGACGGGGGAAGCAGGCTCCCTACGGCTCCAAGGCGCTGGCCTTCTCGCTGTTTGCTGTCGAACCGCGGCGAGCTTCATACCATTCTCGCGGACCATGGAGCATTCTCGCCGAGGTCGTTCATGTTCAGCTCTCGTCCTTCGCGTACGACGGAACCCGATAAGTGCCTATGAATGACGCCTTTACCTTTTGTCTCTTTACCTCAGCCAATTGATCCCGAGCACCATCGGTAACCGTTTTCCACGGCTCTCATGGTTCTGGCGAGCCCGGGTGGATTTCGCTTTACCTCTCCTACTACCGCAAGGCGTATTACCGGGGCTTTGTTATTCTACCGGCGTCTGCCGCGGCTTCCCGGTTGGTCCACATCGCCTTTGTGAACTCGCGGTTCATGCGCGCGATGTTTTCGAGCTTGATCCCCTTCGGGCAGACGGCCTCGCACTCGCCGTGATTGGTGCAGGCGCCAAAGAGCTGCGACGTCATTTGCGCAACCATGTTGCGCGCCCGCCGCTTGCGTTCCGACTGGCCCTGAGGGAGCAAGGCGAGGTGCGAAATCTTGGCGGAAGTGAACAGCACTGCGGAAGCGTTCGGGCATGCAGCCACACACGCGCCGCAACCGATACATTGCGCCGCGTCCATTGCCAGATCGACTTTCACCTTTTCGACGGGAAGAGCGTTGCCATCTGGAGCCCCGCCCGTATTCACGGAAACATACCCGCCCGCCGCAATAATCCGGTCAAAGGCGCTTCGGTCCACCATGAGGTCTTTAAGGATAGGAAAAGCCTTGGCCCGCCACGGCTCCAGCCACAATTCCTGGCCGTCTTTGAAGTGCCGCATGTGCAACTGGCAAACCGCGGTGCCGCGCTTAGGGCCGTGAGCTACGCCGTTGATCATGAACCCACAGGAGCCACAAATGCCCTCGCGGCAATCGTGATCGAACGCCACCGGGTCTTCGTTTTTGGCGATCTGTTTCTCGTTCAGTGCGTCCAGCATTTCCAGAAAGGACATGTGCTCGTTGACGTTCGACACCTCATACCGCGCCATGTTGCCCTTGCTTAGCGCGTTCTTCTGCCGCCAGATATGCAGGATAAGCTTCATCGTATAGTTGCTTTTGCCACGGCCGTCTCTGGACGCATCGTTTTCCTACTACTTATAGCTGCGCTGCGCCAAATGCACGCTCTCGAATTCGAGCGGCTCAACGTTTCGTATCGGAAGAGCAGTCTCGCCCGCGTATTCCCACGCGGCGACATGCGCGAATTGTTCATCGTTACGGAGCGCTTCGCCTTCTGGCGTCTGATGCTCTTCGCGAAAGTGCGCGCCACAGGATTCCTCGCGCGCGAGCGCGTCGCGGCAAGTCAACTCACCCAGCTCGAAGAAATCCGCTACACGTCCGGCTTTCTCGAGTGCCTGATTGATTTCCGCTTCCTGCCCCGTGACATTGACGTTCCGCCAATACGCCGCTCGAAGCGTCTGGATCCTGCCGATCGCTGATTCCAGTCCCTTTCGATTGCGCGACATTCCGCAGTCTTCCCACATAATATGGCCCAGTTCACGGTGGAATGAATCTACGCTGCGTTTGCCCTTGATCGAGAGCAGCCACTTGATTTGATTTTCGACTTCATCGCGGGCGCACTTGAATTCCGCATGTTCAGTGGCGATTCCGTCTCTAGGCTTTACGTCTGCCAGGAAATGACCCAACGTATAAGGAATCACGAAGTACCCATCCGCCAGGCCCTGCATCAGGGCGCTCGCACCCAACCGGTTGGCACCGTGGTCGGAGAAGTTGGCTTCGCCCAGTACGAAAAGGCCCGGAATCGTGCTCATCAAGTGGTAATCCACCCACAGACCGCCCATCGTGTAATGCACGGCCGGGAAAATTCGCATTGGAAGCCCATAAGGATCCTCGCCGGTGATACGCTCGTACATTTCGAACAAGTTGCCATAACGCTCCGTAATCGTTCTCTTGCCGAGCCGACGGATGGCGTCCGCGAAGTCAAGATAAACGCCGCGGCCTTCCGGCCCCACGCCCCGGCCTTCGTCGCAAACCCGCTTGGCGGCCCGTGAAGAAATATCTCGGGGAGAGAGATTGCCGAAAGCGGGATAAATGCGCTCCAGATAATAGTCGCGCTCATCTTCCGGGATCTGGTTCGGCGGACGATTGTCGCCTTTCTTCTTGGCGACCCAAATGCGGCCGTCGTTGCGCAAAGACTCGCTCATCAAAGTCAGCTTCGACTGGTACTCTCCGCTCACCGGAATGCAGGTTGGATGGACCTGTGTAAAGCACGGATTAGCGAACGCAGCCCCTTTCTTGTACGCCCGCCAGATCGCCGTGGTGTTGCAACCTTTGGCGTTTGTCGAAAGGTAAAAAAGATTTCCATATCCGCCGGTCGCCAGAATCACGGCGTCCGCTGCGTGGCCGGAAATCTCGCCGCTCACTATGTCCCGAGCGATAATCCCGCGAGCACGCCCTTCAATCACCACGAGTTCCAGCATTTCGTGGCGCGAAAACATTTTCACTTGGTTCGCCTGGACCTGTCTCTCCAAAGCCTGATAGGCGCCGAGGAGAAGCTGCTGTCCTGTCTGCCCGCGCGCATAAAATGTCCGGGAGACTTGGGCGCCGCCAAAACTCCGGTTGGCCAGCAGGCCGCCGTATTCGCGCGCGAAAGGAACACCCTGCGCGACGCACTGGTCAATGATATTCACGCTGACTTGCGCCAGCCGGTACACGTTCGCTTCGCGAGAGCGAAAATCGCCTCCCTTCACCGTATCGTAAAACAGCCGGAAGACTGAGTCGCCGTCGTCCTGATAATTCTTGGCGGCATTGATGCCGCCCTGCGCGGCAATCGAGTGGGCACGCCGCGGCGAATCCTGGTAACAGAAAGCGGAAACGTTATACCCGAGCTCGGCCAGCGAGGCAGCGGCGGCTCCCCCCGCGAGACCGGTCCCCACGATAATCACGCTGTATCTGCGCTTGTTGGCAGGGCTCACAAGCTTCATTTCGAACTTTAACTTGTCCCACTTTTGCTCGATCGGACCGAAGGGAACGCGGGAATCCAGGTTTATTTTTTTATTCATCGGATAATACCAGTCACGACCGACAGCGGAATAGAGCAGAACCCCGCCCCAATCGTGATGGCGACTACCACAGAAGCCTTTTTGAGTATCGGCGTATAACGAGGGTGCGCGATGCCCACGGACTGGCACATGCTCCATACGCCGTGATAGAGATGAAACGCCAAGCAAACGTTCGCAATGATATAGAAAATGCTGATGGCAGGATGCGAGAAGCTCGCAATCACGTTGTGATAAACGTGGCCGGGCTGGAAATTTGGATTGACGACCCCGAAGGTGGAGTCAAGCAGGTGATAGATGACGTAAAAGAAGATAATGGGCCCGCTCCACACCATCGTCCTCGAAGCGTAATTCGATGCAACGGGCGTCCACTTAACATACCGCTCCTGGCGCGCTTCAAATTTATTGAGGACCGTGAGTTGCCACGCAGCATCGATGTGTAGAGTCACCGCGACGAGCAGCACCACACGCGCGCTCCAAAGCAGGAGAGGCAAAGCGTGGAGGTGTGCCGAGTATGCGTCCAACGGCCGTATCCGATTGGCCTCCAGTGGAAAATACACGAGCAAGTTCGCGAGCATATGGAAGATGATGAATAGGACGAGGATGAACCCCGTCACCGCCATAACTACCTTCTTTCCGACGATGGAGTTGTAGAAGGTGGCGACGCGCTCCCGCCCGCGATTCAAGGTCACTGTGCTCAACGCGCTCTTCTCCTACGTCTTTTTCCAGATCGGGGTTGACTGGTATCCCATGATCGGAGGTTGTAAAGAATAGGAACCAACAAGCGAAGTCGGTGATTTAACCATCTCGCAGAACATGAGCCGCTGGAACCGTCCTTGCTAGTTTTGCCTCGGCCTCTTCCACCGTTCGCGTGTTGAGGTCGCAATCCGGGTCAACCCAGACGCTCTCCAACGGCAAACGCTCAAGTCCCTTCTTCAATCATCGTTCGACCACAAGCCGGCCCTCAAGGACATGTGAGTGCACGTCCCCGAGGTTTCGAGGTCGAGGTTATCGATGGTGAGATTGTGCCTGCGCGGATAAACGCTCGCGCAATCTCCGTAGCGGATGCGAGTCACCAAGTATGGCTTCAATTCCGTCGTTGTTACCTCCATTGCTACAATGGCTGGGAGTAGCTCTGCCCGACGGACGGAAACAGCCGGTTCGTCAATCTGGATGATCTTGCACCCGGTGCGAACTAGGACGTGTCTAAGCTGTGCTCGATTTCACAGCCCCCCAAGGCCCCTCACGATTGGTTCAGGGTTCTTGCCGCTGTTGCTCCTCGTTGATGGCGGTAATCGATATTACGGAATGTGCGTAGGCACCGCCGGCCCTCATTTCGGCGGCTACCCAAATGGCCTCCATAATTTCCTGCGGGGTTGCTCCATGCTTCAGTGCGGCTTTGGTGTGCCCTTTAATGCAATACGGGCACTGGGTAATGTGAGCGGCCGCGACGGCGATCAGCTGCTTCGTCTTGGACGGCAGAGCGCCGTCGGCGAACACTCGCTCGCTGAATGCGTGGAACGCGGACTGGATGTCGGGAGCGAGTTCCCGACGCTTGTGGGCGAGTTCCTGGGATGGTGGTGGATACATTAATTCTGGCATGCCATTCTCTCCTTACGCTCTACTATATGTTCGATGAAGTCCGATGCTCGGGCGATGAAGCTGGACGCTTTGCTTAGAGAATACCTTCGTTTCACGGATGAAGTTGTTGCGATGCCATCGAGCGTCCGCGTCTGCACCGCCCCCCCGAATCTCATCCGGACTTGCCGTATCAAGGTAGAATTTCATCATTCATCGCCGCCAGCGTCGCGTAGTTGAAAAAACTCTGCGAGAAGAAACTCAGCGGACTGGCGCTGGCGGCGACTCTGATCGACGGGATTCATCTCGTCAAACAGGTGCTGACAGTGGGGCGGGACCTGGAAACCACGCTGAGGAACGCCGGTTTCCGAAGTCCGGATTTAAATCACTGCCTCGTCTCTAGTCTGGGCTGTCTTGCGAAGCTGATTTCGTCAATCTTCAATCTAACGAAAAGCTTCGATTTTCACGACGTGAATCGTTTTGGTCGACGGGTTGTAGCTTCCGGTGACTCTCACGATCTCACCGGCAAAGGCTCTTGGTTCGGTTTGATTATCAAGCTTGTAGGTCGTCTTGGTGTCGGGGTTGTAGAGAACGAACTTTCCCCCATCCTTTACGCAGGCCAGCGTACAAGCTTTTGGAGTGTTTGTACCGGTCATCTTGTAACCTGCCGCGTGACCGCCCATCGCCGCGCACGGCGAATCCATAATGTCCCCTACAAATGTCCGATTCGCAGCAAAAGACACGGTCGCTCCCAGAAACAACAGCAGTGCCACTGAAGCCAACTTTCTCATTGCCATCCTCCTTGAGAAACTGCCAAGGCATAAACTCAAACAAACCATGACGTCTAGCTCCTCCTTTCATGATCTGACGACACTTGATCCGCGGCAATGAGCAGTCCATACCTGCGGAAAGAACGTTTGTCATACGAAGAAGCGCCGATCATCGAGATTGATTGTGCTCGACTGCGGAGTTGGCAGCTGGTCGTTGATAAACAGTCGGACCGCCCAGAGGCGCTTGGAGAAAAGAGGATCTGATCGGCCTCGATGAAAGCAGCACGCAAGCTTGCGCTGTGTGGCGTATCAATCAGAAACGGTACACGCACAATCCAGAAGCTGGAGTAGATTCCGAATCATTCGATGGCCCAAACACAGAACCCTTTGCCATGACGAAGAAGTTCTTCCGACAATTCCTGGCTAAATAACTCGTGCAGCCAGGAAACCGACCGCCGGCCGACTACAACCGTACGGCAATGGCATCCCCGAGCCATGTTGAGAATAACTTCAGCGGTGTCCGGGCCTTCCCCAGGTTCGCAGAACAGCGTTTGCACCGCTCCCGCTGAAAGGCCCGCCTTCCGAAGGGTTGCGCGAGCCACGTCCAGCCCTGTTTGGGCCTTCTTCTTGGCGGCCGAAATCCAGTGGCGTTGTTGAGCTTTTAGGTCAACCGCTACTCGTGCCTCCTTCTCGGGATACCCCGAGCCGCCGTGTTCAAGGAACTCCGGCGGTAATGGCGGCAGAACATGAACAAGACAAATGCGAAATCCCCTTCGTTTGCCCACAAACTTACCGACGTACTTGACAGCACGTCTTGATGTCACCGAATCGTCAAGGACAATGAGAAGCCTCGTATCCAGCATCGAATTGCCTCATGTCTCCAACACCCCGAAGGCGCAGACTCGATCCAGTCCAAAGTCTGCTAGAGTTTTGGGAGTCCGGGCCGATACTCTGCCTCGTGCCTGTCGTATTCAATGGGTCGCATGTCCTAACGAGCATTACGCATATCACTTGAAGGACTGATCTTGAGTTTCCCCAGGGGATGCGAGTCAGTGCTAGCCTTCTCGGGATTCTGGTAAGATCAACCTCTTGGCTGACAAACGCGAAAAGCTCGACGCGGACGTGCTCATTGTCGGGGGCGGCCCGGCTGGGCTGGCTTGTGCGTTACGGCTATCTCAGCTATTCCACGAACACAAACGAACATCGGGCACGCGAGTGCTTTCTCCGGAAAACATCTATGTCCTGGAAAAAGGACGGGAATTAGGTGCACATCAGCTCTCGGGCGCCATCATGGATCCGCGGTCGCTGCGCGAATTGGTTCCCGACTTCGAGAAAACCGCGCCGCTTGATGCGCCGGTAACGGGCAACGACGCCTACTTTTTCACGGCGAGTCGCGCCTGGAAATTGCCGATTACACCACCGCCTTTGCGCAATCACGGCAATTACGTTGTCTCTCTCAACAAACTCACGAAATGGATGGGCGGCCTGGTGGAAAAAGCCGGCGTGAACATCTTCACGCAGTTCGCTGGCACGTCGTTGATTTACGAAGGCCATGGCATCGCCGGAGTCATCACCGATGACAAGGGATTGGACAAGAACGGTAAGCCCAAATCTAATTACGCGCCCGGTTACGAGCTGCACTCAAAAGTCACGGTACTCGCCGAAGGGCCGCGCGGCTCCCTCACAAAGGAAGTCGTCAATCATTTTAACCTCGACGGCGTGAATCCGCAGATATATGCCTTGGGCATTAAAGAGCTCTGGGATGTTCCGCCCGGACGAATGGCGGCGGGCTACGTTGCGCACACGCTTGGCTGGCCGCTTGAGGCAGACAAATATGGCGGCGGCTGGATCTACGGAATGCGCGACGATCGCGTTTCGGTCGGCCTGGTCGTCGGCCTCGAATACAAGAATTCGCTTTTCGATCCGCACGAAGCGTTTCAGAAATTCAAGACGCATCCGTTCGTCCGCCAGATCCTCGATGGCGGACAACTCATGCGCTACGGCGCAAAGACGATTCCCGAGGGTGGCTGGTATTCCATGCCGCGCCCGTACCTCGATGGCGGCCTCATCATCGGCGACTCCGCGAGCTTTCTTAATTCTCAGCGTCTCAAAGGCATTCATATGGCAACCAAGAGCGGGATGCTGGCCGCCGAAACGATCTACGAGGCTCTGGTTGCGGGCGATACGTCGGCAAAAACGCTGAGCGGGTTTCAAAGCAAAGTGGAATCTAGCTGGATCCAGAAGGAGCTTTGGGAGGTCCGCAATTTTCATCAGGGATTCCGCCACGGTTTGTGGGCAGGACTCCTGAGCGCCGGCCTACAAATCGTCAGTGGTGGCCGCGGCGTTGTTGATCCGATTCGCGTCAGCCCCGGGTACCAGGAATACGAAAGGCTGAATCGTCATCTGGTCGCGGTCGATCAGTCCGAGCGTTTCAAGGGCGACGGCCTACTCACGTTTGACCGCCTGACCGACGTCTATCATTCTGGCACACGTCACGAAGAAGATCAGCCGTGTCATTTACATATTCGTGATTGGAATATTTGCTCGGACCGATGCGTCCGCGAGTACGGCAATCCCTGCCAGTATTATTGTCCCGCTGCGGTCTATGAGATCGCAACGGATTCGGTGGGAATCCATCTGAGGATCAACGCTTCGAATTGCGTCCACTGCAAGGCCTGCGATATTGCAGACCCGTATGGGAACATCACTTGGGTTCCACCCGAAGGTGGCGGCGGGCCAAATTACGAAGGGATGTGACTGGTGCAAATTGGATTGTGAAATTTATTGTATCGCAGGTCGCAAGACGCGATTGCATGTCGCACGCGGCCTGGCCAACCCTCGTCTCGGATATGACCTCTACAACACGGCGACCATGTACGAGAGATACTGCCAAAGCGGGAACTGCGAAGCGGGTATCGAAAACCTCAACACTTTCATGGGTGAGCAGTGCACAGACCTCACCCATCTGCACTTTCCGTGTAAGCCGAATGGAAGGGGAATGCCAACGACGCTGCCGGGCGCGTGATGGCCACCTACGGCGGCGGCTGCGGCATCACTTGCTCGAACTCGGATTACATCTACCTCGGCGGTGCCTTGGCAGCTGTCTACACGAACAGCACGACCTTTTTTGCGATCACCGACCAGCTCGGCTCCACGCGCCTGGTCACCGGTTATCCGACTCCGACGAGAGGCAAGCGATGGGAGGGATGCGGTCGAAAAGGCCATCGAACTCAGGCCGGATGTGGTCCTTGTGGATATATCAATGCCGGAACTGAACGGACTGGAGGTTGCCAGATGCATCCACGAGCGCTTGCCCCAGTCTGAGATTTTGATCGTCACGGAACATGATTTGCGGTTTCTGGCACACGTACCGCCCCAACCAGGAGTGCGCGGATACGTAGTGAAGTCCCGGTTCGGCCGTGACCTCGTATCGGCCGTGGACGCCGCCAGCAAACATCGGCCCCTGTCGACTTCGGTTTCTGCCTAGTCCTTACAGGCTGACATTGTGCGTTTTGAAATCCGATAGACACGATCAAGCGCGGTCTTGCTTTGGTTATGCGCCCAAGGCAGTGGAATCCATGGAAACGTCGCGCCAAATGGAAGCAGAACACTTCGTTTCACTCGCACACCTGCCTCAAGAGCAGGCTTGCTGGCCGCTCGGGTAATGACAGGGACCGCCACGCATTGGCGACTAATCCCGCACTAGGTCCGCTAGCCATCGCTCCAGAATGGCGTGCTGGTCCAACTGAACGTCCGTAAATCGAACGCCGATTCCCATGTTCGGCTGGGAATGAGCGACAACTCCGAGCGCACTGAAGGTCGCATCGTTGTGAGCGATGTTCAACCTGACTTCGGTCCCCACCGGAAGGGTGTTGATCGTGTCCAGGTAGCAGCCGACGAGGCTCAGGTCTGAAATCCGCGCCCGAATATGTGCGTCACTCTGCGGTGCGATGACCTCCACAGATGCAATCAGTGGACACCGGGGAGCGCGCCGCCGTTCGTGTGCCATCGGAAGGGCCTCCGCTGGTCCTAGTGTACCCGTGGCGGGAAGCGTCTCTGGTTCGTGCGAAGCGGGGCGTGTCGAGTTGTTATAACGGCCCAAGTAGCTCCGCGTGGATACCAGTCTGAAATCAGAGCGGAAACTCGTTCGTCGGCTCCCTCGGTCCTATGGGAAATACAGCAAGCTTCCTAGAAAGAGTGGATCAAATTTTACAGGAAACAGCGGATAGTCCTTGCCCGTCGCAAGCAGGAGACTCATTCTCAGGGACCCAGCGCAGCCCTCCAAGGGGGTCGTTTTATGCGTCGAGTCCTAATCGTCGATGACAGCAGTTCCATACGGACGGCCTTGCGTTGGATGGTGAAAGAACAAGGGTGGGACGTTTGTGGGGAAGCTTCCAATGGTGCCGAAGGAATTTCTGCGGCGGGCCAATTGAAACCGGACGTCGTTGTGCTCGATTTTTGTATGCCGGTCATGAATGGCATCGATGCTGCCGTGCAAATAAAGAGGTTAAACCCCGCAGCACATCTGCTGATGTTTACGTCCTACGTGGGGCCGCGGATCGAGAAAGCGGCTCGGTTGGCGGGCGTCGAGGCTTTCGTGGAGAAGGGGACCGAGCAAAGTTCATGCAGACCTTACTTGGGTTTGAGTCGGTTTCTCCGAAGGCATCAGTCGCTCTGTAGCACGTGATCACTGCTAGAGCGTAGGTGCCTCGTTCACATTCACGCGAGCAACAATTTGCTTGGTCGGCGTGTGAATGGCGAAGAATTCGTTCTTCGAATGACTCGCCAACTGCCCGAGCTTGGCGCGGGCAGATTCCAATCCAACAACAAAAGCCCGCCAAACAAGGTCGCCATCAGGAAGCTTCTCGAAAATGTCGTATTCACGGTCCATCGCAGACACCCCTTCTGCCGGCGCGTCACACGGATCAGAAACCTAGTCTGCGGAGATCGTGACCCTATCACAGGGGGAAGCGCCTGTCCATCGCTTGCGCGACAGATGGGTCGGCGAACACAAAACGAAAGCTTACGCTCTGGGCGAGGGATGTAAGCGCGTGCTGCTCAACCCTCCAGCCGGTATAAGTCGTCTTGCCGTTCCGACGGCAAACTTGTCGCGTGAGCCGTATTAAGACAAACGAAAGTTCTTGAGCGAGGCGCGAGTATCTCCGCCACCGATGTTCGGCTTGATGACTAATTCAAGCACCGTAACGCCGGAAAGCTCTACCTGATATTCTTCGACCTCGCGTTTTGTTTCGGGCGGACTGAAATTCCACTGTTGACGGACAATTTGTTTAAGAGGCCCTCCGCCATCCGCAGACCAGAGCAAAACGAACTCTTGCGTGCGCGCCATTTCGCTTTCCTCAAATTCGAGCGCTATGCGCTTGATCCGTTGCGGCTGATCGAAGAGCAACCGAATCGTTTGAGTCCCCGGCCCTCCCGCGCGCCAACCCCGCGTATCTCCTGTTCCCAAGGCAGACTCGATGGGATAATCCTTGTCTTCCGACGTGACTTCGACCATGGCTTCTCGCTCAACGTCTAACCAGCTTTCCTCGCGAGCGCTAATACTCTCCGCAGTTGAAGTGATAAGGCGCTTTCGCATACAACCGGTTTACTCCCGGCATCGAAAAGGAAGCGGAGGATCGAGATAACTTATCCGCAGGGCGGGATCGTAGGGATTCGCTTCGCCTCTAACCTTGGACGTTGAACTGCGACGCGGGAACCTGGAAAATTCAGGTGCCGGGCTTAGACCTTGGCATCTTCGGGAGGGTTCCACACGGCTGCCAACACCAGTACGCTGCTTAGGACGACCAGAATCCAGACTGCCCGTTGTTTGTGTTTCATGTCGATTCGCGCTTTCGGTTGTGCGTTAGGGCAAGGCGCGTGCCAACCACGGGATTTGCAGGAATCAAACCAGTTAGGCGCGGTTAGGCGAATGACACTGAGGAAAATTGTCCGCTAAGCGGGAAAAAGTACAAATAGGCGCCGGACTTTTCGGATGTGAGTTGTCGTCTCCTCGTCTCACCAGAGCGGGCTCTGTAGATTGCCTGATGAATCGCCGTCTCCCAGCAGTCTTTAACCCTCGAAAAGCTTCCTGTTTGCATTGTCGTTTGGTGGTAAAGGCTTGATTCAAAAACCCGGCCACCACAGTAGCAGGTGCACTCACTGCACTCGCATTTGCTTGAACTTCATTCTCGCGAGGCGATTGAGCACGTTTACAGCATCCAGTCCCGCGTTCGAACATACAGCCTCAAAATCCCTTCTACAATTGAAGAGAAATGCCTCCGCTTCCCGCTTGCGTCTTACATTCGCCGACCGCCAGTCTTCAATGGCCTGCACGAGAACTGCAACCCATAACCTCCGCACTGGAAATTCCACGTCGAATTCGTGGATGGTGCCTTGGGTGCGGCGTGTATCCATTGTGCCCCCATTCTGTAAAGACCATCGACCATCAACCGCTGACCGCATGACAAAGTTTTCGATAAAGGCCGATCTAGGGGCGACGACCGAAAACCTCATGCAAGCCATGGTGCGCAATCTTCGGAGCGAGGGCTGTGATCACGCGCACAGATGGAGACGAGGTGACGCTGATCGGCTGTTAGCTTGCCAGTTATCCCTTACGAAATTTCGGCCCAAACAGCGGCCGAAGTGGCGCGTCATCTTCTGGCGAAGAGCGGATTTGAAGGGAGTCGGGCGAATGTAATCGCGCGATGCGATTCTCCGATTGGTGCGTTTATCTTTCGCCGATTAGAGGGATCGTTTGTTGCAAGCCGCTTCATGGCGCAGAAAATGTCCCAGCCACTACGATAGCCAGTGCGTTTGTCCGGGAGCGCACTGGATCAGGTTGAGATGCCGTTCTCTCGCTCAGGTGCCTGTGCCTGTGATAAGGCGCTTTCGCATGCAACCAATTTACGCCCGCCTTAGGAGGCTCAGCGCATCGTTCTGTAGAATCGTCAGCAGGGCTTGCTAGACATCGCCACGAATGCCGGCCGCACTGCACTTGCTTGGCTACTGTCGGAACAGGAACCGTCCCGCTTACGCTGAGCGGAGCTCCTGTAGCTTCTGGCGGGCGCTCCGCAGGCCCGAAGCGTCGCCGCGCCACATCGCGGGATGATCGGGAAGCCGTTCAAACTGCTCGTATTCCCGTTCCATCGGAACTCTCGGCTTTCTGAAAAATTTGCGAGGGGAACTAACTTGCACACCAAATGGCTGGATAGGGCCTGGCTTCAGATTGATGCAGGACGAACGCCTTCTCCCCTACAGGATATCCCCGAGTTGTACGCCGCGATGGCAGGTGCTAGCGTGCGAGTACGGAGGTAAACCATGAAATTCACTTCGTTCATTACGGGTCTCGGAGTAGGGGCGGCGGTCGCTATGCTCTTTGCGCCGAAGTCAGGCGACGAGATGCGAGAGTTTCTCTCAGAAAGCGCGGAAGACGGACGCCGGTACGCGAAGGAGCGCGGACGAGAGCTTCGCGCCGCTGCCAACGATGTGGTCGACCGCGGCAGAGAAGTAGTGAGCCGCCAAAAGGATGCCGTTACTGCCGCCGCGCATGCAGCCAAGGATACGTACAATCGCGAATCACAGACGGGAACTTCTTAAACTGTGCGTCGCACTCGCGACCCAGCCCGCGAGATTTTACCGCGGAGAAGTGTTGTGCTTCTTCTGCTCATCGTTCATTCGGTGTTTCGCCGTTGTGTCTCGGAAGGCATCAGTCAAATGCCGTCACAACGTCGTTCCGGCCTTTATCGCCGCACCTTTGGGCACGATGATGATGCCTCCACGGATGTAGTAGCCTTCCCCGTCATATTCCCGATAGCCGCGCTCGTTCACTAACCTCGCGCCGTCGCCGACTTGCCACTGCGCTTTGCGATTGCGCTGTGTTTCGCATCAGGGCGAGTTCCGTGCGCGGCTCTGGGAGAAACGTTCGGTTCAGCCAATCGCGCAGCAGGGCATAACGCCGTGGCGCGAGTACGTGACCGATCAGGGGAATCGCCGACAGCAAGCCGAGCATTGAAGTCGAAAGCCAGCCGCGCACTAGCGTCTTCGATGAAACGAACGAATTCCGCATCACTAGCCCGAGAATTTTCCTGCGCGAGCGGCGGCTTTCGAGGAGAACGCTATCTTCGGCCTTCGGTTGTTCGACGACCGCGTGTTCGGGTTTGACCACCACCGGGCAGAACGCCGCGCTGTCCGGATCGTCGATTCCCTTGTAATCCACGGCAACTCCGAAATACCCGGCGGCGCTATAAGTTTCCACTCGCGGGTCCACTTCTTCGAGGGCGCGCCGCATGTCTGGACCATTTTCTGAGCTATCAAAAGGAGAAGTTTTCGGTTCCCTTCATTCGTCCGCAATAGACTGCGGAAGCGGGCTCTTTTGCGTTCTTCGTGCATAGCCCAACCCTCAATTAACTGTTCGCTCGTCAGCTTGCCTATATGCATCTTCAGCTACACTTTCGGGTTTGATCGCGCGTAGATTTTGCGGGAATTCGGAAAGTAACGGGCAGAAAGTTGATTGACCTAATTTCGCAGGGATTTAACGGTGAGAAGAGAAATTCCGTCGGAATTTTGCTATAGCAGTTCTTTGCCGAGTCGGCTCAGATAACCGAACATGTTCCGTAATGTCTAGTTAGCGCGTCAGTCCGAGGCTTCTAGCCGTTGTATGTGATTTTGAGGACGCCGGCGCAGGTCCAATGGTTGATCATGCCGTTCTGGATGGCCCATTCGGCCATGCGGATGGAGTCGGCGCGATTGTCAGGGCTGCCGGTGATGCCGGAAGTGCGCTCCCATTCGTCCCAATCCTGAAACTGCAAAATTCCGTAGGACATTTTGCCATTGGTGTCGACGCGGTTGAGACTCTTGCCCATGCTTTCGCAGGGGATGAGGTGCTCGATGGCGAGGTCAGCGGTGTAGCGGGTGGTGGGGACGCCGACGGCGAGCTTCGGATGATTCCAAAAAGGACGGCTATTGTAACGGCGCGCAAGGAGCATGGCGCGCGCGTAGATGAGCTGGGGGGCGCGCGGATCGATGTCATAGGTCGCGGGAACTGCAATGACGCGGCTACGGGCAGACGAGTCGGCTGAAGCGGGCCACCGTTCGGTGAATCGAACTGCGCTGGTGGAGTGAGAGTGGGCTGCTGTGGCGTGGACCCGGTCAACGGCTTTGCGCGACATGAAGAAAATGAGCATGGGAACGAGAACCAAGACAAGGAACGCGCGGGACGAATC
>JBOGMW010000117.1:0-3291 GCA_050746805.1 Candidatus Acidiferrales bacterium | reverse complement strand
TGTCGATCGAAGGACTCGGATTCACCATTGGCCACGCGGTGCACGATCCGCAATCGCGGCGTATTCGCGCATGGATTGAGTCCGTGCGCGACGCGGAAAAGCGGCACGTAAAGAGTTATCCCGATATTGCCTCGGCGGTAGCGCGGATGAAAGAGGCCAATCCGCACCTTTCGGACGAAGTGGCGCAGCATTTGACTCTGCACGGCACGAACTGGGAATCGGACGGTTCGCTGGTCTGGAAGTTCGACAATTTCGCGCGGCTGTTTCCGCCGTACGGCCATCGCGTGGAAGACACGACGGAAGTCTACGGGCAGATCGCGTGCCCTGTCCTGTTTTTCTGGGGATTGGAGAGCTTTTTCCCGGTCCCGGATAATGATCCGCGGCGGCTCGCGATTCGCGATAACCGATTGGTGCGCGTGCCGGGCGCAGGACATTGGGTGCATCACGATCAACTCGATCTTTTCCTGCGCGAAGCGACTAGTTTCCTGCATGATTAAGGGTTACGCCATTCCACGCGGATCGCGCTAACTCCGAATTTGCACCGGGGGCTTCTCAAGCGATCGATCCCGGCGCCTCGGCCCTTGGGGCCGTCGCAACCTCTCGCGCGCTTTTGGTCGCCTTGTGAAGCTTCACACGACTCACTTAATAGACCTGGTTGGCGAGCGCGGACTGATCGACCACCGAGACTCCTGGCGGAGGCTGAAAATGAAACAGGGTTTCCGCGAGGGGAATGTTCTCTTTCCAATCGCCGAAGCGGAATTCGGTGACTGCATTCCCCGATTCGTGAATCACGACGCGTACGAGCTGCGCCTGCGGATCCGTTTCCAAATAGACCACCTGAGCCGAGCTGCCTTCGGTATCTGATTCGCCGCGAGGAACGCAGCGCAATACGTTGTCTCCCGAAACCGGCCGGAAGCCCGCGGAATTCGCGTATTTTCCGCCCGGCTCAACAAGTTGGAGATTGCTGCACAATTGGGAAAGATTTGCTTTTCCAACGAGCAGGGCGAGCGGCGTGCGCCAGTCGGAGCTTTGCTTCATTTTTGCGCGGCTCACGGTGCGATCGGCGGGAACGTAAAACCAGACGTGCTTGCCATCGACAAGGAAAAGCTTTTTCTGGGGCGACTGGTAATCCCAGCGCATACGCCCCGGCCTGGAAAAGTAGACAGTGCCCGACTCAGCCGCCACCCCGCCACTGCCGTCGCTGTAGCGTTCGTAGAAAAACGCCTTCAGAGTCCGAGCGCCGCGGTACCGCGCCTCGATCGCTCGCTCGACGGGCTTCGCTTCGCGCGCATACGCCGGGAATGTAATAGCCAGTAGAAGGGCAAGAATCGCTGCTCGCACAAGGTCAGTTTACCAGCTCCGCTCTTCGCCAGCCAAAAGAAGGCGGACGGTCCCTTCCAGACGAGCGTCGAGAAGAGACCCACTACTGAAGTGTGGGCAGAGCGTCGCACGTAGTTTCGCTCGTGGCGGGGGAGCCGGTCACATCAAAGTGAATCACGCCGGGAGTGTAGCTGCAGTAGCTGTTCGTGCCAGTCTGGCCCAGAATCTCCGGAACGGCAGTCACAAGGTAGCCATTGAATCCAGGGCTGCCGCAGTTCGCGGGCTGGGTGGGCATCGCGCCGTCTTCACCCGTATAAGCAAACGTGTAACCGCTTTTCGCGTTCGGAGGCGTTGTGATGATCTCGTCGAGGAGAATCGCCTGATCGCACGATGCGACAGCGCTGGAAGGCCCGCCCAAGGAAGCCAAGGTCGGAGGATACCCATTGTTCCACATACTGTTGTACACAACTGAAGCAGTCGTGATAGTCCTCACGCTTGCCACCGCAGCGGCTTGATTGGCGGCCATACGCGAGCGAAGAAAATTTGGAATCGCTATCGCGGCAATAACCAGGATGATCGCGACCACGATCAGAAGTTCGATCAACGTGAAGCCAAGCTCGTTGGAACGACGACCGGGAAGCTGTGCGATACCTTGTCGTGAATCGAATTGGTTTTGGTGTCGCATGCGCTCACTCTCGGCTCCGTTTTAAAAACTTGAAGCCGGGGAAGGGTTATTCCTCCCCCGGCCTCGAGTGCTAAAGCTACTACTGAAGTGCTGGGCTGGCAGACGTCGGTAGGCTGCCGTCCGTGGTAAAGCGGATCACACCGGAGTCGTCGATGAAATAGCCGTTCTGTCCAGTCGAGGTATTCACCGGTATGCCGGTGGCGGTGAAGTTCAGGACGCCAGCCGCGCAACTGGGCGGCGTCGTTCCAGTGAACGGGTTGCTTCCCGTGTAGGCGAAGTTATAGCCGCTCTTCATGGGGGTGGCCGAACTGGAAAGCGTGGTATCGATTAAACCCGCGTTGGCGCAGGTGGCAGCGACCCCGGGAGCGATGGCCGGACCGCCCAATGAAACCAGGTCAGGCGAGAAGCCAACACCATACGTCGAGGAGTAGGTTACCTCGGCCGTCGAGATCGTACGCAGGGAGCCGACCGCCGAAGCCTGGTTAGCTGCCATGCGCGAACGCATGAGGTTCGGAATTGCGATGGCCGCGATGATCAGAATGATCGCCACGACGATCAGCAACTCAATTAAGGTAAAACCCTTCTGTCGCTTATTCATTCTTTTCTCCTAGGAGCCTTGCTCCTGAATCTCTCTTGTACGCCCTGGCGGGGTACGCCTGACTATCTCGCAATGTGGATGCCAGCCAGCGGCTTGAGGTTAACCAGTGCAGCACACGAGAATTATATCCCGCCGGCTCAATGATATGCAGACGTGATCCGGCTGGCCGGTGAAGAGTTTGGTTCAGTGGCACATGCGCGGACTTCTGACTCTTGACACTTTTCGGCCGCTGCAAATGACCAAAATAGCTGATTTGAACCTCTCCCGACGGCGCCCGACAATCGCGGAAATTCATCGATTTCATAAACATACGAGCAGCACCACGCTCGGCCGCAGCGTCCCACTCACGAGATATTCGTTCGACTTGGTGTTGGGAGACGATCACGAAACGTTATACACCGTATTTTTTGGCGTAGTGCCGGAATGAGCGGTAGGACATCTCCAGCAAGTCCGCAGCGCGGGTCCGGACGCCTCCAGAGCGCTCCAGTGCCGCAAGCAGGTACGCCCGCTCAAGCTTCGCGATATGCTCTTCGAGATTAACTCCATCCTCCGGCAAGCAGAGCCCATTACCGTTGTGTGCCATTTTCGGCACCAGTTCTTGCGCATGGGTGCGGACGCGCTCCGGCAGAGCGTCAGCCGAAATTCGGCGCGCGCTCTCGAGCGCCATCGCGCGTTCGATGGTATTTTC
>JBOGMW010000116.1:0-2604 GCA_050746805.1 Candidatus Acidiferrales bacterium | reverse complement strand
CCGAGCCGACCGCCCTTGGGCTATTGCAACAACAAGCTGGAACACACAATCGAAGTCGATTCCACCAAGGCTCCGATTGCGCAGCGCATGTTCGCCCTTTACGCTTCGAGCCAACACTCCCTCAATGGCGTGCGGAAGATGTTGACAGCAGAGTTTGGCGTGAAGCTCGCCAAGGGCTATCTGGAACGCCTGCTGAAGAATCCGTTCTACAAGGGGCAATTCATCTGGGAGGACAAGCTCTACAGCGGCACGCACACACCTCTTATCAGCGCCGACCTGTTTGACGAGGTGCAGGCCGTATTCCAGGGCCACAACAAACCCAAGTACCGAAAGCACGATTTTGCATTTTCTGGCCTGCTTCGGTGTGCCTACGACAACTGCGCGGTGACGGCGGAACTTCAAAAGAATCGCTACACCTACTACCATTGCACCGGATTTCGAGGCAAATGCGAGCTGCCCTACTTCCGGGAAGAAGAGATTGCCACCCGGCTTGGGAAAATCCTCAAAGACATTCACATTCCCGATGACGTTCTGGCGCAGCTTGAGAAGTCCTTGCTCACCGATAAAGGCCGCGAGGAGGCCATTAGGAAGCAGCAGGGCGAACGATTGAAGCAGAGATTGAGTGCCGTGCGTCACCGGCTGGATCAAGCGTACCTGGACAAGCTGGACGGCAAAATCAGCGAGGAATTCTGGACCCGGAAATCAGCCGAGTGGCTCGCCGAGGAACAGCAAATATCGTTAGCGATTCAGGGTCTTGCGAACGCAAACCCGGACAGAATCATTGATGCCGTTAGGATTTTCGAACTTGCGAATAAGGCGCATTTTCTGTATGTTAGCCAACCTGCCCCGGAAAAAGCCAAACTACTCAGAATGGTGCTTTCGAACTGTGCTGTGGACGCTCTAAGTATCTATCCTTCGTACAAGAAGCCCTTCGATCTGATCTTTACCAGGGTCAACAATGACGAATGGCGCGCCCGGAGAGATTCGAACTCCCGACCTTCTGGTTCGTAGCCAGACGCTCTATCCAGCTGAGCTACGGGCGCACACGCTGCGAGTACCGCAAAACACTACATCTGCGCCAAAGTGTACCACAGCTTGGAAATAGCCTGCCGACTCCAACGCCAGAGACTGTCTAAATTGGGCGGCTGCCCAACGGATCTTCCGCCTGCCTTCAGGCTCAATCATCCCAAAGGGTGCCGTCGTTTGGATTTCGCTCGCGGAAGTCCGGACCCCACCCGCAAAGCATCTATAAAGACGGAGGCGCTGGCGAAGGCGGAGTCATACCAATGTGCGCTTACAAATCTTAATCTCGCTTTCGCTTCTGAACTTCTGGAGTTGGATTCTCAGTCTGGGCGGCCCAGGCCTGATCCTTCTGGGCGTCCTGGACAATTCGGTGATCCCGTTGCCGGGCAGCATGGACGCGATGGTGATCCTGCTGGCGTCCTATCAGCGGCACTTGTGGGCGTACTACGGCTTCATGGCTGCTGTTGGCGCGGTACTCGGCGGATTCCTCACCTTTCGTTTGGGAGAGAAGAGCGAAGAAAAAGTTCTCGAAAAAAGAATCGGCAAAAAGCGCGCTGAGAAGGTCTACCGCGCGTTCCGTAAACGCGGCTTCTCCACAATTGTGATCAGCTCCATCATGCCGCCTCCATTTCCGATGTCGCCGGTCTTGGTCGCGGCGGGTGCGTTGCATTATCCACGCAAGAAGTTCTTCGTCTCGCTTTCCATCGGACGCTCCATTCGTTTTTTGGGGGTCGCCTACCTCGGGCATGTCTATGGAAAAGCGATCATTTCGTCTCTGTCGCAATATTACAAGCCGCTTCTCTATACGCTGATCGGACTCGCCGTGCTCGCCGGGATCGGCGCCCTCGTCTATTTCAAATGGTATCGCCCCAAGCGGCAGCGCGAGGAGCGCGAACGCGGAGAACCAGTGGAAGGCTTTCCAATTCCGCACCATAAGGCGGGCTCTACCGATCGTCACGACGACAATCAGGAAGAGAAGCGCGGGCCAGCGCGTTAGCTGAGCCTGCGCGTGCTTCTGGACGGACCAGCCTGGCCTACGGCATCCGAATGTTTTGTCGAAAAGATGCACGGTTTGTATCCACCGTCACCGTATTTGCGAATCACCCGCCGAAAAATGAGCTATATTGGAATTAGATAAAGTTAGGATTTGATGGAGTGCTTTCACTGGCCATCGGAAAGGTTTGAAAAAATGGTCACGCGTGCTGATGTGCGTCCGGCGGAAATCGACGAGCTCGAGGAAGTATGGGAATGGATCGAGTCGTTCGACGCAGTGGTAGATAGCGGAAAGCCCGGCTTAGCCGAAAGGATTTTGCGCGAGATTCGAGAACGCGCCGCCGAGCGCGGGGTCTCCGTCCCGTTTTCGGCGAATACTCCGTACGTCAACACCATCAATCAAAGCGACCAGGCGCCTTTTCCCGGCGACCAGGAGCTTGAGCGCAAGGTTAAGAGCCTCGTGCGCTGGAATGCGCTCGCGATGGTCGTACGCGCCAATCGCCTGGAACACAATATCGGCGGCCACCTTTCCACCTACGGTTCCATCGCCACTCTTTTCGAGGTCGGCTTCAATCATTTCTTCCGCGG
>JBOGMW010000115.1:0-52979 GCA_050746805.1 Candidatus Acidiferrales bacterium | reverse complement strand
ATGGAACTCAGCGCACAACAGGTAAGCGTGCTTGATCGCTTGCGATCGCACGGCATGGATATCGTGGCATTCCCCATGTACGAGAGCCTTGTCGGCGTGAAGAAAGGGAATTGCGCGGCATTGCTCTCCCCGTCTGAAGATGGCGGGTTTCGTTTGTACGGCAGTCCGTCCTATCTGGTCGACGGCCAATTGAGCGCGCTTACGATCCAATCGGACGGCCACTGGTTCGTGCGGAAGGGCGAGAAAATCGAGGCAACTTCGGAGCGCCGCAAGGAGGTGGACGCTTTTGCGGCGGAGTTGGCCGAGATACTTTTGCCGGTCGTCTAATTGCGACGTTGACTGACGCGTCGTGAGGGTGTTGGCGCGGCACCAATTTCGCCCGCCTTGTTCGTCCAGTGCTGTTCCGTCCGGCGCGTTGACACTATCCGGACTGCATGCTAGTTTCCGCGTCGTACATGGCCGAAAAGCCCAGCATTTCACCGAAGCGCATCGCCGTGATTCCTGGCGATGGCATCGGCAAGGAAGTGATTCCGGAAGCCGTCAAAGTGATGAAAGCCGCGGCGTCCGCCGGCGGACACAACCTTTCCATTGTGGAATTCGACTGGGGTGCAGACCGCTACCTGCGCGATGGGACCACGCTGCCTCCCGACGCGCCTGAAATGTTCCGCCGCGATTTCGACGCCATCTTGTTGGGTGCGCTCGGCGACCCGCGCGTGCCCGATAATCGACATGGCGCCGACATCCTGATGGGCCTGCGTTTTAAGCTCGATTTGTACGCCAACCTGCGCCCGTGCGTGCTTCTCGATCGCCGCCTCACTCCGCTCAAGGATCGCGAAGAAAAAGACATCCGTTTTGTGGTGATCCGTGAGAACACGGAAGGTGCGTACGTAGGCATGGGTGGTTTCTTCAAGAAGGGAACTGCTGACGAAATCGCCACGCAGGAAGATATCAACACGCGGAAAGGCGTCGAGCGGGTGCTGCGTTTCGCGTTCGAACATACGCGGAGACACGGGAGCAATCGCCTGTGCATGAGCGACAAATCGAACGCGCTTGCGTTCGGACATGATCTCTGGCAGCGAACCTTCGCGGAGGTGAGGCAGGACTATCCGGAGATCGAGTCGAGCCACATGTACATCGACAACCTGCTGATGCAGATGGTGCGCGAACCTTCGCAGTTCGAAGTGATTGTCACCTGCAATCTGTTTGGCGATATTGCCAGCGATGTGGGCGCGCAACTCGCCGGCGGCCTGGGACTGGCGCCTTCGGGGAATATTCACCCGGGTCAGGTGTCGATGTTCGAGCCAGTGCACGGCTCGGCGCCGACGATCGCCGGAAAGGGCATCGCTAATCCGATGGGCGCGATTCTCGCTGCGGCGATGATGTTCTCGCACCTAGGACGGCGCGACGAGGCGCAGCGTATGCGAAGCGCGGTGCGCGCCGCGATTCGCGAAGGCAAGACCACTGCGGACCTCGGGGGCTCGCTCGGCACACGCGAAGCGGGCGATTGGCTAGCGAGGAAAGCCGAGTCGGCCTAGCCCTTTAATTCCCCACAAGCATCCAGCGGGCCCTGCCGGAGCATCCACTCAATTTGGCTTTTGCTCTGGGCGCTGTTTTTCTCTATTCTTTAAAAGCCTCATTTATTCCAACGTGTGCGATGGGAGGACTGATACGTATGTCCGCGAAAGGCATAGTGGTTGGCGCGATCGCTTTTCTTTTGGCGGGCATTTCGTGCGCCGCTCAAACGCAGCATACTTCCCACGGCGGGGCGGGTAGAGCGGCCGCGTCCGGCGACCAGCAGCAACTGCTCAAAACCACAGAGTCGTTCGTACGCGAACTTTTTGCCTGGGGACCGGAAGTGAAGGTCAACCTGGGACCGCTCGCGCAATCCGCCGCTGCTGATTTTTACGATGTGCCGGTGCAAGTCACACTTCAGGGTCATCTCGAAAAGGGCGATGTGTATGTAAGCAAGGACGGCAAGACTTTGCTCCGTGGAGATATCTACAAAATGGCTGCCGATCCGTTCGCGGCCAATCGCGCCAAGATAACCACCAGCGGCGACCCGAGCGTTGGGCCCGCCGACGCTCGCGTGACGCTGGTAGAATTCAGCGATTTCGAATGCCCTCATTGTCAGGAACTGTACGAGGCCATGAAAACGGTCGAGACTGAGTATCCGCAGATCCGCATCGTGTACAAGAACTTTCCGCTTACGACGATTCATCCATGGGCGGAAACGGCCGCGATTGCCGGCCGTTGTGCCTACGAACAATCTCCCGCTGCGTTCTGGAAAATGGAGGGCTCCATTTTCGAGAATCAGGACGTTCTTTCACCGGAAAACGTCTGGGACCAATTGTTGCAATTCGTCACGAAGGCGGGTCTAAACGCTGACCGGTTCAAGGTCTGCATGTCCTCGGCCGCCGCGAAGAAAGCCGTGGAAGCCGACCACGCGGAAGGTTTGACAATGGGCGTGGATAGCACGCCAACGATATACATCAATGGCCGGCCGCTGGTCGGCGGTGATCTGGCTACCCTGCAGCAGTACATCAACTACGAGCTTGCCAAAACGTCTGGCGAGGGCCGTTAGCCTGGCGCGTCATTCCTCCCAGACCGCGCTATGTCAGTGGCGTCGCTGAGTTAATTAGCCGAGACACCAGTTCGTCTAGACCAATTGCATCTTGGTTTCGCGGCGAGGAGAAATACTGCGGCCAATCCACATCTGGGAACCCCATTCGCGTCGCCTGCGCTGGTAATTCCTCGCGCAATACCGCGCGGCTCCGATTAGCTATTGCCCGGATCGCTTGAAAGATGGTCGCGTGCTCGGGTTCAATCCAGGTATACGTCGAAAGATTTTCGACCGCGCGGTTTATATCTGCTGGGAGCGAACTGCGGCCGCAGATGGCTAGAAGGACTTGGCGTTCGATTGAGGTGATATCGTCGGGCTGGAGCGGATTGACGCGATTCTTCTGCAAGGGCGATGGCAAGTTGCACCGAATCGGGAAGAACACCAACAACCAGAGCGGAAGTGGACGTGCAATGCAGACTGACCAACGCGCGCCCGTTGTGTGGATCGAACTTCGGTTCAGGCCGCCGCGTTAGCAATAACGGGGCGAACGAAGTCGATCCGCTCGATCGTGGCCGCGATGCCATAAACAGGAGCGATTTCAGCTGGCATCGAAGATACCCGCAGCACTTCCGCGCTGGCTCGAATCAATGCTGTAGAACCTGCCTCGCGCTCGGTGGGCAAAGCAAACGTCAGTTCCATCTTGGTTCCCGGCTCAATGGCCGAATTTGAATGGAAATAGACGCCCGTACGGGAGATATCGCGAAGCTGTGCGGTCAGAAACTCAGCCGGACGGCGTCGGGAGGTGCAAACCTGCAAGGGAAGGTAAACTTCATACCTTCGGGCTTTCCTTCTTTCACCCATGGGTCCCCCTGCCGGACGGGTATGCAATGGCTTTGCCAGCTTCGTGAGAGCTGGCGTCTCTGAAACTAAGGGGTTTAGCTGGTATCAAACCAGCGACGGCGGGTCCGATTGTGGAAAAATTTCCCCGGCTGGGAAATAGATGCACGCCTTGGCACCCGGATTAGCGCCAAAGCTCGTCGGTTGTCTTCCCAATTAAGTCCGCTGGGGCACTGGGGACGGCTGCCCTAAGTGCAGAGAAATGGAGGGGATCAAGCGCGGGCAGTCCGGTCAAATCACCGAATCGAATAACACCGAAGCGCCTTCGGAGGTAGTGATCAGCCCCTTGCTGATCAACAGGCGTATCAGTCTGGTCACCGCCTCCTGGTCACCTGCTTGCGCTACAGTGCGCCCGGGCTGCGCCGGCACATTTTGGAACACGATGGCTTTAGATCCAGTAATTTCCACCAGCCACTTCTCAAGCGCGTCTCGCTGGGATTGATCCAGACTGTCAAAAGCAATGCCCATGCCCAAGCCAGCTTGTGAATAGACGACCACGCCGTTGGTGTCTAGCTGCGTCTTGCCCTTACGGACGCCCAAGTGCACTTTTGCACCCACGGGAAGCGGAACGAGTGTGTCGATGAAGCACCCCCCTGGGCCTAGATCGGTCGTGCGGGTGGCAAATCGCGCACCTGAACTTAGGTCAACGACTTCCGCAGAGGCCGTAAATATGTGCCGGTCGGAGGTGCGACGTTCAGCTTCTTTCGTTGCCGAATTCGAAGGCAAGTCCGCTGCGCTCTTGTTGGGACCATGGTCGTACATCGTGTTCGTACCTGCTTTCGATTGGCGCGGCTCGTGTTGCGTGCCGTCTGGCCGGGGTCGGCTCATCTGAGATGCTTGGATATTGTCACCGGCGCTGTATTGCGGTAGCAAGTCAGTTCCGGAAAGCCATTGTTCAAAGGGAAACCACAGGAGGCACTGGCGGGATCCCTACAACAAAACGCGAACGGCCACCCCGCGCGTGCCGTCGTCAAAATGATCGATTCGCACCACCGTAGTGAGCATACGGCGGTGTGCGGAAACCTTGTCGCCGTATGGAAACGTGGCGATGAGCCGCATGCCGACGTAATAGTGCGGCATGCAACTGCGGAAGAATAAGCCATCACGCGTGAAATCGATCACCTGGCCCACATCTTCGATTTCAGCATACCGCGGGTCGAATGGACGCACATGAACGGGGAGGGAGACCTTTAGCCGTTGGCGGCGGCGCGCGTCTCGTTCAGGCTTGGGTGTGCGCGCTTCACGCGCCTCAGCGCGCTTCTGCGCGGGCGCCCCGATCATGTCTGCGAGTAGCATCTGGGAGATAGATTAATAGCCGTCCCCGGGAATGGATATAGGACGTTAGTACCAAGTGCGAAAACACAAACACCACTGGCGCAATGAAGCTTCAGCTTGCTGGCAGGGTACCCCCGGGAAAACGCCACCAAGAGTTTCTTGACATGCAAGAGCGCCAGGCGTTAACGTAAAGCTTGAAAGTAGGGGATCATTAAGCAAACATGGTTGGGCGCCTCAAGAGCGGACGCATCGAACCACTTCGGCTGGGAATTGTAGCTGTAGCGCTCGTACGCGCGTCCTGGCCCGGAGGGCTTGACTGAGCTTAGCGGAACGAAATCTGAAAGGCTCATGAAACCCACCTGCCAGAGATGCTGGTACGGTGGGTTTAATTTTTTGGGGCAGCGGGAGGGATGGAAAGATGGGCAGCAAGAGGTCGGACAATTCGTCGATGACCGGAGCGAGAATTTTGTGGGAGTGCCTGGAGCGCGAAGGCGTCAAGACCGTTTTCGGTTACCCTGGCGGAGCGATCCTGCCGGCGTATGACGCACTGCGGCATAGCTCCATTCGGCACATTTTGGTGCGGCACGAACAGGGTGCCACGCACATGGCGGATGGTTACGCGCGCGCCACTGGAAGCGTGGGCGTCGCCGTGGCCACCTCTGGCCCCGGCGCCACCAACATGGTAACCGGCATCGCCACGGCTATGATGGATTCTTCGCCGATTCTCTGCATCACTGGCCAGGTAGGAAGCAAGCTACTCGGCTCGGACGCGTTTCAGGAGACGGACATCACTGGCGTGACATTGCCGATCACCAAACACAATTACTTGGTCACGCGGCCCGAGGACATCGCTCCGGCGGTTCGCGAAGCTCTGTACGTGGCGAAGTCGGGACGCCCTGGCCCGGTGCTGATCGACATTACCAAGGACGCGCAGCAGGGGACCTGCGAATTCGACTTCGACGGCGCGGCGCCGAAAATGCGCGGCTACCGTCCGGATCTTTCGCCAGCCAAGGAAGCTTACGACAAGGCGCTGGCGATGATCGCGGCGGCGAAGAAGCCGGTGATTCTTGCCGGGCACGGCATCGCGATTTCCGGAGCAGAGCGCGAGGTGCAAGCGTTCGCGGAACGCGGGTGCATTCCGATGGCGATGACGCTGTTGGGTCTCGGGCATATGCCCGCGTCGCACGTGCTCAACATGGGGATGATGGGCATGCACGGCGAGGCGTGGGTGAACAAAGCGATTCAGGAAGCCGATCTCCTGCTGGCATTGGGCATGCGGTTCGACGATCGCGTGACCGGAAACTTGAAGAGCTATGCGCCGAACGCGAAAAAGATTCACATCGATATCGATCCGGCGGAGATCAACAAGAACGTCAAAGTGGATCTGGCGCTGGTCGGAGATCTACAGAAAATCCTGCAAGAACTGTTGCCACGCGTTCAATCTTCCAGCCGCGGCGAATGGATCGAACAGATTCACAAACTGAAGGGCGATACCGCCGTTCGCGACATTCAGAATTTGCCGGATAATGGACACCTGTATGCCGCGCACGTGATTAATGATTTGTGGCACGAAACACGCGGCCGCGACGCCATCGTCGTTACCGATGTCGGACAGCACCAAATGTGGGAGGCGCAATACTACAAGCACGAGCATCCGCGCTCGCTGATTACCTCCGGCGGCCTGGGCACGATGGGCTTTGCCTTGCCTGCGGCCATCGGCGCGAAAGTGGCGCGGCCCGACGCCGAAGTTTGGGTGGTGGTAGGCGACGGTGGCTTCCAGATGACGATGTCGGAATTGGCGACCATCGTTCAGGAAAACCTGAAGGTGAACATCGCCATCATCAACAACGGATTTTTGGGGATGGTTCGGCAGTGGCAGGAATTTTTCTACGAGCGCAATTACGAAGCGACGCCGCTGCTGAATCCGAACTTCGCGATGCTTGCACAGGCCTATGGAATCAAGAGCCAGGCGATTAAACACCGCGCCGATGTAGTTCCCGCGGTGCGCGCGGCGCGGGCGCATGAAGGCCCGGTGCTGATCGACTTCCAAGTGGAACAGGAAGACACCGTTTACCCAATGGTTGCGGCAGGCGCTGCGCTGCACGAGATGATCCGGCGGCCGAGCCCCATCGTGGAAACCGCCGAGGACGAATAGGACAACATGCTTCATACATTCGTGGTTTACGTCGAGAACAAGCCAGGAGTGCTTTCGCGCGTGGTGTCGCTGTTTCGCCGGCGCGCATTTAACATCGACTCGCTGACCGTGGGCCGCACGGAAAAGGACGACGTTTCGCGCATGACGATCGTCACCGAAGCCGATGCCGATCAGGCGCGGCGCATCGTGGCCAACATCTACAAGCTGGTGAACGTACTGCTGGTGGACGACATCACCGGGCAGCCCGGGCTGCTTCGCGATCTGTCGCTGATAAAAGTTGGCGCGAATCAGGAGACGCGTTCGCAAGTGTTGGAATTGGCGACGGTATTTAAGGCGCGCGTGCTGGACATCGCGAGCGAGTCGATCATCGTGGAGCTGACAGGCGGGGAAGAGAAAGTGGACCGGTTTCTGGAGCTGCTGAGCCCATACGGATTGTTGGAAGTGGTGCGGACGGGAATCGTGGCAATGCGGCGAGGCGCGAAATCGCCCACGGTCGCGTCGAAGGCCGAACTGGCTCCGGCGCATACGGAAGAGAGCGACAGCGTTTCGCATTCTGTCTAATCGCCCGAGCGCTTGGCGGCTTTTGCTTTTTTCTCGTGCGGCTTTGACCGCAACGTGGCCAACAACTGCTCGAGCGGCAGCGTGTTGATCACTTCCGTTTTTTCAATCCATCCGCGGCGCGCGGTGAGCACGCCGTACTTCATAAAATTCAGATGGCTGGTGGAGTGCGAATCGGTCGAGATGACGATTTTCACGCCGCGCTGCTTGGCCATTCGCAGGTGTACATCTTTCAGATCCAGGCGGTCGGGATAAGCGTTGCATTCCATGGCGACGCCATGCTTCGCGGCCGCGTCCAGAATCTTCTCCATATCGTACTCGAAGGCTTCGCGACGAAGGATCAGCCGGCCGGTTGGATGAGCGATGATCTGCGTGTAGGGATTTTCGATGGCGGCGAGGATGCGGTAGGTCATCTCCGCGGGCTCCATGTTCATGTAGGAGTGAACGGAGGCGACCACCACATCGAGTTGCGCCAGACAATCATCGTGGAGATCGAGCGAGCCGTTCTTTCTGATATCAACTTCGATGCCCGCCAACAGGCGAATCCTTTGAACGTGCTCCTGCGCCAAGCGGATTTTCTTGATCTGCTCGATAGTGCGCTTTTCATCCATGCCATTGGCGACGGTAACGGCCTGGGAGTGGTCCGTGAGGGCGATGTATTCGTAGCCCAGCTTACGCGCGGCTTCGCCCATTTCTTCGATGGAATTGCGGCCGTCGGAAGCGGTGGTGTGCATCTGCAGGTCGCCGCGCATCTCCCTGAGGGCGACCAGATGCGGTAGCTTGTGATGTTCCGCGGCTTCGATCTCGCCGGTGCACTCGCGCAGTTCCGGCTCGATGTAGTCCAGTTTTAGCTTGGCGTAGATCTCCTCTTCGGTTTCGCGCGCGACAACTTTCCCGCCCTTTAATGTGGTCAGGGCGTATTCGTTGAGCGTCCATCCCATTTCATTGGCGCGGCCGCGCAGCTCCACGCTGTGCTGCTTGGAGCCGGTGAAGTAGAGCAGAGCGGCGCCGAAGGATTTCTTCGGAAGCAGACGGACGTCCACTTGCAAGCCGCTATCGAGCAGCACGCTGACCTTGTTTTCACCATGCGCGAGCTCGCGCTTGATTTCCGGATATCTGAGGATGTGATCTGCGACGGCGTCGATGTGCTTCTGGCCATCCTGGCCGGGCCGCATGGTGACGAGGAGATCCAGATCGCCGATTGTTTCTTTGCCGCGGCGGAGCGATCCGGCCGGCGTAACGGATTCGACTGCCTCTCCCGCTTTGACGACGTAAGCAACTAGCTTTCGCGCCTCGTCTTCCGCAACGTTGATTCTGAACCGGCCGGAACCGCCCAGATTCTTGAACTGCTCGGCGCCTTTGAGGATGGCTTGCTCGCTCTTTTCGCCGAAGCCGGGCAGATCGTGCAGCTTTCCTTCGCGTGCGAGTTTCTCGATGTCTTCGACGGTGGCGACTTTGAATTTCTTCCAGAGCAGGGCGACGCGCTTAGGTCCGAGCGATTGCAGGTCGAGTAGCTGAAGGATAGTGGAGGGATATTTGTTCAAGAGTTTCTGGCGGAGGCTGTAATCGCCGGTGGAGAGGATTTCGTGAATGTGTTCGGCCATGCCTTCACCGATGCCCGGAAGCTCTTTTAGCTTCTTGTCGTCCTTGGCGACGTCCTCGATGCGCTCCGTGAGACTGCCGAGTAGGTCGGCGACCTTTTCGTAGCTGCGATAGCGTCCGATGATGGCGCCGTCGATTTCGAGGAGCTGCGCGGTTTCGCGGAGGATTTTTGCGACTTCCCGGTTGTCCATGGGGGTGCTTTCGGCTCCTGTAGACTCCGAGTGAATGCAGGTTTCTTTAGCAGGGAATCGTAACACAGCGCGGCGGAACGATACATTTTCGCGGAAATGAACGGGGACGTCCGGGACGTCGACTTGATCGCGACGGCACTGGCGGGTGGGCTGGCGAAATAATGGCGAAAAAAGCGATGCACCGGGACGTTCCGGGTAAGCCGGGTTGCCGTTGTTTATTTTCAACAAGTTAGATACGTTGTCACTCGAGCGACTGTTCCGCGTGAAACGCGCTGATTTTGGCGCGGCGGCATACGAGACGCGCGTGCGAATTTCAGTTTTCGGCGCAGGCTCGCCGGTTGAGGCTAGATCGTTCCGCTCGCGAATTGTGGCGTTGCGGTTCATTCTTCTTTAAGTTGACGCGTAGAGCCTGGCCGCCCATCGGGTGGTCCGCGGTGACTGCCGAATGATCTCCGATCGTTTCGAATTTCGGAGACCGCCTACAACTCATCCCGACGGTAGCGCAATGCGCGCGGGAATCTCTACTGGCCTGAGGTACAGTTGTAGTACTTGGTGAAGGTGTGGCACGCAAGAACATCTTTGTGGTATGCCGCATATGTAGAAGGCGCAGGGATTCGTGCAAAGGCATTTTCCGGCCGCGCAATCCACCGACTTTGCGCCACACAAAAGGTCAGGACGCCGTGCTTATCACGCCGAGTCTGGTGAGGGGACGCGGAGGCTCGCTGAATTCACACTGCAAGAGGCCGATTTGTGCGTCTGTGAACACGTATGGCGAGTCTTAGGAGTCAGTCTCAATCCCGAGCATCCGGACGATGTTCAGCGCGTTGGAATGAGTGAGCGGGCCGGAGCGCAGCTTGTAGTCGAATAGCAGTTGGCCGCCTTCGCCGGAATCCTCGAAGTAGACGTTGCGCCCGCGCAGGCCGTTGGAGGCAATTTCGGTGAGCGTGAGATCGTGGGTGGTGATCAGTCCGATGGCGCCCCGGCGAATCAGAGCACGCATGACCCATTCCGAGGCGATGCGGCGGTCCTTGGAGTTGGTGCCACTCATGATTTCGTCGACGAGAAAAAGCGTGGGCGTTTCGCCGGCGAGATCGATCATTTGTCGCAAACGTTTCATTTCCGCGAAGAAATGCGACTGGCCGTCGGCCAGCGAGTCCTGAACGCGGATGGCCGCGGCGATGGCGAGCTTGGAAATGCTCAACTGCGCGCATCGGACAGGCGCTCCGGTCCAGGCGAGCACGGCATTGGCGCCTACGGCGCGCAGGAATGTGCTCTTGCCGGACATGTTCGATCCGCTCACGATCAGAAATCGAGCGTCTTCGGTGAGCGAAATATCGTTCCTAACGCAGGTGCGCTCGTCGAGCAACGGGTGACCAAGAGCCTGCGCGATGAACGCCGGGCCGTGCTCGGTCAGTTCCGGGAAAACGTCGTTGGGATGTTCGAATGCGTAGGCGCTCAGGGATACGAGAGCCTCAAACTCGCCGATGGCGTCGAGCCAATCGACAAGGTCGCGGCCGTGACGGCGGTGCCAACCGTCGATGACGGCGGCGAGGTGCGTGCACCACAGCAGAATCGAGAGAGGAGCAAGCAAATTGCGCGCTTGCAGCAGGAGGACGAGGTAAGACAGACGGCGCACCTGACGCGAAGCTGAGCCATCCTTTTGCTTCACCCGTTCAGCGATGGCTACAAGCTTCGGAGACGAAAAGCGCTCGCGCTCGATGACTTCGAGCAGATCGGTCACGATGGCGAGCTCGGGCGCCGGGGAATTGACCGACTCCATGATGAACTGCACGCGCTTTATGAAGATCATCGAGAACACCAGCTCGACTCCGAGCCAGCCTCCCAAGAGAAGCCAGACCGTTTGTAAGGTGACATAGCCAAACCAATACAGAAGAGGGGTCGCTGCCAGTCCCAGAACGATGGCGAGAGCGAGCGGATGTATCGAGGGTGGAAGCCGCGAGCGAGAAGCAAGTTCGTCCACCCATGTGCGAATGGTGCGGGGGCGAAGGGTGAAGACGGTGCTCGTTCCGGCGCCGGCGAGTGCTTCGCGCACGTCGTGCCGGGCGCGCAGCTCTGCAACTGCCGCCTGGCGGGACAGGACTTCGTCTTTCGAGGCCCCATTTTTCAGCCAGGACGCGAGAGTTTCGCGCCCAGCGTGAGTGCGCGCGGAACAGAGCAACTGAAAGAGCGAACCTCGACCGAACAGATCGAGGTCGGTCGCGTACATGTGGTCGCGGTCGATGAAGTCCTTGCCATCGTCGAGCGAGTCCCATTGGTGCGCCATGCGGGCCGTGGCTTTGTCGCAGTATTCGCGGACGCTGAGTAGTTTCAGGACGCGGCGGCGGAGATTGCGAGATTGCTTGTAGCTGGCGACGAGCGCAGCGAGCGGAAGCAGAATGGTCCAGGGCGGAAGCCTGGGCGGAATCACGGCCTTATAGACCAAGGCAATCGAAACCAGCGCGAGGACGAGAGCGGCAAACCGGTAGGAGCTATAGCGGCGGTTGGTTTCGTCGGCAGCGAGGTCTATTTCCGAGGCACGGCGGGCATAGTAGCTCGATGCGGCGGATGTTTCCTGTTCCGGCACGGCGTAAGGCTATCACAGAAGAAAACGGAGGTGAGTAAGCAAGGAATCGGAGGTCGACTGGCGCCACGCAACTTCGCCAAAACGGAAAACAGGCGGCGCTTAACGTCGCGTGGACAGCGGAGGGGGTGCATCGGTGGGCGTTTCAACGGCCGCGCCGGTGTCGTCGGGGGAGTGCAAAGCGGCGAAGACGCGCTGGGCTTGCGTGCGAGGGATTTCTGCGGCAATTTCTTCGAGAGAGAGCTGACGGAGGCGCGCGAGGCTTCCGAAGCGGCGCAAAAGGCGCTGCGCGGTGCGCGGGCCGACACCGGGGATATCGACGAGCGCGGTGCGGACGCGGGCTTTGGTACGGCGCTGGCGATGGAAGGTGACAGCGAAGCGGTGAGTTTCGTCGCGAATCTGCTGGATGAGGTGTAGGACTGGAGAATGATGATCGAGGGCGATGGGATCGTCTTCGCGGCCGAGCACGTACACGACTTCTTCTTTTTTGGCGATGCTGGCGAGCGGCTGATTGATGATGGCCAGCTTGTCGAGAGCTTCGGCAGCAGCGTGAAGCTGGCCGAGGCCGCCGTCGATGAGGATGAGGCTGGGGAGCGGCTTATTTTCGGCAAGCATACGGCTGTAACGACGCGTGACGGCTTCGCGCATACTGGAGAAATCGTCGCGAAGGATGCCGCGAGACTTGTCGTCCGTCTCGGGCGCCGCTTCGCCGCGAATGATGAACTTGCGATAATCCGACTTTTTTATGCGGCCGTCTTCCCAGACGATCATCGATGCGACGGTGTCGGAGCCCTGAATATGCGAAATATCGAAGCATTCGATGCGTTTAGGAGGCTCGGGCAGTCCGAGGGCGGATTCCAGCGCTTCGGCTATGGCCTTGGAACTGGGTTTCAGGACGCGGAAGCGCTGCATGAATGAATGCTGAGCGTTTTTTTCCACGAGTTCGAGGAACTGGTGTTTTTGCCCGCGCTGCGGATTGAAGATTTCGACGCGATGGCCGGCCGTTTCGGTGAGCACGTCTTCGAGCACAGCGCGATCTTCGAAGTCGATCGGAGTGTGGATGTAACGCGGAAGGTAAGCAGCATCGAGATAAAGCTGCTTGATGAGCGACGGTAGAAAGTCAGCCGGATCGAATTCAACCAGATCCTCCCAGTAGAAATCGCGGCGATCGACCACGCGTCCGCCGCGAAGGTGAAAAAGATTGACGGCGACCTGGGGAGGCTCTGCGTACCAGCCGAGAACGTCGGTATCGTCACCTTCGGCGGCGGCGATTTTCTGGCGCTCCTCCATTTCGGTGAGCGTGCGCAAAAGGTCGCGATAGCCCGCGGCTTCTTCGTAACGCTCGTCGGTGGAGGCATGCTCCATGCGCTCTTTCAGGCTGCGCGAGAGATCGCTGCGGCGCCCTTCGAGAAACAGGCGGACGTCGCGAGCGGCTTCGGCGTAGCGATCGTCTGTGACCAAACCATCGACGCATGGGCCGAGGCAGCGATGAATGTAAAACTGCAAGCACGGGCGCGGATGATGGCGCGTTAGATCAACGGTACAGGAAGGCACCAGGAAGTGTTTGTGGATCAAATGCACGAGCCGATACGCGAGGCTGGCGGGGAAATACGGTCCAAAATAGATGGAGCCGTCCTTGAGCAGGCGGCGCGTGACGTAGACGCGGGGATGCTCCTCAAAAGCTGTATAGCGGATGTAGGGATACGTCTTGTCGTCGCGCAAGAGAACGTTGAACTTGGGCTTGTGTTTCTTGATGAGGTTGTTTTCGAGCGCGAGAGCTTCTTTTTCGTTGTCGACGACGATGAACTGGAGATCTGCAATTTCGCGGACGAGCGATCCGGTCTTGGCGTCCAGCCAGCGCGATTCGAGGAAATAGGATTTGACGCGATTGCGCAGGGACCCGGCTTTGCCGATGTAGACGATGTTTTCGGCGGCGTCGAGAAACAGATATACGCCGGGCTGCGTCGGCAGCTGCTCGACTTTTTCACGTAGTTCCATTGTTGGCGAGTTAGAATGGAAGGCGGACAGCGCGAATCGCGCGCCATTTGCCACTTCCCATGATAGCAAATCGCGAGGAGCCGAAACCACCAAGGCAC
The DNA here is from genome assembly GCA_050746805.1 of Candidatus Acidiferrales bacterium. Classification (GTDB taxonomy): domain Bacteria; phylum Acidobacteriota; class Terriglobia; order Acidiferrales; family UBA7541; genus Palsa-295. Next base: position 39,064 of record JBOGMW010000115.1, on the reverse strand, counting down.
GGACGTGCGAGTGCATCGGTACGCCATGGCGGCGTTGGCCGGCGATCCGCGCTGGCTTTGGGAGGGGCTGCCCTTGTGGTTGTTACTTGCACCTGTCTGCCCAGGGCCGCTTCGGGGCGGCAGCAGAACGCGTCGGCAACAGCAGCGCACGCACGCCAGCAACAAGCGCAGGTAAACGCATCGCGGGCGGCGCAGGATGTGAATGTAGGGACGTTCTATATGCACAAGGGGGACGATGGAGCGGCGATATCGCGATTTGAAGAAGCAGTGCAACTCGACCCGAAGAACGCGAAAGCGCAATTGCTGCTGGGCGAGGCGTACGAAAAGCAACACAACTGGGCGGCGGCGGCAAAAACCTACCGGCATTACCTGAGTGCGTTTCCAAACGCGAGCGACGAGAAGAAAATCCACAAGAAGATTCAGGACCTATCCCGCAAGCGCGGCTGACGACGCAGGACTTATCGGCAGCGTCCTGAGCCGAAGTGTTTGAGGAATTTCATGGCGCGGGCGTAATCGGAAAACTGGCGCTCTTCGCGGCGGAACTCGCCGGAGTGCGATTCACGGCGGCAGCGCGCGAACTTGACGGGATGCTTTTGATGAAGCATCTCGTGATATAGGACGTAGGCAACCACGTATTCCGGAACGTCCGGCCGATCGAGCACTGGATTCATAACGATCTGATTCAGCGCCGGATCGAAACATCCCAATTGAGCCTGCCAGGGGCGCTTGCTCCATCCCAGACGAGGATAGGGAAGCGCGGGTTCAAAATATCGTTCGTTAAGCTGCTGGTACATGGTGTGAAGATCGTGGTGCGAACCGGCGGGGTGCAAGTCCAGTTTTCGCGCGCGGCTGCGACGAACGGACATTATCTGCGCGCGAGTGGCGCCGGAGTGCGCGAATTGGCGGTAAACGTCCAGCAAAGCGGCGGGCGGACGGCGGCGGTACAGGCGGCCCAGCAGCAGGGCGGCGGCGGATTCGACCACCTCAAGCGGCGCGCGGCGAAGGACGTCGGAAAGGCGTACGTGAGCGACGTCACCTCGCAAGCGAATTGTGTGCGTGAAACCTGCGTAGGGATGGAAGTCGACAAGAAATTGAGGCGGGCGGCCCTGACATCCGAGGCGCGTGAAAATTCTTTGAAAGATTCTGTCGCCGCCGGGAACGCGCTTGTTATGGCCTGGCAGTTTCTTCACTGTTTTCGCCGCACCACCGCGGGCAGCATGTTTTTTTGCGCATCGGCCACGTCTGACAAGGCTCCCGTAGTGCTGTCGATCGCATCTTGCAAAGTATCGCTGTAGTCGCTGAGGTAGCGTCCATTTTTACGGTAGTTTTGGAGCTCCGACAAGAACGATTTGGCCTTCTCGTTCATCAGATTCAACGCTTGCTTGATATCTGCCTGCTTGAGTTTGGCGTCGTCAATTTCGTCGGAAGCATCGTCCATACAGCCCTCGTAGGCGTGGAGCAGGCCGTTCAGGACATCGCTGCGGTCGCGCTCGGGAGCGGTGCGATGGAGTTCATATTTGAACTTTCCAAGCCGGTCTTCGGCAAATGACATGTAGAGTTTGATGCGATCCGAAGGAGTGGCCGCATTGCGGATCTTTGCGGCCTCTTCGTTGCTGAGGTAGTCATGGAGTTGCGGCCGGGCCGCGGCCACTCGGGCCATTGCAAGGAGCGCGGCAAAAACAGCTGTGACGGCGGCTAAAAACGTCATCCGACGGCGCATGTTTCGCCTCCTAAGGAATGGGAATGTGGTGGTAATTGTGGCGGGGCCGCTCGCGAGGGAACAGCTCTTGGATGAGATGGCTATTTAGCCGCTCCAGATCGTCGCGGTCGTGACGAAACTGAAGTTGGTCATCAGACGTCATCGTGGAGATGAGCCGGTCGATGCGCTCCAGCGCTTCGCGCACGGAAATTTGCAGCTGCTTGAAGCCACTGGGCTTCTTTACCGGGTCGATATTTGCGTGGTCGAGTTCTTTGGAGCACTGTTCGACCTCGGAGCGATATTGGTCGAGGATCTGAAGGGCGTCGTGGAACTGGCGGTTGGTGACGTCTCTCTCAATTTCGTGAAACTCAACGGTACCGAGTTTTTGCATCAGCTCGGCCTTGTGCACCGAATTCGTTTCGCGCTGGAAGCGAGCATGGAGTTCCGCAGTATGATCGCGAGGGAGGCCGGGGCTCAAGACGAGCGCCGCGAAAAGAAGGCCTCCGGAGAAGTGCAGGGATGAGGCCACGGATGCTACCTCTTTTTATCCTTTAGCTCGCGAGCGAGGGCGCGAACCCGGGAACTTGCTTCAAAGTACATGTCGCTGTTCTCGTTCGTATTCAGCTGCAGGAAACGCTGATACGCGTCCAGAGCCTGCTCCGGCTGCTCCAGTTTATCGTAACAAGCACCGCGAATAAACCAACTCCCCGCAGGCAAGGGGGCGCGCTTGGAGAGCACGTCGAGAACTTGCAGCGCGGCACCGTAGTTTTTCGTGTTGTACTCGGCGAGGACAAGGTCGGCGAGCACGTCGTTCGCGCTCGGGTCGAGGCGATTGGCCGCCAACAATTGGCTGACCGCCTCCGGGTAATTCTTGGATTGCAGTAGGGCGTGGCCGAGAAGCGCACGAAAATTGGCGTTCTGGGGTGCGCGAGCGACGGCCTGCTGCAACGGCGGAACTGCGCTGGCATATTGCTTTTTGGCGAAATAAATGCGGGCGCGAAGTTCAAGGGCGTCTGTGCTTTCAGGGCCTCGGGTGGCGGCGCGGTCCAGTTCTGCCATCGCTTCATCAAGATTCCCGAGGTCGACCAGAGCTGCGGCCCGTTCGACGCGGATCTTGGCGTCAGCCGGATGCGATTGCAAATATGTTTGCAATTCGGCTATGCCGTCCCGGTAGTGCTTTTGGCCGATCAGGCATTGGCCAAGGCCGAGATGCGCTTCATCGACATTACGAGAATTAGGAGAATCGGGCCGAAGCGCGAGAGCAGCGCGAAATTCAGGTTCGGCGTCAGCGGGACGTTTGGAGCGCAGGAGAGCCAGGCCGAGAGCCAGGTGCGTATCGAAATCTTTGGCATCGAGCTTTTCGGCGGCTTGGTATTGGGTGATGGCGCCGGCGAGTTTGCCGCTGCGATCGAGAGCGGTACCGAGCAGGAATCTCGGGCGCGCCTCATCGGGCATCAGATCGGCTGCGTGCTGCAGCGGGTCGACGGCGTCGGCCGCATCATCCGGCAGAAGCGTAAGGCCTAGGTTCAGATACGCTGCGGACATTTTGGGATCGATGGCGACGGCTTTCTGGTATTCGGATTTCGCGTCGTCCGGGCGGTCAAGAGCGGTGTAGACGTAGCCGAGATCGAAATGGGCGGTGGCATCGTCCGGCTTCTTGGCGAGATATTGCTGGTAGTCCTTGGCGGCAGACGCGTAATCCTTCTGCTGGACGGCCGATTGCGCGTCGTTGAGCAGGCGATTCAGTTCCGCTGCGGCAGCGTCGCGATGAATGCGTGTGCGAGTGACGCCGGTGTTTTGCGCCCGGAGTGTGAAGCCAGCCAAGGCAAAAAGCGCGAGAAGAATGCCGGCCGTCGATGACAGTCTCATTTTTCAGCCGAAGCGTTTGTCGCGGAGTTTAGCGTAACTGGCGCAGGGTGGGCGCGCTGATTGCCGTCGTCTTGCGTCAGGACGCGCGCGATGAACTTTCCCGTGTGCGATTGCGCATTACGCGCGACTTGCTCGGGAGTCCCGGCGGCAACCACGCGACCGCCGGCGTCGCCGCCTTCGGGACCAAGGTCGATCACCCAATCCGCGGACTTAATCACGTCGAGATTGTGCTCGATGATCAGCACGGATGCTCCAGCGTCGATCAATTTTCGGAATGCCGTAAGCAGCTTCTGAATATCATCAAAGTGCAGGCCGGTGGTGGGCTCGTCGAAGATGTACAGAATGCCGGTGGCGGCTTCGCGCGTGAGATGCGCGGCAAGCTTAAGGCGCTGTGCTTCGCCGCCGGAAAGTGTAGTGCCGGATTGGCCGAGGCGGAGATAGCCAAGCCCCACTTCATCCAGAACGCGCAGGCGCGCGGTGACTTTGGGGTTGCTAGCAAAAAAGACCAAGGCTTCGCGCACGGTCATTTGAAGAACCTGGTGGATATTCTTCTCGCGGTAAAGCACTTCGAGGACGCTGCTCTTGTAGCGCGTGCCGTGGCATTCTTCGCAGACGAGCTCGACATCCGCCAGGAAGCGCATTTCCACGGTGACCGTACCGTCGCCCTGGCACGCCTCGCAACGGCCGCCGGGAATATTGAATGAGAAATGTCCGGCGGTTAGGCGGCGCTTTTTGGCTTCGGGCGTGGCGGCGAATACATCGCGAATCGGATCGAACGCTTTCAGATAGGTGGCAGGATTCGATCGTGGCGTGCGGCCAATCGGAGATTGATCGACCATTTCGATGGCCTGGATCGCGGCATCGCCCTCGATACGATCGCAATACGCTCGCCAATTCCCGCCGGTGCGCTTGGCTTCGAGCGCTTTGTAGATCACGTCATGCACCAGCGTGGATTTCCCCGAGCCGGAAACGCCACTGACCGCGACGAGCACACCCAGGGGGACCATCACGTCGATATTTTTCAGGTTATGAGTGTGCGCGCCGATAATTTTCAGAACTTTGCCCCGCGGCTTGCGGCGACTTTGAGGAACGGCGATACGCGTTTCTCCCCGCAGATAGCGGCCAGTGACCGACTGCGGATCTTTGAGCAGCGCGTCGCGCGAACCGGCAAAAATGATATGGCCGCCGTGCTCGCCGGCGCCGGGGCCGAGGTCGATCACGTCGTCGGCGGCAAGAATGGTGTCCGGATCGTGCTCGACGACCACCAGGGTATTACCCAGATCGCGCAGGCCCTTGAGTATTTCGATCAGGCGATTGGTATCGCGAGGATGCAATCCGATCGAAGGTTCATCCAGCACGTAGAGGGCGCCGACCAAGCGCGAGCCGAGAGATGTGGCGAGCTGAATGCGCTGCGCTTCGCCGCCGGACAGCGTGGAGGTGAGCCGATCAAGGGTGAGGTAATCGAGGCCGACTTCATCGAGAAAGCGCAGGCGTTGCTGAATTTCCTCGAGCACTTTTTCGGCGATAGACATTTCGGAGGCGCTCAACTCCAAAGTGTCGAAGAACGGCCGCGCTTTCTTGACGGTCAACTGACAGACTTCGGTGATCGAGCGGCCGGCAATTTTCACGGCACGAGCTTCGGCGCGTAGCCGGGTGCCATTGCAATCAAGGCAGGTGGTGTAACCGCGATAGCGGCTGAGGAAGACGCGAACGTGGAGCTTGTATTTCTTGCGCTCAAGCCACTCGAAGAAGCCCTTGATGCCGGGAAAGCCTTCTTTCTTGTCGCCTTCGACGATGGCGTCGCGCTGGGCAGCGGTAAGTTCGCGGAAGGGCACCTCGATGGGAATGCCCTTGGTGCGTGCGAATTTTTTCATCTCGATGGCCAGCGAGCGGTAGCGCGGTTTGTTCCACGGCTCGATGGCGCCATCCGCGAGCGATTTGCTTTTGTCGAACACCACGCGATCGAGATCGAAATCGACGGTATTGCCGAAGCCCTGGCAACGGGGGCAGGCGCCGTAAGGATTGTTGAACGAGAATAGCCGCGGCTCTGGCTCCTGATACGTGGCGCCACATTGCTTGCAAGTAAAACGCTCGCTGAAAACCATGCGTTCGGGCGTACTGCCCGGGGCATCCGGATTCGGCGCGAACTCAACGATAGCTTCGCCACGACCTTCGCGGTAACAGATTTCGATGGAGTCCATTACGCGAGAGCGGATTTCGGGAGAAATCGCCAGGCGGTCCACCAGCACCCAGACAGGTTGGTTGAAGTCGAGGTCGAGCAGATCCTCGGGCGTGGAGAATTCAAATACGCGGCCGGCTTGGTAGAGGCGGTTGAAGCCGCGCTTGCGTAGGCTGACGAGAGTCTGGCGAACAGCGTCGGGCGCGGGCCGGGCGGTTGCCGAAGCGCGAATCCGGCGAGTTGATGCCGGTGCTCCCGGCACGGGGTCGGCGCTGACCTTCAATTCATATAGGACGTAAAAGCGAGTGCCTTCCGGAAGCGCCATTACGCGCGTGGCGATTTCATCGAAGGTGTCTTTGCGGACTTCTTCGCCACAGCGCAGGCAAAAGGTGCGCCCAGTCCGGGCGTAAAGGAGGCGCAGATAGTCGTAGATTTCAGTGGCCGTGGCGACTGTGGAGCGGGGATTGCGCGTGGAATTCTTTTGGCGAATGGAAATGGCCGGGGCGATGCCGGTGACTTCGTCGACGTCGGGTTTCTCGATGCGTTCGAGGAACTGGCGGGCGTAGGCCGAAAGCGATTCAATGTAGCGGCGCTGACCCTCGGCGTAGAGCGTGTCGAACGCGAGGCTGGACTTTCCCGATCCGGAGACGCCGGTGACCACGGTGATGGCGTTGTGGGCGATCGAGAAGTCGATGTTTTTCAGGTTGTGGACACGCGCGCCGCGGACATGGATGGCGTTGTCGTTCTCTATAACCGGGACCGCCACGGCGGCGGTTGTGCTCCCGCCAGGTGACTGACCGCGCCGGGGGTTGTCAGCTGATCCCATTGGCAAGCGCCTAAACTGTTGATTATACGCCGGTGGTCATTAAGCGGCAAATCGCGGCAGGCAGGTGCGAAATCGAGCGAATTGTATCGGCGATACTTGCCTTGACACTTTTCGCACGCAGCCATTAGACTCACTTAGGAAAGTTTGCGCCGCGGAGCCAAGCTGAATGCTTCTGAATCGGGATTATGTGGGATATATGGCTAAAGAGGTGGTGAAGCGCCTCCTAGCCGCCAAGATGATCGAAACAAAGAACGTGGACGACTTGAACCAGCGCGTCCGGCAGGTGATGGCGGAAGAAATTGCCATCGAGGACCGGCTGAACGAAGAGGTGCGCGAGATTTTGAGCAAGTATTCGGACGAAATGCAGCGGACCGGCGCCTCGTACCAGGAAATGTACAAGAAAGTGAAGGGCCAGTTGGCTCGCGAAAGGAAACTCATTCTCCGCTGATATGCGTTTGACCCGCGAAAAGACCGTACGACTCTCTCATCGAATCATCGAACATCTTGTATCGAATCCGGACGTCGACTTCGTCGAAGACCGCGACACGATTCGCCAGGAAATCGTGAACATTTTGACTTCGCTGCTAAAACTGGAAGAGCAAGTAGACGCGGATGCGCGCGCTAAGATCGGCTCGCAGAAGAAGGAGATTTTGGAAGGCAGCGAAGAGTGGGACATCCTGTACCGCCGATATTATTCCGAGGGGCTAAAGCGGCTCGGAGTGACCGATACGCACGCACACTGAGGCGTTCATCGGCCTTAGATTCAATACCGAATATCCCAAAAGGCTCCTGAGCGTAGGTACGACCGGACGCTTGATACGCGTCCGTCTTTTCATTTTGGGAACCACTTGGATCAGGGCTGTTGCTGGTCGGGCTGCTGTTGGTCGTTTGGACGGCGCTTCAGCGTCGGCGGACCGTCGTTGTTGTTGGTATCGTTCGGATTCTGATTGCCGCCCTTATTTTCGGTGGTTTTGCGGCGCAGCGTGGGACCGTTGGAGTCCTTCACGCGCAGGTTCGCGTCGATGCGCTGCAGCCGTGCCTTCACCTGGTCGAACTCTGAGGTGGTCTCAATGTACTCGCTGCGTGCTGGGAGAATCGTGGCGATTTCCTGCTGGGCGGCCTCGATGCGGTCCGGTGTGGGCGGGTGCGTATCGAAAATCTTGGGAATCGTGCCGGGTTGCTTCTTTTCGTCCGCCTCGACTTTTTCGAAGAAGGCGACGAACGCGTTGGGATCGTATCCGGCCTTATACATGTACTGCAGGCCGAGGAAATCGGCTTCGGCTTCGTCCTTGCGCGAGAAGCGGAGGAAGGTGAGGGGAATCGCGAAATTCATCCCCTGATAAATGGCGTAGCCGGCCCAAGTGTAGGGAATAAAGATCATTGCCGGGATCGACGCAAGCTGAACGATGCTCTGCTTGGTCATGTCCTTGGTGCCGTGGCGCGCGCAAACGTGGGCGATTTCATGGGCCATCACGCCGGCGAGTTCGGCTTCGGTATCGGCGTGCAAGAGCAACCCGCTGTTCACGTAGAAAAAGCCGCCAGGAAGGGCGAAGGCATTTACGACGTCCGAGTCGATCACCTTAATGGTGAAGGGAACACGCGCGTCGGAGTTGCGCACTAGGTTCTGGCCAACTTTGTTGACGTAGTCGACGACGACCGGATCGTTGATAAACTTGGCTTCCGAGTCAACCTGCTGAGCAAGCTGCTTACCCAGCGCGATTTCTTTCTCCAGGGAGTAAAAGTCGAGGCCCTTGCCAACGTTGCGATGGCCAATAGCGTTGACGTCCGCCTCGCTGCCGGGCTTAACATCAGGATGCGCGTATTCGGGAAGCGGCTGATTATCGGCTACATTTGTGGTGTCAGAGGATTTGTTGCTGTCTTTCGCCGGAGCAGCAGCGATCGGAGCAGTGAGAAACGCGAAGGCAACGAGTACCGCCAGCCAGCGAGTTTGGAAAGTATGTGACATCAAGCTGCCTCCTGCTGGCCGATTCCCAGAGTATACACCCTGGGTGGCAACCCCTAGTAGGATGGGATGTGGAATGGGACAGGAAGGTTATCTTAGAGGCTGAAAATCGGGGGTACGGATGGCTCCACAGCCGCCAGCCAGCGCGCGGATCGGCGGATTAGCCTTCGCGGAGCTGCTGCTTTAGGCGGTCGATTTCGCCACGGAGCTTGGATAGGCGGCGAGCGACGGTGACCTCGTAAACGAAAAACACCACCCACACGGCAATCCAAGCGGTAAATAGAAACTGAAAGTCCTTCACAGAACCCCCTTCACGGGCCGGGACTGGGCGTCCAGGCTACGCAATTCGATTTCCTGCCGCAGATCTTCCATTTCGCGGCGCATACATTCAATCCGGTAGCGGTCGATCAGCACCGGGATCATGACAATCAAGAGGGCAACCATGCAGAGCACGATGATCTTCGCCATCACCGGGTCCACACCTGAGCCGGGGCCGCCGAAAAAGACCGGCTGGGGATGCTGGGTGGGGAACAGCCGATTGGACATATAAACGAGTGGCACGTCCAGAAACGCGAAAATACCGAAAACGGCCGACAAGGTCGCGCTGCGTCGCGGATCTTCCAACAGACCGCGCAACATCAAGTATGAGATGTATAGCAGCCACATGATGAACGTGGTGGTCAGGCGCGCATCCCAGGTCCACCAGATGCCCCAAACGGGTTTGGCCCACAGCGGGCCGGTGATCAAGCCAATCGTGCAGCAAGCAACACCAAGTTCCGCGGCAGAAACTCCGAGGCTGTCCCAGCGTTGCCGCCGCGTTGCTAGATAGGCGATATTCGATACAAATACGATGGTGAACGCCGTGAAAGTGCAGACCCATGCGGCAAGATGAAAGTAAAAGATTCGATAGATCTGGCCCTGGCGAACGTCAACCGGAGCAATGTAGAGGGCCGCGTATCCGGCGAAAACAATCAGTGCCGCGGCGAAGGCCGCGCCAGCGATTCGGTATTTCATAGAACCAACCCCAAGCTTATTCCTCCATCAAAAAATCGCATAGAAGCCACGAGGCAGTCAAAAACACGATATCGAAACCAGCCAGGAAAGCGGTCCAGCTTTGGTCCAGGTATGGCTGAGTGGAGAAAAGCGCGGCGGTGCACTCGACCGCGGCAATCAGCAGCGGCGCGAGAATCGGGAGCATAAGCAGCGGCAAAAGCAGTTCACGCATGCGCGCGTGCGCGGAAATGGCTGAAAACACCGTGCCGGTGACCACGACGCCGGTAGTACCGAGGACGAGCACGAGAATCAGGCGGCCTACGATACCAGTGAGCGAGACATTGTAAAGCACGGCGAAAACCGGGACGAGCACCACCTCCACGAGCGACAAGAAAATGAAATTGGCGAGCATTTTGCCGAGCAGGATGGCGAAACTCGATACGGGCGCCATGCGCAGCGCGTCGAGTGTGTCGTTGGATTGTTCGCGCGCGAACGATGGGTGCAGCATCAACGAGCCGGAAAAAAGAAATGCGATCCATAGCAGGCCGGGCCCATAGTGGCGGGACTCGGCTGGAGTGGGATTGAAGGCGAAGCTGAAAAGCACGACGACGATGATGGCGAAGACGACCGTAGCGTTCAAAAGTTCGCGTGCGCGAAATTCAAGGCGTAGTTCTTTTCCGAGCAGGATCGCGGCGTCGCGTGCCGTGGACATCAGGCCTCCGTCCGTAATGCGGCCAGAATAGGACGCGGATCGCCGCCGGGGCCGCTGTCGCGTTCGACGCGGCCAACGGAGAGCGAAATCGCTCGGGTCGCGAGGTCGAGCGATTCGTTGCGCGCGTGCGTGCTCATAATAATGGTGGCTCCGCTGACGCGCAGGCGAGCGAGCGTTTCAGCAAACCACGCGGCGCCCTGACGGTCGAGCCCGGCGGCGGGTTCATCGAGAAGCAGCAGGCGGGGCCGGTGCAAGAGTGCTCGCGCGATAGCGAGGCGCTGGCGCATGCCACGAGAGAAATTGCGGACGCTGCTTCCGGCGCGCGTAGCTAGGCCGCACGCGGCGAGCGCCTCGGCGACCCGCCCATGAATGTCCGTCAGGTGATAGAGTTTCGCGAAAAACGAAAGATTTTCTTCGGCGGTGAGCTCATCGTAAAGCAGGGTGCTGTGGCCGACCATCCCGATAAAGGGTTTCGACGATTCCGCCGGGCCGAGCCCTGGAAAGCGTAGCCGCCCTCCGGTGGGCGACATAAGCAGGGCAGCAATGCGAAGCAAAGTGGTTTTACCGGCGCCGTTGTGCCCTAGCAGCGCCACGAACTCTCCGGCCATCACATCGAACGAAACACTCCGCAGCGCGATCAGGGAACCGAAGCGTTTATCAATTTTTTCGAACGAGATGGCCATGCCGGCAGCTGCCGCATCATCCAGCTCGGATACGGATTGTGGCAGCGACATCGAAGAACCGCTCACCAGTTGATCCACGGCGCCATCCAAAGCCATTTAGCCTTTCACCAGATCGCGCAAGGTCTTTTGTACGCGGTCGCGCCGGAGGATGTACTCCTCCTCGGAAATGGTGCCCGCTTCGCGGCGCAGTTCCAGGCGAAAGAGAGAGTCCTTGAGTTCGTCGAGGCTTCCGCGGACTTCCCGCTCAACGTCGGCTTCGATATTCGATTCCGACTCGGATGCGATTTTCACGGCAGTAGCAGCGGCGGCGGCTGAAGCTGACGAGCGCATGGGCGGAAGTGCGGTGCCAGCGGAGACAGCGGTTTGCGTCGATGCTGCAGCCGAATGTCTCAGCTCCGGCTGTGGACCTGGCGCAGTGCCTCCTGTTGAACTTACTGGTACGACTTGCGGCTGGCGCAGCACGAAAATCAAGCCCAGCGCAAACAGCGCGACAAACCCGCCTACGACGATCCATTTCAAGCTGTCAAGACGCGCTGGCATAGTGGTTACGTTCGCCACCGGAGTACCCTGCGCGCCGTCATCGATGTGAGAGTTCACGGATGGATTCTGCGAGTTGTCGGCCGCGCTGGCATCGCCATTATCGGGAGCGGGCGGAGGCGCGGTGCCGGAAATAGCGACGGACACGGGCGTATTGGCCGCCACGGTTTGGCGCATGTAGGCGCTGAAGCCTTGCTCCGCACCGGCGGGCGCGAATCCGCCGCCGGAAATCTGGACAGTAGGCGGCGCGAAAATAGCCAAGCGTCCTACGGAATAAGGAGAGGAAAAGCTCAGCTGCGTTTGATTGCTCGGATAGGGAACTGTGTAGGTGATGCCGACGCGGCTCGATCCCGGACGAAAGGCGTAGTCGATCGCTCTTTCGTTCTTGCCCACATCCGTGGTGCTCTGGATCACAGGCAATCCTGAAGTGATGCCGGCCTGTACCTGACCGAGCTGCGCGCCTTCGGGAATCAGGAACTTAAATGTGCCTCCGGAGCGGTAGAAAGCGACGGGCGGGTTCGTATTGTTGTCGATGTTGTATTCCTCATCTACGCTGAGGTTCGATCCATCCGGTTGGACGATGATGGCGTGCGCGGTTACATCGATGGCGCTGGGCTTGCTGGTGGGTTCGAACACATCGATGTTGACGGTGGTAGTGCCCGGCGTCACCGGCTCGTGATACATCACGCCGCGATAGACGGCGCGCAGCAGCATCGGACCTTGGCCAAGCAGGGGATTATCGAATTGATAGTGACCCTGCGCATCGGCCGTGGTGGTAGCGACCGGCTTCATGCCGCCCATCAGCTGAATCAGTATCACTTGCACGCCGGAGCCGACTTTACCGGTGGTGCCGTTATGAATAGTGCCCGAAACCGTGCCGGCGAGCGCGGCGGAGGCGAAGAAGCAAAAGATCACACCCCCCAGAGATAAATTTTTCCAAGTGCGACGAATCATGAACGGCGTCCCTTTTCAGATGCAGCCTGGCGAGTAGCGGGGGTGGGAACGCCGCCAGTAAGCGTATCCATCTCGGCCAACACGCGAGCGGCTTCAATTTCCATCGATTGTTTGATTTCCTGATAATCCTGATCGGAAAACTTTCCGGCACGATGCTCGAAGCGGAGGTCGCGCAGATTTTCGTAAATGGCGTCGCGGCGCTCGAAGAGCTGATCGAGCTTGGTGCGGTGGGGCACTGCGTCAGATGCGTCGAGTTTCACGCCGAATACGAACACCAACACGGCCACGGCGAGCAACACGCATGCGACGGCAATATCGATGTTACTCATCGGTATCCTTACCGGACTCACGGCGGGCGCGCTCCAGAAGGTCGGCGGAGATGGGCGGGCCGTCCGCGGCGACAGGCTGCAGAGTCGAACGGCGACGCCATCGACGCACTACCTGCCAAACCAACACGAACGCCAGCAGCGGCAAAAGAACGGGCATGACCCAAACGAGCCAATCGAACCCCTTGGCCGGCGGCGAGATAAGCACTCCCGGTCCGTATTCCTGGACGAAATCCTGGAGAATCAGGTCGTCCGACTCACCACGCGAAATCCGCAGGTCGATTTCCTTTAACTCTGCCTTCGCGGTGGCGCAAGGGCCGGCGAATGCGCCTCCGCTGTGATTGCAGGTACCAACGGTGTCGTCACATCCGCCGCACATGCATTTTAGCCGAAGGCTAAGCGCATGCGCACGATCAGCCTGCGCCGGAGAAATCGCGGCCGCGGGCGGACCGGAAATTAAGATCAGCAAAGCGACCGTAAGCAACCCGGCAGCAAGAAGTCGCCATGAGCCCCAGCAAAATTCGTGGGATTCCAGAGGTACGCCGTTCGGACCGGCCCAGGGAGCCACTCCGCGATCACAGCATGAGAGCATCTTATCTACGTCTATTTAACGCTGATTGAAAGGTCGAACGCAAGTGAACCTTGTAACACGCAGCCGGTCAGTTTGAATTTTGGCCGCTTGTGTCCCGATCACGAAAATTCAAAATGGCCTACCGCTGTAATGGAGATAGCGACCCGGCGAGGACCACGATGCAACCAGTCAACGCAAATGAGGGCCAGAGAATTCCGTAATAGTACCTAGGCCTTTCTGTGGCCAGATGGTATAACCACGTAGGACGAAGTGGGGAGGTCTGCTATGGAAGGGGTCCCGTCCCGGTCGCCCTTGCAGACAGATCAACGCAGGGCAAGCCGTTTTCGCGTGGTCGTGCCGATTGAAGCGAAGTGGAAAGATTCCAACGGCAAAGTGTGTACGGAATCCGCAGAGGCAAAAGAAGCGAACGGCCTCGGTGGTTTGCTGGAAATGCAGTCTCAGCCGGTGGTCGGCACCGAAATTCACCTTACCAATTTGATTAGCAACGAAAGTACCAAGGCACGCGTAGCGGCCATCCGGCGCGCCAAGGACGGCGGCTTGCTGGGAGTGGCCGTGGAGCTGCTTGCCCCGAGCGAAACTTTTTGGGGCGTGAATTTCCAGCTTCGGAAAACGAGCGCGCAGCTTGCTTCGATCGAAGCGGCCATCAAGAGCGGAGGCGTAGATCCACGCATCCTGCGTGATTTTCGCGACGCGGTCGATTATGTGAGGAAGACGGCGTGGGCGGTGCAAGAGTGGCAGGAACGCCAACTAAGACGCCACGATCCGCAAACGGTCGTGCCGCTGATCATTTCTGAACGCATCCGCCGGGCCACTCAATTGAGCAAAGCGATCTCCGCCGATTTGGACGCCAATGACGTGACGCGCGAAACTGCGGGCACGAAGGATTTTTTCAAGGCCATCGAACGACTATACGTGCAAGTCGGGAACTTGTTTCGCGGCCACAGTTCCTGAGGATGAAGCTCGGCTAGCGCTGAACGGAGGCCTGAGCACTCTGCTTTTGCGCGAGCTTACGCGGCGCCGATTCGGGAACGGCGAACATGGCCGCGAGCCCCACCAGCGCCGCAACAGCCCAATACCACGCCGGAGCTTCTGGATTGTGAGTCGCCTTGATCAACCAGGTGACGGAATACTGCGTGGTGCCGCCAAAGATGGCGATGGCGACGGCGTAGACCGTGGCAACTCCGCCTGAACGAATTGCTGCCGGCAATGACTCCGTAAGCCAAATGAGGATCGGGCCGGTGGAAAGAGCCAGCAAACTGTACAGCACGGCGGCTGAGCCCAGCAATACAGCCGTGGTGCGGTGCCGGTCGAGCAGGTAAAAGGCTGGAAAAATCAGCAGAAGCAACGCGACACCTGGGACGATCATAACCATTTTGCGCCCAATCCGATCCGAAAGGCTTCCGCTGACGAGATCGAACGTAAGTCCGGCAAGCCCGACCACAATCGTGGCCCCAAACGCGACGTTCGTGGGCATATGCAAGGTGGAGATCGCGTACGTGGTCATGTAGGAAGCGATGTAGGTGCCGATCGTGGCGCTGGCCAGCAGAATCATCCCGAAAATAGCGATCGACAAATACGGGCGCAGCGGGACGCGATCTCTTTTTGAATCCGCGTCGGCATAGAAAGTCTCCGGGAGCTTGTGGCGCATGATCAGCCCAAAAGGCACAATTACGGCGCCTACTAGAAATGCTATGCGCCAGCCAAAGGTTTCCAGTTGATGATCGGACAATAAGTTGGCCAAGACGAACCCCACCAGCCCCGCAACCAGAATTGCGAGGTCCTGCGTCCAGGCCTGAAACGCGGTGTAGAAACCGCGCCGTTCCGGGGGCGCCGCTTCCAGCAAGAAAGCTGTGGTAGGTCCCACATTGCCGCCAAGCGCGAATCCCTGCAGCATGCGGAAGAAGACCACGAGAATTGGCGCAGCAACTCCAATCATGGAGTGCGGAGGAGTGAACGCAAGCCCTATGAGCGCGATTCCCATTAGCGAAAAGGCGAGGATCATCGCCGGTTTGCGTCCCACGCGATCGCCCATGGTGCCGATGACGAAGCCGCCAATCGGGCGGGTGATGAAGCCGGCTCCGAAAGCTCCGAGCGACGCTAGCAGGCTGGCTGTTGGGGAACTGGAGGGGAAAAACGCCCGGCCGATGTAGACGGCAAAAAACGCGTAAGTCAGAAAGTCATAAAACTCAAGTGCGTTGCCGACTACGACGGCCGCGACGTGGCGCGCCGGAATAGGTGCTCGAGTGTCCACAGCGGAGTCTGTCATCCGAATCTATTTGAAATACGCCTTCTTGCCCTGCGGGGCGCTCATCTGCAGGGGGCTGGATTGTACCGTATTTCCTGTGAATTAAAGTTCGTAGGTGCGATAGCGAGTGTCTCACCTTGAAGTTCCGACGTCCGCGCGGAAGGAGGGGCGGTCTTCATCGCGCGGTGACGCTTCACGCCGAGCGCATCGACTGGAATGGCGACGGCCTCAGTGAACCTGGCGAGTCTTGCGGTCCACGTAATCCATTAGCAGGTATTGGCCAAGAGTATAGGGAGTGGTGAAGTACGCTTTGCCGCGGCAGAGTTCGGTGATTTTCTGGACGAATTGCACCAAGCTGTAATCGCGCGCTAGCATGAACGTGTTGATCAGGATTCCCGCGCGCTTGCACTTGGCCACTTCCTCGATCGTTTGCGTGACGACCAGAGGATCAAGGCCAAAGGCATTCTTGTAGATGCGACCGTCCTCCAGTGTGAGTGCGGAAGGCTTTCCATCGGTGATCATCACGATCTGGCGCATATCCTTCTTTTGGCGTGCCAAAATCCGTTGCGCTAAGCGCAGTCCTTCGCGCGTATTGGTGTAATACGGGCCGACCTGCACGCGGGCCAGCTTGCCAAGCGGAATTTCCTCCGCGCTATCGTGAAATAGGACGCAGTGCAGGGAATCGCCGGGATATTGCGTGCGAATGAGATGAGAAAGTGCCAGCGCCACGCGCTTGGCGGGCGTGAACCTGTCTTCGCCATACAGAATCATGCTGTGGCTGCAATCGAGCATCAGCACCGTGGCGCAGGAGCTTTGATATTCGCATTGGTGAACCATCAGGTCCGGATAATCGAGTTCGATGGGAATGCCAACGCCATTGCGCTGCACGGCGTTGAAAAGCGTTCCGCTGATGTCCATGTTCAGTGTGTCGCCGAATTCGTAGGCTTTCGAAGCGCCGCCGGACTCCACGCCGGTGGCCAGATCGCGCGTGTCGTGCCGCCCAAAACTGCTCTTGCCCAGCGACGCGAGCAAGTCGCGCAGTGCCTTGAAGCCGAGAAAGTCGAGCGCCTTATCGGTGATTTCGAAACGTGCTTCCATGCGGGGCTGTTCGCGGCCGATTTGCCCGCCGGGGGTTTCGCTGGGAGGATCTGTGACGCGCGCGTTTTGCTGCTGCCGTATGAATCCTTCCTCTTCCATGCGCTGGATAATCTGATCGATCAGATCACGCAGTTCCTGATTCTGGCTGAGGTCCGGATTCTCGAGCATCTTATCCATCAATTCCTGGGGGACCAGGTCGCCCTCCTGCATGGCGCGCAGGATCGCCTCGCGCAGCTCGTCCATGTATGCCTGCTGCGATCGCTCGGGATCCATCTCGTAGATTCCGTAGGGAGAATCGAAGCCGCTCTGGAGAAAGAAGTCGGACAGGCGGTTCATCAGATCTTGCATGTCCAAGTCGTCCGCGGCGTTGGGAGCGTAACGCGAATATTTGGTGTATTTCATTGGCTCTTCCTAAATTAAGCGACGGCTAATGGCAGTTTCAGGAGATCAATTGAATTGCCTGCGCGGCATGCGTCCGCCCCCGGTCGGCTCGCGCGGATCGCGAGGTTCACTGGCCTTGCGGGCTTCGGCGAAGTAGCCGCGCTCCTCGCTGCGATTGATGCGCTTTTGTGCCCACAAACCTTCCAGAATGAATTCGGCCGCCGCGGCTTGCACCGAGGCGTCGTCTTTGGATTTCACACCAAGCGTCTCCAGATGCTCGAACAGGCCTTGAATTTTCTTAAGCTGCGCGAGCAATTCGGAACTGGAGGCCGTCGCCGGCACTTTCAGCTCCCCGCCGATCTCGAACCACTGCACCACGGGCTGGAAATTCACGTTGGTGAAATGTTTGTTGAAAGTTTTCCCAACGGCGGCGCGAATCAGCTCGCGCGCGATGTTGTCGGCGCCCTTCATTTCGCCTTCATATTCCAGTTCGAATTTACCGGTCATAGAGGGAATAGCGGCGTAGATGTCTCCAACGCGGGCCACCACCGTTGACTCGCGGCTGCGGATGCTACGCTGTTCGGCGCTGCTGAGCACATTTTCGATGGTGCTGATGGGCAGGCGCTGGCTTACGCCAGAGCGGCGGTCGACGCGCTTGTCGTCGCGGGCCTGAAAGGCGATTTCCTCGACGATCTCGCGCACGTATCCGGGAATTTCCTCGCGGCGTTTGCCATCCCGTTTGGTCCACGCCTCCTGCTGGGTGATGGCCATGCCTTCGCTGACCGTAGCGGGATAGTGCGTACGAATTTCGGAGCCGATGCGATCTTTCAGAGGGGTAATGATCTTTCCACGCGCGGTGTAATCTTCCGGATTCGCGGTGAAAACCATCAGCACGTCGAGGGCGAGGCGCACCGGATAGCCCTTAATCTGCACGTCGCCTTCCTGCATGATGTTGAACAGGCCGACTTGGATTTTTCCGGCGAGGTCCGGCAGTTCGTTGATGCCGAAGATGCCGCGATTGGCGCGCGGCAGCAAGCCGTAGTGAATATTTAATTCATCGGAAAGATTGCGGCCACCGCGAGCAGCCTTGATCGGGTCCACATCGCCGATCATGTCCGCGATAGTGACGTCCGGCGTAGCCAGTTTTTCCACGTAGCGTTGCTCGCGCTGAATCCAAGCGATCGGCGTGCCATCTCCTTCCGCCGCAATACGGTCGCAGCAGGCGCGGCAAAGCGGGCGATACGGGTTATCGTTGATCTCGCAACCAGCCACGCAAGGAATCTGAGCATCGAGAAAGGCCACCAGGCCACGGAGGATGCGCGATTTTGCCTGCCCGCGAAGGCCCAGGAGAATGAAATGATGGCGCGAGAGCAGCGCGTTGACGATCTGAGGGATTACCGTGTCGTCGTAGCCCTGAACGCCGGGAAAGAGCTCCTCGCCTTTCTCCATTTTCTGGAGAAGATTCTCGCGAGTCTCTTGCCGAACCGTGCGGTCGGCGATTCGTTCTTCCGACCACTGACTCTTGCGAAGTTCGCCCAATGTTTTTGGATGACTGCTCATTATTTTCACCTTGGGGCGGCCGCTCCCCTTGGAAAGCCAACGATGCTTTCCGCTACGCGATTCTTTTTCATTATAGAGGAACGCCCCGCGCCATCCTAATTTGGATTGAGCATCGCTCACGCGTGGCCGTTGCCTGATGCGCTCCGTTGCGCGCGGTGGCGTTCTTTGAGTTTGGGAAGGAAATCGGCAATCCATCGAAGCAGCAGGTTGCGCCGCTCGCTTTCGGAGCGCGTTTCGAGCAACACTTGCCGAATTTCGAGCTCCACGGGAAGCTGCGCGGCCAAATGATACACAAGAATTGGCAATTCTTGCTCGCTCGCGCCAGACCAGGCTCGGCCGGCGAGCAGTTCGTGGCATTCAGCGAAACCTCCGAGCAGTTTCGACTCTTTCTCGGCGTCGAGCGAATGCGGAGTGTCCTGCAGGTACTCGACGCGGCCTTCGTAGTATTCCTTCTCTTCCAGCAAATGCTCGAGCCGGAAAATCGCCCGCCCCTCTGCGAGGATGTCCATGCGGCCGTCGGCGTAGTCGCGAACTTTGCTGACGATTTCCGCCATGCAGCCGACCGAGGCGATGCCCTGGCTGGTGGCCAGAATCATGCCAAACTCGATTTTTTCGTCCAGGCATCGCCGAATCATCACTTTGTAGCGCGGCTCGAAGATGTGCAACGGCAAAGGCATCTGCGGCAAGAGCACCACGTCCAGAGGAAAAAGCGGTATGCGCGCAGGTCTTTCCATTGAATATGTCTCGGGCGGCTCGGCTGGGTTAGCGGAGCAGGCCCAGGGCCGCCTCCATCTCATCGCGTGCGTGCGCGTCGCCAGTTTTCTGCGCCATTACGATCCCGTCCGAAAGCACTTTACGCGCTTCCTCGATTCGTCCGATGCGCCCCAGGAGTTGCCCAAATTGAAAATAGCCCGCCACGTACTGTGGATTGTCTTCGAGCAGTCGTTGGAAATGAGTGGCGGCGGCTTCGCCATCTCCCAGATTCGCGCATTCGAGCGCGAGTCCGTAGCGAGCGAACGCGTCGCTGGGCTTTTGCGCTACGAACGTCTCAAGCGCTTCACGTCGGGATTTTTGTATAGGCGGCATCGCGTTCTCGAACGCATTATAGCGGGTGATCTCGTAACGGCCAACCTAAGTTGGACGGATTGCCATTCCCGATGTTCAGTTGCTACGAACAGCCGGACGGGTCCCCTTGCACGTATGCGGTGGCTGCGTCCGCGGTGCCGAAGCCTTCTTCAACGCATTTTCCTATCGAAGGACCGCCCAGATAATTACCGGCTAAAAACAAGCCGGGTTTGGCACGTGCGCCTTCACGAACTGCCCTCACCACGTGTGCGTGCCCTAAATTGTACTGCGGCAGAGCTTCGGGGTACTTCCACACGGATGTGGTAATCGGCGGCCCGGTGATCGCCAGCACTCCCTCGCAATCTTGTTGGACCATCGACGAAATCGCTTCGTCGGACTCCTTGACGATCGACGGATCCGTGGCGCCGCCGATGATGCCGGTTAAGACGACGCGGCCTTCTCCAGCACGGCCGGCGAAAAGTGACGAGTTCCAAACGACCCCGAGTGTACGGATTTTTTCCGCGCGCGGTATTAATACGCCGAAGCCGTCCAGCGGTTGCCCAATCTGCCTTGCGTAGTACCCAAACCCAACGACGGCGATCGGAGCGTAGGCAATCCCCGCAAGCGCGGGGACGAGAGACGGAGCAATCGTTGCAACGAGCCGCGACGCTACAGTTGCCGGCGTGGCGATCACCACCGCATTGGCAACAACCGTTTCACGTTGACCGTTTCGCGTGAAGCGAATCCGCAACAGACCATTCCCCGCGCCTTCGCATGGACTCACACCGTCTACGCACGCCCCCGGCAGGAATCGATCCGTCAACTTGGCGGCAATCGAGCGCGCCAGGGTAGCTACGCCTCGGCGGAACGAACAAAGCGGTGGCGCGCCGCGGGAGGCTTTCGATTGCGCCGAGCGCGATTTAATGGCGCCGCGCAATACGCTGCCGTGCTCGCGCTCCCATGCTTCGAGCGTGGGAAACGCGGCGCGAAGGCTCAATCGCTCGGGGTCTCCTGCATACACGCCGGAAACGAACGGCGAAACAAGATATTCTAGAATTTCGTGACCAAATTTACGGCGCACGAATTTGGCCACGGATTCTTCCTCGCTGGGCGGGCGCGTCTTGCGGAATGGCTCGGATGCGACTTTCCATCGCGAGCCCAGCCCGAGCAGGGAAGTGCTCAAGATCGCTTGCGGCGACATCGGGATTTTCAGCAGCTTGCCGCTTCGTAGCACGTAGCGGGGAGCTTTAGGGTCAGCTTTCGATAGCTCACTTTCAATTCCCAATTCGCGGACGAGCCGCAGGAGGGTTTCCGTGCCTTGAAAACTCTGCGGTCCCGATTCAAAAAGGAAGCCGTCCTTTTCAACCGAGCCGATCAGCCCGCCAGGGCGTTCGTTCGCTTCGAGCAGCGTCACCTGCACGCCGTGCTGCTGCAATCGATAGGCGCACGCCAGCCCGGAAATTCCACCACCGATCACCACCACTTGTTTGGAATCGGTCAGCTGCGAATCGGGCATGTGCCCTCGTTACAGCGTCTTCGAAAAGAGCGGCTTTTGATCCATCTGCTGCTCGCGTAAGTAACAATCGAAAATCATGGCCACGTTCCGGATGAAGATGCGGCCAAGTGGAGTGACTCGGATTTCGCCTGGCGCCAGCGCGACCAACCCTTCGGCGCGGGATTCTTCGAGGCGATCGAGTTCCTCATTGAAATATTCATCGAATGCGATGCCGAAGTCGCGCTCGATCTCGCTCTTGGGAATTACGGTGTGACAGAGCAGCCGCCCGATCACCTCGCGGCGAATCTCGTCGTCCTTGGAGAGCCGGTAACCCCGCATCGTAGCCGCGCCGCCTTCTTCGACTGCGGTCTGATAAGCGGGCACCTCGCGCCGGTTCTGCGCGTAAGCCGCTCCGATGGAGCTGATCGCGCTTACGCCCATGCCGTAGAGGTCCGCGCCGGCTTTCGTGGTGTAGCCCTGAAAATTACGATGCAGGGTACGGTTCTGTTGCGCGATGGCGAGCTCGTCGCCGGGCAACGCGAAATGGTCCATGCCGATGTACACGTATCCGGCGCCTAGAAACCCCGCCAGTCCGGCGCGCAGGATGCGAAATTTCTCGCGGCCCTCGGGCAAATGTCCTTGGAACGAGCCCTGCTGCTTCTTCAGCCACGGCACGTGCGCGTAGCTGAACATTGCCACGCGATCCGGCTCCAGCGTCAGCACCTGCTCGATGGTAGTCCGAAAGCCTTCGGCGGACTGATATGGCAGCCCGTAAATTAAATCGACGTTGAGGCTGAGGAATTCCAGTTTGCGCGCCGCCAGGATCAGATCGCGCGTCATTTCATACGGCTGTACGCGGTGGATGGTCTCCTGCACTTTCGGCTGAAAGTCCTGAATGCCCATGCTCAGCCGATTGAAGCCTAGCCGCCGCAGAGTTTCGAGGTGTGCAACGGTGGTCACGCGCGGGTCGACTTCGATGCCGATCTCCGCGTCATCCGCAAAAGTGAAACGCTCGCGCGTGTATCCAAAAAGATCTTCCATCTGCGTGGGAGAAAGATACGTCGGCGTGCCTCCGCCCCAGTGAAACTGAGTCACCGGGCGTTTTCGCGAAACCATCGGAGCGACGTGCTCGATTTCCTGCTTCAGCGCCGCGAGATAGGGAATCGTGACGCGCTTGTCTTTCTGAATCGAAACGTTGCACGCGCAAAACAAGCACAGGCTTTCGCAGAACGGCAGATGCATGTAGAGCGACACAGGCGTCCCGCGCTCGTCCGCTTTTGCAGCCGCCGCTTCGAAATCCCCGGGTCCGAAATCTTCTTTCCACACCGGCGCGGTCGGATAACTGGTATAGCGCGGTCCAGGACGATTGTACTTCTCAAGAACTTCGTCCGAAAACTGCGCGATCTCGATGGAGCTATCCGGCATTGTTCCAGTTTCCGCCATCAACTTTTTCGCTCATTTCGTTACAAAGCGATTCCCATCGCAATAGGACGCGTCGCGTTCTAATTCGCGCGCTCCATTTGCACGCGCGCCGCAACTGGCGCCGCTTGACCCTCTTCAACGAACGCCTTTGCATTCGCCACCGGCGTGTTCGGCAAAATTCCGTGGCCTAGGTTCAAGATATGCGCGAAGCCACCGGTTTTCTCCACTGCTTCGCGCGCCGCGCGTCGTACGGCGCCCTCATCGCCCAACAAAATCGAAGGATCCACGTTGCCTTGCAGCGCCATGCGATCGCCCAGGTCCCGTCGCGCATCAGCCAAATCGGTACTCCAATCCACGCTCAAAACGTCCGCGCCAGTGTTTGCCAAATTGCTCAGGTGCCGCGCCGTACCCTTGGCGAACAAAATTCGCGGCACGCCAGTATCCGCGAGCGCCCGAATCACCGCTTGCGTGGCGGGTAGCTCGAACTCCGCATACTGATTCTCAGCTAACTCCCCGGCCCAGGTATCGAAAAGCTGCACCACGTCCGCGCCTGCTGCAATCTGCGCGAGCAAATAGCGAGCCGTGCATTTCGCAATACGGTCGAGCAGTTCTCGTACCGTATCCGGCTCGTCGCGTAACATCAATTTGGCGCGTGAAATGTCTCCGCGCGTGCGCCCTTCGATCATATAGCACGCCAATGTCCAGGGCGCCGCTGCAAAGCCTATAATCGGTACGTCCGGGCCAATTTCGCCGCGGATCGCGCGGATCGCATCACCGACGAATCTCGTCTCGCGTTCTGGATCAAAATCGCGCAGCCGCCGCACGCCGGCCATATCACGCACGGGATTCGAAAGCACCGGGCCCGAATCGGGGACGTCCAGCGGCAGCCCCATGGCTTCGGCGACCATTAAGATATCGGAGAACACGATCACCGCATCGACGCCCAGTACGCGCAGCGGCTGAATCGACACTTCCGCAGCGACTTCTGGAGTTTTGCAGATTTCCAGAAAGCTATGCTTCGCGCGAACCGCCTGGTATTCCGCCAAGTACCGACCTGCCTGCCGCATAATCCATACCGGCACGCGCTCCGTTTGCTCGCAGCGGCAGGCGCGCAGGAACATTGCTCGCTTGTTTTCGCTTTTCTCGATCATTCAGCGGAAGTCTTCTTATCCATGATAGCAGAAATCGCTAGTCGCCCGTCCGAGGCGCTAGCCGCGAACCCTATCCTCCGGACTATTCACCAGTTCAATCTGGCGGGTTCTAAGCCGCAATACGCGATATAATTTCCCACTGGGGAAAAAGCGGTCCATATGCATCATTACATGACCTACGTCAGCATCGTGGTGTACGCGGCGAGCTTTGCCTGTTACGCCCGAATTTTGTACGCGCCCGACATATGGCTGGGCCGGCTGGCGTCATTTCTCCTGGCATCCGGGATTGTCTGCCATTATTTCGCGCTGCTGCAGCGGTCGCACTGGACTCATGCGTTGCCTTACGACGATCTGTACGGATCGATGTCGCTTTTTGCCTGGCTATTGGCGGTCACGTATCTGGGTCTGGAGGTCCTGCATCGGCAGCGCTCCGTCGGCGCTCTGGTCACGCCGGTCCTGGTGGCATGGGTCGCGCTGGTTGCCGGCTTCGCGCCCAACAATGTTGTGGCAGCGCCGTCCGCACGCAGCTCTCTATTTGCCCTGCACGTCACGCTCGATACGTGGGCTTATGCTGCGTTCGGGCTTTCGTTCCTTCTGAGTTTGGTGTACTTGTTTCAGGACCGCGTATTGCGCTCCCGCCACACCAGCGCGACGTTCTGGCGCTTCCCCTCGCTCGACGTACTCGATCGCATGTCGCGCAGCAGCGTCTACGTAGGGCTTGCCACGATGATCGTCGGCGTTTCGCTCGGCTTCATGTACGAGCGCCGCCTTGCCGGCACGATCGCTTGGGCCGATCCGAAAGTAGTTGTTACGCTCGCTATTTTCGTCATATATGTGGCGTATCTAAGCCTCTCGCGCACGTCTGGATGGCGCGGAGCACGCGCAGCCAAGATTTGCGCGCTCAATTTTGCGGTGGTGCTGTTCAGCTACACGGCTGTGAACTTGTACTTCACGAGCTTTCACCGTTTCCTCTGATGGCCATCACACCTTCCAATACGAAACCACTGGCGGCCACCGATCCCCGAGCTACCGCGCAAATCGCTCTGATCGGCTGCAATCATCGCTCCGCTCCTGTTGAGTTTCGCGAGCGCGTAGCATTCACGGCCGAACAGGCCCGCGCCGCCGCCACGTCTCTCCGGCAGCAGGGCATTCTCCAAGAAGCCATCGTCCTTTCCACCTGCAATCGCAGCGAACTGTACGGAGTTCCGGCGGACGCCGGCGTCCCGGTGACCGAAGCGATGGAGGAATTCCTCACCTCCTTCCACCGCATTCCGCGAGCCGATTTTGACGGCCGCCTTTATCGCTGGGTCGGCCGAGACGCGGTTCAGCATCTCTTTCGCGTAGCTGCCGGCCTCGATTCGATGCTCCTTGGTGAGGCGGAAATTCTCGGGCAATTGCGCACGGCGTATAGTCAGGCACTCGAATATGGTTCCACCGGTCCGGTGCTGAATCGCGCGTTTCAGGGTGCGCTGGAAGTAGGGAAGCGGATTCGCGCGGAGACGGAAGTGGGCGCGCGGCCCATGTCCGTGGCTTTTGCGGGCGTCAAGCTTGCCGAGCGCGTATTCGGTAACCTCAAGGGACGTGCGGCGCTGATCGTGGGCGCGGGGGCCGTCGCCGATCAGGTGGTCGAGCATTTGCGCAATCGCGGTATCGGCAGGCTGCAAATAGTGAACCGCTCGCTCGATCGCGCCGAAGAACTTGCTCGGCGCATCGACGGCAAAGCCGTGCCGTGGGAATCGCTGGAATCCGTGCTGGTCGTGCCTGATGTGATCGTCACATCGGTCGGCGGCTCCGAACCTGTGCTCACGCGCGCGATGCTTGAAACCGCGGTCGGCGCCAGGGCTGGCAAGCCCATTTTCGTGGTCGATCTCGGCGTTCCGCGCAATGTCGCTCCGGACGCAGCAGGGCTTTACAACCTCTACCTCTACAACGTGGACGAACTCGGCGAAATTGTGGAGCAAAATCGTCGCGCCCGCGAAGCCGAAATCCCTCGTGCTGAATTAATCGTTACCGAACACGTGGCTAAATTCGAATCTTGGCGCGCCGCGCTGGCCGCCGGTTCCATTGTGGACGAACTGCGCGGACATTTTCACCGCCATCGCGACGAGTTGCTGCGGGAACGTCTCGCTGCGCTAGGGCACATTTCTGAAGAAGAACGTCAACGCCTCGCCGACGTCACCGAAGAGCTTGTCGAACGCATCCTCGTCGAGCCGGCCGAGCGCCTTCGGCAAACTCACTCGATGCGCGGACATCTGGGAGCTCTGGACGCGCTCCGGCACCTCTTCGGCATCTCCCAGAAGGCTCCGAAAGACGGCCCCGGGAATTCCGGCCAAGGCGGCGAGTGACGCGTCTGCATATCGGCACGCGCGGCAGCGCCCTCGCGCTCTGGCAAGCGAATTTCATCGCTGACCGCATCAGAGCATCGGCTGGCGTGGAAATTGAAATTGTCCGCATCCGCACCGCTGGCGATCACATGCAATCTGCTTCAGTCGCGAAACCGCTCGCGGAATACAGCGCCGGAAACGTCGCCAAAGGAATTTTCATCAAGGAAATCGAGGACGCGTTGCTCGCTGGCTCCGTTGACCTTGCCGTGCACAGCATGAAAGACGTACCTACCGAAACGCCAAGAGGGCTCGCTTTTCCGGCTATCACGCAGCGCGAAGACCCGCGCGATTGCCTGATTTCGCGCCAGGGCCGCACCCTGAAGACTTTGCCGTTCGGTGCGCGCGTTGGCACCAGTAGTTTGCGGCGGCAGGCACAGTTGCGGCATCACCGGCCCGATCTCGAGGTCGCCGATTTGCGCGGCAACGTCGATACGCGTATCAAAAAACTGGAATCCGGCGATTTTGACGCCATCATCTTAGCGATGGCGGGCGTGAATCGACTGGGACTTGCCGGTAAAATTACGCAGGTTCTCGACCAAGAAATCATCCTACCGGCGGCCGGCCAGGGCGCGCTGGGAATCGAAACGCGATCGGCCGATACGGAGACTGCCGCGCTGGTCGCGTTGCTCGACCATGCCGAGACGCGCGCGTGTGTGACCGCTGAACGCGCCGTCCTTCGCAAGCTTCAAGGTGGCTGCCAGATTCCGCTTGGCGCGCTAGCCCGCGTGCGCGGCGACATTTTGCATCTCGAAGCAGCCGTGTTTTCGCTGCGCGGCTCGGAACACGTGCAATCGAGCGAAGAAGGTCCAGTCGCTGATGCCGCCGCCGTCGGCGAACGCCTCGGCGCGTCTCTGCTCGAAGCGGGCGCCGACAATATATTGCGGATGGCCGGCCGCACCATCGGCCAAGGCTTCTAAGACATCGGAAGCGGGCATGGCATGAGCGCCACCAACAAACCGCTAGCAGGCAAACGTATCGTAATGACTCGAGCGCGCGAGCAGTCGCCTAAGTTGTTCGGCGCACTCAGCGAAGCCGGAGCTTTCGTCACCCTTTTGCCATGTATCGACTTTGTCGGCCCCGATGATTGGGGCCCGCTCGATTCCGCAATTTCCCATCTTGATATGTTCGACTGGCTCGCGTTCACCAGTCAGAATGCAGTGCGCTTTTTCCGCGAGCGCCAGCGCAAACTCGACTCGATGCGGTCGGTTCCGCCGCCGGGACATCCCAAAGTGGCAGCCCTGGGTGTTGCCACCGCCGAGGTTGCGGCGAAAGAGGGCTGTCCGCCGGATTTCGTCGCCTCTGGCGCGCGATCCGGTCCTGAGTTCGTCGCCGCCTTCGCGCCGCTCGCGCGCGGCCAGAAGATTCTGCTGCCGCAAAGCGATCGGGCGGGAGATCGCATCTCCGCCGTGCTCGGCGAAGCTGGCGCGATCGTCACATCGGTTGTCGCCTATCGTACCTGTGTGCCACAATCGATTGATAACGACGCGCTGGCTCGCATTCAGCGCGACGGCGCGGATCTGATTTTCTTTGGCAGCCCGTCGGCATTCCGGAATTTTGCTGAGACGGTTGGAAAAGCGGCGATGATGCAACTCGCGAAACATTCGGCATTTGGCGCGGTCGGCCCGACCACTTCCGGTGCGATTCGTGATGCCGGCGCTCCCGTTGCGTTCGAGTCGCCGCAGCCGGGCGTCACGGCCGTCGTCAAAGCGATGGAAGAATACTTCGCCGAAGGGGATCGAGCTAAGATTCGCCCATGACTTTCCCCATTCATCGCCCGCGCCGCCTAAGGCGTTCCGAAGCGCTTCGCGGCTTCGTGCGCGAAACTCGCTTTTCGACCAGCGGCCTCGTATTTCCGATGTTCGCATGTCCCGGCAAAGGAGTCCGAGCCGAAGTCAGCTCCATGCCCGGTATTTTTCAGCAGTCGCCGGATCAGATCGTCGAAGAATGCCGCGAAGTTGCCGATCTTGGCATTCCGGCTGTGATTCTTTTCGGCTTGCCCGAGCACAAGGACGAAACCGGCTCCGAAGCCGCCGATCCAAACGCCGCCGTGCAGCAATCGATTGGCGCCATCCGCAAGGCCCAGCTCAACCTGCTCGTCATCACCGACGTTTGCCTGTGCGAGTACACCAGCCATGGCCATTGCGGGGTCATCAAAGACGGCGAGGTACTCAACGATCCGAGCATCGAACTGCTCGCCAATGCCGCTCTGTCCCATGCCCGAGCGGGTGCCGATATGGTCGCGCCTTCGGACATGATGGACGGCCGCGTCGGAGCGATTCGCCGCAAACTCGACGCCAACGGCTTTACCGATATCGCGATTCTCTCCTACGCAGCCAAATATGCCTCCGCGTTCTATGGGCCGTTCCGCGAAGCCGCGGACTCCACGCCGCAGTTCGGCGATCGCCGCAGCTATCAGATGGATCCCGCCAATTCGCGCGAAGCGCTCCACGAAGTGGCGCTTGACCTGGAAGAAGGCGCGGACATCATCATGGTCAAGCCCGCACTTCCGTATCTCGACGTGATTCGCGCCGTGCGCGAGCGCTTCGACGTGCCCGTCGCCGCCTACAACGTGAGCGGAGAATATTCGATGGTCAAAGCCGCCGCGAAAAACGGCTGGATCGACGAGCAGCGCATCGTTCTTGAAATCATGACCGGCATTCAGCGCGCCGGCGCTTCCATCGTTCTCACATATCACGCCAAAGACCTCGCTCGTTGGTTGAAGCACTGCTAGCGTCGCCGATCCCATGGCCAGCGGAACGTCCAAACATTCCGATCAATCAACCGACCACACGGAGCGCCCACGCTCTTCCGCGCTTTTCGACCGCGCTCAGAAAATTCTCGTCGGCGGTGTGAATAGTCCCGTCCGCGCCTTCCGGGCGGTCGGCGGTACACCTCTCGTGATCGACCGCGCTGCGGGTTCGCGCGTTTGGGACGTGGACGGCCGCGAGTACATCGATTACATCTGCTCCTGGGGCGCTCTGATCCTCGGCCATGCCCACCCCGACGTAGTTTCCGCTGTCGCCGATCAATCCCAGCGCGGCACCAGCTACGGCATGACCTCACCGCTGGAAATTGAGCTGGGCGAGCACATTGCGCGCGCGATTCCTTCCATCGAGAAAATCCGTTTCGTTAGCTCGGGAACCGAAGCTGCGATGTCTGCCATCCGCCTGGCTCGCGCTGTCACAGGCCGCGACCTAATCCTCAAATTCGAGGGCGGCTACCATGGCCACGCCGACGCATTTCTCTCCGAGGCTGGCTCGGGGCTGGCCACTTTGTCTATTTCGTCGAGCCCGGGAGTACCGGAAGCGTTCGCGAAGCTCACCCTCAACGCACCGTATAACGACATCGCGGCCGTCGAGCGCCTGTTCACCGATCGCGCGGGGAAAATCGCTGCAATCATCGTCGAACCGGTGGCGGCGAATATGGGCGTTGTGCCGCCAGCGCCGGGTTTCCTTGAATCGCTTCGCAAAATCACGGCCCGCGACGGCGCGCTGCTAATCTTCGATGAAGTGATCACCGGGTTTCGCCTTACCAACGGCGGTGCGCAGAACGTGTTCGGCGTCCAGCCGGATCTGACGATCCTGGGGAAAATCATCGGCGGGGGCCTGCCGGTTGCCGCTTACGGCGGGCGTCGCGAGCTGATGGAAATGGTCGCTCCGCTCGGACCCGTCTATCAGGCGGGTACGCTTTCCGGAAACCCGCTGGCAATGCGCGCCGGTCTTGCCAGCCTTCCGATGCTGCAAACAGAAGGCTTTTACGATGCGCTGAGCGCGAAAGCCAGCCTACTGGCGGCAGGTCTGCGCCAGGCGCTGAAAGAATCCGCGATTCCCGGTCAAGTGAACGCGGTCGGCTCGCTTCTCACGCTGTTCTTCAACGCCGATTTCGTGACCAATTACTCGCAAGCAAAGCGCTCCGACACCTCCTTGTTTGCGGCGTTTTTCCGCGAGATGCTTTCGCGCGGAGTGCTGCTGCCGCCCTCGCAGTTCGAGGCGCTATTCATCTCGGCGGCTCACACGGGCGAGGATATCGAGCGCACCATCTCCGCTGCCCGCGCCAGCCTCCAATCCATCGCGAAATCGCGCTAAGCGACGGCCTTCGCGGCCGTGCCTTCCGGTCTCGCCTTAATTCAACTTCGATCGTCATCGGTAATAGCCCTGAGAAAAATTCTTGGAACAATGTGGAATGGTTTTGCCACTTTCGCGACCAGAAAACAGCTCGCTCGCCAAACCAAGCTACCTCGCGATCCGAAAACATATGCAACGCGGCCACTTAGTCGCAATCAGTACCGTGGTACTGGTCGTGCTCTTTTGGGAATTGCCCATATCAAGGAGACCACTTGGTCCTAGCATTTGCCGTTCTCCTGCTTAACATTACGCCGAGCATCCAAGCTGTCCCGAAAGCCGCTGTTGCCGCCGTCGCGTCCGCCCAGCCCGCGACTGCGCTGCCTGCGGCTCCGATCCCGAACAAGCCGGCCGCTGACACTGCGGCCGCAACGAAGTCGGAATCTGCCACTCTCTTTGCGGATAGCGCCGCTCCCGCCGCCCAAAACTCGCAAGCGCTCGAAACGATTCATGTGCCGGAGCTCCCCGCCGGCAAGCCAACACGGACCATTGGCGTTGAGGGCGTGCCTTCGCGAAAAGCTTGGATCCTGCTTTCGATTGCCGACCACAGCGCAGCCACTTTCGATGCTTACACCACCCGATCCGCTCTTTCACGTGGAGCAGTGGAGGCCGATCCGCTGATTCGTCCGTTTGCCGGATCCGATGCGCTTTATGCCGCCATTCAGTTGGCGCCTGTAGCCCTCGATTTCATCGCCCGCCATATGCAGCGGAGTGAGAACGGACTGCTGCAGCGCTCCTGGTGGATTCCGCAGTCGGCTGCCACGGGGCTGTTTCTTTTCGCCGGCTCGCACAACCTCAGCGTAACCGGCCGCTAGAAGCGAAGCCGCTATTTACGCGACGAATTGCTCCGGCGCGCACACCAAGAGAGATCGACGATCGCAGACTTGGGCGATCCTTCTACTGGCCCCGGGTACAGATTTCGTACCGGCGTGGTAAAGCTGGAGCCTCCATCACTGCGTGAATGTGGCGGCCCGCTGCGGGCATCTGGCCAGAGCTTCCAAGCGAAAAAGCGCGAAGGAGGTACAGATAAAAATCGGAACCTCGGGCAGGAAAACTCGGATTTCTCGTCCTGAGCTGACCCCGTCGAGCACCGGCGTCTCGGCATTGAGGACGACGAGGTCGGGCCTGAGCTCAAAGGCCTTGATAACGGCGGAAGGACCGTCGGCGACTTCGCAGCAGACGTGCCAGTGGTAGCCGGGACGACGAGTAAGATGTCGCAGCATCGTGTGGGCGATCTGATGATGGCCCGATATTAATACTCGCATTCTTTTCATTCCCAGCACCCTTTTCCAGCCCCTCCCGGGCTGCTAGCGCCGCTCCCCACCGGACTTTTTCCCACGGCACGAATTCATAGACAATCGGGTTGATTGACTAGGTGTAAACGCCCGCATATATAACTAGTTATAGATGTTAGAGAGACTCTACCCGATTGCGGTACGGAGAAGCCTTGTCTTATCGTTGATTCCTTTTAGACGAAGAGATTCCTTAATTGCGAATCTACCGAGCTAGCCAGGACCCGTGC
This sequence comes from Candidatus Acidiferrales bacterium, assembly GCA_050746805.1. Classification (GTDB taxonomy): domain Bacteria; phylum Acidobacteriota; class Terriglobia; order Acidiferrales; family UBA7541; genus Palsa-295. Next base: position 7,287 of record JBOGMW010000115.1, on the reverse strand, counting down.
TTTATCTCTTCGAGTCCCAAGGAGCCATAAGTGCGCATTCGCGTTGGATTAGCTGAGGATCATGCCTTGGTTCGAGAAAGCTTGAAATCGCTTCTTGAACACGAAGGTTTTGAAATCGTGGCAGAGGCGGCTGAGGGCCAGGAAGCTGTGCGTCAAGCTGAGCTACAGCATCCCGACATCATGGTCATGGATATAGCGATGCCAGTCCTGAACGGGCTGGAGGCTGCTCGCGCCATCAGCCATGCCTTTCCGAAGGTCAAGACGATCCTTCTAACCCAGCACGATGCAGAACCATATCTTTCCCAGGCGCTCGATGCGGGGGTAAAAGGCTATGTTTTGAAGAGTCAGGCGGCTCGCGACCTGGTCGAGGCGATGCGTCGGGTTTCGGCCGGTGAAGTCTATCTCAGCCCGGGGATCTCGCGCTCGCTGATGGAAGCCTATCGATCGAAGTCCAAGAAGCCCGCTGATTCACTGACGCCCCGCGAGCGACAAGTCCTGCAGTTGGTTGCTGAAGGCAAATCGACCAAAGACGTGGGTACGATTCTGGGAATTTCAGTAAAGACAGCCGAGTCGCACCGAACGCGGCTGATGCAGAAGCTTGATATTCACGAGACGGCCAGTCTGGTGCGGTATGCAGTTAGGCGTGGGATGGTGCAACCTTGACCCGATTGTATGTGATACCTTTGCCGGGCAGTTGATCGGCCCTCGTACTAGCGTTTTCGGGCCCTGCACTCAGTTCAATTCATTGGAGGTAGGATCGGTGCCTGCCAAGCCTAAACTTACGTCCCAAGTGCCTACTCACGCTCTCACGCCTATCGACAAGGCTCCTACCGGAATTCGCGGTCTGGACGAGATCACCAACGGCGGGCTTCCGCGTGGCCGCACCACGATCTTTTGCGGTGGTCCCGGCAGCGGCAAGACGATGCTGGGGATCGAATTTTTGGTTCGCGGAGCCGCGCAGTTCGATGAGCCATGAGTGCTGATCGCTTTTGAGGAATCGCCGGAAGAGATAGCCCGCAACGTAGCTTCTCTCGGATTCAACCTCAAGGATCTAGCCGCAAGAAAGAAACTCTTCCTGGATCACATCTGCATCGAACCCGGTGAGATTCACGAGACCGGCGAATTCGATCTCGAAGGCCTCTTCATTCGCATTCAGCATGCAGTGGAAACGATTCACGCGAAGCGGGTGATGCTGGACACACTAGAGGCGCTATTTACCAGTTTTTCGAACCAGCGCATCCTTCGCGCCGAGCTTCGCCGTCTTTTTGGTTGGCTGAAAGAGCGCGGGCTCACCACGGTGGTAACGGCCGAAAAAGGAGACAAAACTCTGACCCGAGAAGGGCTGGAAGAATACGTCTCCGACTGCGTGATACTGCTGGACCACCGTGTGAACGAACAGACTTCGGTCCGGCGCATGCGTATCGTGAAGTACCGAGGCACCGAGCATGGAATGGACGAGTATCCCTTCCTGATCGATGAATCGGGGATGTCCGTCCTTCCTCTTAGCGGTCTCCGGCTACGCCACAAGGTGAGTGACGAGCGCGTATCCTCGGGGATCGCAGCCCTGGACGAAATGCTGGAGGGGAAGGGATTTTACCGGGGATCGAGCGTCCTGCTGAGCGGCACGGCAGGAACAGGCAAGACCACCCTTGCGACCGCTTTTGCCGGGGCAGTCTGCCAAAAGGGCGAACGCTGCCTATACGTGGGATTCGAAGAATCACCGGAGCAGGTGGCCCGAAATGTGCGGTCCATAGGCCTCGACCTCGAAAAGTGGGCCGGGAAAGAACTGTTGATTCACGAAACCTGGCGGCCAACGCAATACGGGCTTGAGATGCACCTGCTGCGCATCCACAAATTGGTGGAGAAATGGAAGCCGAGCGCAGTGGTGGTGGACCCGATATCGAATCTCCTAACCGGAAGTTCGGCACTGGAAGCGAAGTCGATGCTCATACGGCTGGTCGATTTCCTGAAGACGAGAGGCGTCACAGCCATGTTGATCGATCTCACCAGCCGCAACGAGGACTTGGAAAGTACGAACATCGGGATCTCCTCGCTGGCGGACTCCTGGATATTGCTTCGCGATGTGGAGCTGAATGGCGAACGGAATCGTTGTATTTACGTGCTGAAGTCGCGGGGCATGGCGCACTCCAATCAAGTTCGTGAATTCGTGATCTCAGGAGACGGGATCGATCTTGTTCCCGTCTATGTTGGCGTAGGTGGCGTGCTTACAGGTTCTTCGCGCGTGGCGCAACAGGCGAAAGAAGCGGCTGAGGCCACGGTCCGCGAGCGGGAAGTGCAGCTCAGAGAGAACGAAGCGCTCCGGAAACGCGTAGCTCTGGAAGCGCAGATTGCAGCTTTACAAGCGGAATTATCCTCTCAGATTCATGGGAGCGAACGGCGCATCAAAGAAGAGGATCAACGCGCGGCGCAACAGCAGGAAGATCGAGATGATATGGCCAAGAGCCGCCGCGCTGCTTCTTCAGCATAATCTTTCAATGGGAGTCGGTGAAAGGCAAAACGCAATGAGAAAAGCTGCCAAGGAAGATAGCTCTAAACCGGAAACACTTCTGCGACTTTACGTCGCGGGCCAGACTCCCAAATCGCTTGCCGCCATTTCCAATCTGAAAACGATTTGCTCGGAACATCCCAGTGGGCGCTACAAGATCTTGGTCGTCGACCTGCTGAAAAATCCCGCTCTGGCGCAGGACCACCAAATACTGGCCATCCCAACGCTGGTACGCCAAGTCCCCGTGCCTTTGCGCAAAATCATCGGCGACTTGTCCGATACCGAGCGAGTGCTGGTGGGCCTGGACATCCTCGAGAAGGATCAACCTAAGAGGAGCGGTAAGGCGGCGAATGGCAAAAAACGCTCGTCGCGACGGAGAGCCTAGGTTTTGGAGGTAGACGTGGGGGTGGAGGCAGAGATGACGCAACATACCGAATTCGAGGAAATCGTACACGCGATTCGAAGAGGGGGAATCGATGCGCTGGTAGTCTCCGGCAAGGAGGGCGATCAGGTGGTCGTCCTACAAGACTCCGAGCACCCATACCGGGTTCTGGTTGATAACTTTTCGGAGGGAGCGGCGACGCTGGATGCGGAGGGAAACATCCTGTATGCGAACGACCGCCTTGCGGAAATTTTAGGGGCGCCACGCGAGCAGCTTATCGGCGCGCAACTGCTCGAATGTTTGCCGTCTGCCAGATGCGACGATTTGGCGCGGCTCATTCGCAAGGGAACAGCCGGAGAGGTGGTGCTGCGCAGCGGAGGTGATGGCCAGCGCACCATTCGTTTTACTTTGGGTCCTCAGAAAGTGAAAGGCTCGAAAGAGATCCATTTCTGCCTGGTGGCAACGGAATTGACAGCCATGGTGAAAGTTACCGAAGAATTGAAGTTGACCGAGCAAAGTCTCGGGGAGGTTTCGGCGCGGTTATTGTCGCTACAGGATGAGGAGCGGCGCCGCATCGCCCGCGACTTGCACGATATTACCGGCCAGAGCCTGGCCGTGCAGTCGATGATGCTCCAGAACCTGCTGGATCGCGAAGGGGAGTTAGACTCCGAGGCGCGAAAGCTGGTATCCGAGTGCGCCGCCATCAACGGACGAATTACTGAAGAAGTGAGGACGCTTTCCTACCTCTTGCATCCGCCTCTGATCGACGAACTTGGCCTGGGCCCGGCGGTGAAATGGTACATAGATGGATTTTCGCGCCGGAGTGGAATGGAAGTGCTGGTTGATGTGGAGTCGGATTTTCCGCGCATGTCCGCCGAGGCGGAAATTGCCTTGTTCCGAATCCTGCAGGAAGGCCTTACAAACGTTCACCGCCATTCTGGATCATCCCGCGTGCAGGTGAATTTGCGCCGCAGGGATGATGAGATCGCCCTGGAGATAAGGGATTTCGGCAAGGGCGTGCGCCCAGAAGTTCTAAAGTCAAACGCAACCAAGGCTCTGCTAGGGGTAGGCATTCTGGGGATGCGCGAACGCGTCCGGCAACTTTCGGGCAGTCTAGAGATTGTGTCGCACGAAAATCAAGGCACTCTTGTGGCCGTTCACCTGCCGTTGCATTGCGGGCAGGTCGGCGCCGGTGGCGCGAGTGCCGCGCGAAACGTTGAGACCTCTTCACAGAAACAACCGCGAAAGAGCAAAGCAGCGAAATCCGGGCGGTGAGCGCCTGGCACGATGTTTCGGTGCGTGGCGACGTCACACCGTCATGGCCGTTCCACCATTACGCCGTCGGACCTAAGGCTGCTGCCCTGAAGGGCAGCGCTACATAAAGAAAGATCAACGACAAATCAGTAGCAAAAGCAGATCCCTCACCCCCATTCGCGAAAACTGCGACTTAGTTCGGGACGACAACGTCTATGCGAGGCGGGGTAGCGTTAAGACCCGAGGTGGCAACGGCTACCTTTGCTTGGGGCTTGCGTTAGTAGCCGAGATGATGCAGGTAGGCCACGGCTACGGAGGCGATGAGGCAATAGATGCCGAAGAGGTGCCAGCGGCCCGTCTCGAGCCAGCGGCTGAGCCATTTCAGCGCGAGCAATCCAGCAAAAAAGGCGAAGATCATGCCGACGATGCTTGGTGCGGCGGCGGGAATCACTCCGGCGAGCTGATGGTGCTGGGCCTGATAGAGGCGCCAGATCTCGCGGGCATCTGCGGGCGGTGTGAGCACGACCGCGAGGGCGAAGCTGAAGTCTTCGGCTGTCCTTCGAGTGACGCGCAAAAGCAGCCCGGTGGAGATGGTTGCGCCGGAACGCGAGAAGCCGCGGAAGGGAATGCACAGGCCCTGGATGGCGCCGATCAGAGAATATTGCGCGGGCGACATTTCCGATGCCGCGGCGGTTTGCGATGGCTCGCGCTTTTCGAGTATCCCGACGGAAACGCTGGCGCGAGATTGTGGCGCGGCCGACGGATTTCCGGCTACGTCTCCGCTTGATTCGCTACCGGGCGCTGCCGCGCTTGCGCCGGATCGCGCTCGACGATTTTCGACTAGGCCAGCGATGAGGATGAATACTCCCCCTACCGCCAGCGCGATGGCGATCAGGTCGAGGCGGTTGAAGAGTTGCTCGACCCAAGCGTGCGGCTGGTGGCGCATCATCACTTTCTCGACGAACTCGATGATCCCGCCGCCGACGATGCCCGTGAGCAGCGTGGCAACGATGAGGGCGACGACGAAATTCTTGAATTCGGGCATGGAGTTGAAAAAGGTGCGGCGCCAGCGCTGCCAGAAGTAAACGATGACGGCGAGCATCGTGCCGGTGTGAAGCATGACGAGCAGAAGCGTCATTTCCGGGGCGGCTGGGTCCATGCCCATCAGCTTTTCGACGACGATGACGTGCGCCGAGCTGGAGACCGGAAGCAGTTCGGCCAGGCCTTGAACGATGGCGAGGATGACGACGCGGAGTAGGTACATTAGTGTTGTGATCCTGCTTTCGCAACCGATTGGACGCCGGCGAGGCGCTTGGCCATGCTGTAGGCGTCGCGGCCACCCGGATAGTAATTTTTTCGGATGCCGCTTTTACGATAGCCGTGCTTTTGCCAGAAGGCAATCGCGGGGGAGTTGTTGGTTGCCGTTTCGAGACCTATCTGGCGAACACCGGAGGCGATCAGGCGGCGTTCGGCTTCAATGAGAAGCATTGAGCCAACGCCATGGCGGCGATAGCTGGAGAGGACGTCCATGGTGATGATGTACCCCCAGGAAGTTTTATGCGCGGTGATGCAGAAGCCGATCATTGCGGACGCGGCGTTGTGCCTGGCATCGTCTTCGGCGGCGTTTTGTGGCATCGCTTCCGCGGAGTGTTTTTGCATCGTTTCCGCGACCACGCAATCGGCGCCAGGGAAGCGGAGATACTGGCGCAGTTCGGTGCGCGAATACGCAATGCGAGGCTCGTAACACGATTGATCGATGACGTAGAGCCTTTCGAAATCGGCAGGAGTGTAGGCGCGCAGCCGAACGCCCGCGGCAAAGTCGCGCGAATTGTTTTTAGAGACCGACGACAACCGCGCACCTGTCCCTGCGATTACGATTCGTCAGCGCTTGGTCCATAGATCGAGGGGACCTTGGCGCCCATGGGGCGCAAATACGTGGAAAGCTGGCCCCGATGATGAACCTGATCCATCAGGAAGCCCCACGCCATATCGTACGCGATATCTTTCATGAATTCCTTGCCATCAAGCTGGAAGGGAAGCTGATCCTCCCAGCGCTTGGGAGGGATCGCCTTCAGGCGGCTAGTGAATGAATCGTGCTGATGGTTGTATTGCGAGACGATTTCAGCAAGTTTGCCGGGCGGTGGGATTTCTGTCCAGTTGATCGCGCCCTTTTCCAGGCCATCGACGAGCGCGGCTTCCTCGCGAACGATGAGCCACGCGATTTCGCGGGCGGTTCGAGCCTTCGGATCGGCTCGGTACTCGCAGCGATCCTCGGGAATGCGGCCGATCACTTTGCGAGTGGCGGGCGCTTCTTTTTCCCAATACTTAATGAAGAATTCCTTGTGGTCCATGGTGAACGCCTCCGAGAGAGTTTGTGGAGTGGTGATGCGCGGACGAGCTTAGGCGAATATAAAGCGAAAGTCAAGCGGCGCATTTCGTGTCGCTTGATTCGCGATGGGCGGCCTAGACCTCCAGAATTACCGGAAGGATCAGCGGGCGCTTTGAGGTTTGTTTATTGAGATAGCGCTTCAGATCGATGCGAATCTTTTCCTTTATTACGCTCCAGTCCATTTTTTCCTCGTCGGTGGATTGCTCCACAGTGCGGAGAACGACTTGGCGAGCTTCGCCAAGGATGGCTTGGCCGTCGTCGCTGGGCAAAAAGCCGCGCGTGACGATTTCCGGCGAGATTTCGATCCTTCCGGTGTGCTTGTCGATGGCGATGATCGGGACAACGACGCCATCTTCCGAAAGATGCTTCCGGTCGCGGATGACGACGTCTTCGACTTCTTCGAGCGAACCAGAATCGACCATGACGCGGCCGGCGGGGACCGATTCGCCGAGGATGGCACGGCCGTCGGCGGTAAATTCGACTGGATGGCCGCTTTCGAGCAAATGAACCTGCCCGGAAACAGCGCCCATTTGTTCGGACAGCGCGGCTTGTTGAAAAAGCTGGCGATATTCGCCATGAACTGGGAAGAAATATTTCGGGCGCACCAACTGGAGGAGGATTTTCATCTCTTCCTGGCTGGCGTGGCCGGATACGTGGATCGGCGCGGAGCGTCCACCTTCGTAATAGACGAGCACGCGGCGTCGGAAGAGATGGTCGATCATGCGGAAGATGGCTTTTTCGTTGCCGGGAATGATA
>JBOGMW010000114.1:0-8983 GCA_050746805.1 Candidatus Acidiferrales bacterium | reverse complement strand
GCTTCGAGCGTCTCCACGATGATGTGGGAGACGGCGAGATTGCGAAACCATTTCTTATTGGAAGGGATCACGTACCAGGGTGCGTGCGGAGTGCTGCATTTCGTAAGCGCCGCTTCGTAGGCTTTGGTGTAGTCATCCCAGAACTTCCGTTCCGCGAAATCGGCTTCGGAAATCTTCCACTGACGGTCTTTGTCGTCGATGCGCTGCTGAAAGCGCTGCTTTTGCTCCTCGTTGCTGATGTGAAGGAAAAACTTCAGAATTTTGACGTTGTTTTCCACCAGCATGCGCTCGAAATCGTTGATTTGATCGTAGCGGCGCGACCAGACCTCCTTCGGCGCTAGATTGTGCACGCGCACCACTAAAACATCTTCATAATGCGAGCGGTTGAAAATTCCCACGTCGCCGATCGGAGGAACCGCTTTGTGGATACGCCACAGATAATCGTGTGTCAGTTCTTCCGAAGTCGGCTTCTTGAAGGAAGTGACGCTGCAACCTTGCGGATTCACGCCGGACATCACGTGCCGGATCGTTCCGTCCTTGCCCGCAGCATCCAGACCTTGTAGCACGATCAGCAATGCGCGCTTGTGCTCCGCATAGAGCAGGTATTGTAGGCCGTCGAGTTTGTCGATGGTTTTATCGAGGCTGGCCCTCATTTTGTGGTTTTTGTCCCAGCCAAGCGTGTCTTCCGGGTCCCATTTTTCGAGCTTCACCTTTTCCCCGGGAGTAGCGATCAATTCCTCGGCGAACTTAGTGCTCATCTAGGCTCCAGCCTCCGCGAATCTGCGCAGGCGCGAGTGTTCATGCGAAAGGCGTGCTATCCCTGTATAGCGCAGGGCGGACAGGTTTACGCTAGCACTTTCGCGCTGAAATTTCAGGCCAGGTTTAGAGGAACCGGGATACCGAAGGGCGGAGAGGAGCGGGGGGCGGCGAGGAACAGCTTGGCGCCACACTGTCTCTACATGCGAGTGCGCAAGCAGGGCTCAACCGCGCGCGCCGCTCGCACGGAGAACCGGCCGGCTCAGCCTTTTACGTCAATGGAAACGGGCCGCGCCAGCTCGAACGTCATGGGAGTCTCGGGCGCAATCCGGATGTCGCGCTTCCCGGTAAGAAACGCAGCCGCAGTACCAGCTCCGGCGCCGATCGGGGCGCCAATCAATGCTCCGGCGCCTGCCCCGGCGATAGCTCCGATGATGGCGCCAGCTCCCGCTCCACTTCCGATCAAGCTGAAGTTGTGGCCCCGGTGCCGGCCCTCAATCCGCGCGTTTGAATCGGTGCGGATGTGATACAGGCTGCCACTCACTGTGACGGTTTCAAGAGCGATCAGCAGGTGAGCGCGTTTCTCCATTTTGCCGGACGCCAGCGAATCAACTACCACGCCGGTTGCCTCCGCCCCCTTGGGAATCACCGTCTGCCCGTTCACTATAACGGGCTGCGACACGGTGGCCTCGAAGCGATCGCCTGGATTGCTGTGATTGCTCGAAAGCGCGGAGTTCAGGGTGACGTGAATCGAAGTGGAAGGCGGCACAACTACCCAATCCGCGGGATTCCGGGAATTGGATGCGGCATACGCGCCGGCCACGGCCAGCAATACAGGGACGACCACCGCAATGAGACTGCATTTTATGATTCGCATAATTTTCAGGACGCTATCAATCCTCAATCAAGCACGCTAGGTGCCGATTGCAAGCGAGGTTAATCGGTTGAAATTAAACGACGATAAACGCAGCTTTTGCGGCCGGGGAAGCAAGATCTTCCCGTACCGAGAATTTTTGAACCATGCGCCCTCGTTGCTGTTGCCGGCTGTTGCCGACAGCGACAGTCGCGCGAAGCCACTGCCGAACCGCACAAATACGAACGCGCGATCGGCTCGGCACGCATGATTCGCATCTATAGCTCTCTTGCGGGAACGCAGCCACCGGCCCGGCCGGGACTGAATGTAACACATTTTTCATGCGGCCGCCGGACCTTCCGACGTAAGATAAGGTTCGTTTTGGAATGATCGGATGGCTACCATCACACCCGAAATGTCGGTTGCTGCGGAACCCGCTCCAGAGCAGACAGCCCCAGCCAAACGCGAATTTCCCGGCGCACTGGTGGTCGTCGAGGGAATCGACGGCTCGGGAAAAAGCACCCAGCTGTACCTCCTGAAGCGTTGGCTGGAAATTGGCGGTTACCGAATTCACTTTACGGAGTGGAATTCGTCGCCACTGGTGAAATCGGCCACCCGGCGCGGCAAGCAGCGGCGGCTGCTAACTCCCACCACTTTTTCACTCCTGCACGCCGCGGATTTCGCGGACCGCTGCGAGCGGCAAATCCTGCCCTTACTTCATGGCGGTTATCTGGTGTTGGCGGACCGGTACGTCTACACTGCATTCGCCCGCGACGCGGCGCGGGGGTGTTCGCCCCGCTGGCTGCGCAATCTCTATAGTTTCGCGCCTGTGCCGGACATTACGTTCTACTTCCGCGCGCCGCTGGAAGTGGCCGTGAATCGCATTACTGCTGGGCGGCCCAAGCTGAAATATTACGAGGCGGGCATGGATTTGGGCCTTTCGCTCGACCGGGCGGAGAGCTTCCGGATTTTCCAGGATCGCATTCTGAATAATTACGATCAGATGGTGGAGACGGACCGGTTCATCCTGATGGACGGTACCATGCGCGTGGATCGCTTGCAGAAAGTGATGCGCGCGTTGTTGGCCCACGGTGTGGAATTGAAGCGGTTCGCGCCGAAGAAAAAGAAATGACTTCGCCGAAAAAATCGCGGATCGTTGCAAGCGGTTCCTCGAACGGTCGGGGAAAATCCGCGCGAAAGACCAGAAATGGGCGCGTGGGCGGCACGCGCTTTTATGGAACTCCTCTGCCGGGAGTGAATCCTGAGGAATTGAGCGGAAGCTTGATCGTGGTGGAGGGCACGGACGGTTCCGGGCGCTCCACACAAATTGCGCTTCTCACGGAGTGGCTGGAATCCGAGGGCTTCGCGGTCGAAACCATGGGACTCCGGCGTTCCTTCCTCGTGGGCGACGATATTGACGCGCTGCTGGCGGAAAACGCGGTCACGCGCATGACGCTGGCGCTGATGTACAGCACGGATTTCTTCGACCAACTGGAACGCCGAATCCTGCCGGCGCTGCGTTCCGGTCTGATCGTGCTGGCGGACCGGTATATTTTTACCCTCATCGCCCGCGCTGCGGTGCGCGGGATCGGCCGCGATTATTTGCACGGGATTTACGAGATCGCGCTGCGTCCGGATCTCACTTTCTGGCTGGACGTGCGTCCGGAAGTAGCCTTCGATCGCGAGTTCAAGAAATCGCAGACCATCAGCTACTGGGAGTCAGGCCGCGACATGTCGCTTTCCAACGATCTGTTTCAGTCGTTCATCCGCTATCAGTCGATGATCAAACGCGAATTCGAGTATCTTTCCAAGCGTCACGGATTTCTGGAAATGGACGGCGAGGCCAGCGTGTCCGAAGTGAATCGCGAATTGCGAAAGAAAATTGGTTCGCATCTCGGCATTCGCGGCACGCATTACCGGCCGTCGCACGCACTGGCGCATCTCTGGCGTTAACGAGTGGCTGCTCCCATCCAATTGGCGGCCGTCGATGCCGGATCGAACGCGATCCGGCTGGCCATCGTGCGCGCCACTTCTTCCGACCGTATCCAAATTCTGGAGGCGGAACGCGCGTCCGTGCGCTTGGGCCACAATGCGTTCACGCGGCGCATGCTGGACGACAAAACGATTGCCCGCGCGGCGCGTGCTTTTCGCCATTTTCGCGGACGCATGGACCAGTATCACGTGAGCGCCTATCGCGCCGTCGCTACCGCGGCCGCCCGCGAAGCTCGCAATTACCGCAAGTTGCTCGATCGCATCCGGCGCAAATCTGGACTCGAAGTTGAGGTGATCAGCAGCGAGGAGGAAGCGCGGTTGGTATGCGCGGCGGTTCGCTGGGCGCTTGCCGATCGCGTGCAGCCGCGGCTGGTCTTCGACCTCGGCGGAGGCAGCCTGGAGATGAATTTCTTCGATCGTGGCGCGCTACAACACCGCGTGGCCCTGCCGCTGGGAACGATTCGCCTTATGGAGACCTATTCGATCCAGGGGCGGATCGATGAGGACGGCGCGCGCAGGATGCAGCATCACGTCATGGCCTTGTTGCGTAGCGCGCTGCCTTTACGGCCGAACCTATCGCGTGTGAGCAGCGTAGCCTGCGGCGGCAACGCCGAAGCGCTGGCCCGCCTTGCCGCCGGAACGCCTTTTGAACGCACGCCTACGATCAACGTTCGCTTACTGCGAGACCAGATGTGGCGTTTGCTCTCCCTGGACGTTCCGGGGCGCATGCGCGTATTTCGATTGCGCAAAGATCGCGCGGAAGTAGTTGGCATCGCTGCGATCATCCTCACCACGCTGGCTAAATGGCTCGACATCCGTTCGATGCTGGTGCCGGGCGTCGGTGTGCGCGAGGGATTGCTGCTGCAGATGGTGGCCGAACAGTATTCGGGCGGCGTGACCTCCGATGAAGAAAAAGAGCGCGCCGCGAAATTTCTGGCGTCGGTTCGCTGGTTTGCCCGGCGCATGAACTACGATGGCGACCACGCGGACCAGGTCGCGCGCCTGGCGCTCTCGCTTTTCGATCAGCTACGTCCGCTGCACGAGATGGGGCCGGACGAGCGGCTGCTGCTGGAGGCTGGCGCGCTCCTGCATGACGTTGGGCATTTTGTGAGCAAAAAATCGCACCATCGCCACGGCGAATACCTAGTCCTCAACGGGGAGATTCCGGGCGTCAGCGGCTGGCGGAGGGATATGGTCGCTGCGCTGGTCCGCTATCACAACGCCAAATCGGAGCCGCAAGTGCAACACCCCTCTTATGCCGCTCTGAATAGCGAACGCCGCCGCCAAGTGCGCCTGCTCACCGCCCTTTTGCGTATCGCCGAGAAACTCGAATCGGAACATGCAAAACGCGTCGCCGCAGTGGACGTGCAAATATCCGGACGCCGCGCCGTCTTCCTGATTCGCGCATCGGATGGCACGCGGCTAGATATCGCGGGCCTCGATCGCAAGTGCGATCTCTTTGAACGCGAATTTCACTTGAAACCAGAGTTCCGACGCGACCAGCGGAAGGAGAAGGTAGCGTAACGATGATTCTGTATCTGGTACGCCACGGCATCGCCGTCGATAGCACCGATCCGAAATGTCCGCCCGATCCGCAGCGCCCGCTTACCGCTCGCGGGGTGCAGAAGGCGCGCGAGGCGGGCCTCGGTTTGCGCGAACTGGGCGCGAAGCCCGACGCAATCTTCACTAGCCCTTATTTGCGCGCCGCGCAGACCGCCGAAATTTTCGCCGAGGCGCTGGGATTTGCGCCGGAGAAAATCCGCTGCAGCGAATTTCTGAAACCCGGCGACAATCCGGCGGAAACGGTGCGCGAAATTGCGCGGCTCCGGGCTAAAGAGGTAGTCTGCTTTGGCCATGCGCCCCACTTAGACATGCTGATTGCTTATCTGGCGGGCGCCCGCACCGCGTTCACCGAACTGAAAAAGGCCGGAGCGGCGTGCTTCGAGCAAGCGAGCGCCCAGGGCCGTTGGGAACTCCGCTGGATACTGACGCCCAGAATGCTCCGCGAGCTAGGCGACTAGCGTCGGGCCACATTTGCGGTGCTTCGAGGCAGAATTCGTTCATTTAGAGACGGTATCGGAGCCTGGAAGGGTGCTTTTTGCTGGGTGCTCATCATACCCGTTGCGGCACGATTTATTCGTCGGCGGTTGGCCTAAAACGCGACCTTGCTCGCGATTCGACCTGTAAATAATTCAGGCTGTACGACGCTGGCGTTCGGGAGTCGGCACGGCGGTAAGCGAATGGCCCAGCGGAAACCCTGCGCGCCACGTTAGCCACAGCGATTGCGGGCCGTGCAGCTTTGAATTGACTTCCGCGAGCCTGGATTTTCGTTCGGCATCAATTTTGCCGTTCCATGCTGCGACCGATGACGAATTAAGCAGTGCCGCGTCGTGCCGGATTGCAGCACGCAGCACTTCCAGATCGTGGATCTCGCCCAACAGATCCTGCACGTGCTTCAAATCATCCGACCAAGTCTCGTAGCGGCGAGGCAGAAAATTGTTTAGCACGTAGCGAAACCGCTTGATCGCGATGCGCACCCGATGCCACGCCGCGCTGCTGTGTTTCCGGCGCGCTTGCTGATATAGCTCGGCGGCTTGATTCAGCCGGGCGAGCGCGAGGCGTTGAAATACGACGCTTCCCAGCGGAAAAAATCGCGCCTTGGGCCCGAGCTTGCGCGCAAGCTTCTTCCATTCTTTGCGGTCAAACGAGTCGAGCGCCTCGGCGGCGGCTTTGCGGCATTCTTTTTCCCGCGCGGCAAGCACTCCCAACATGTGCTGCCGGATGGGATCTCTCGCCGGCCCAAGCTCTTTCGCCAGCGCGGATATTACTTGCACGTCGCGCAATTCGCCCAGCGAACGGAACATTGCGCCGGTCGTTTTTTTGAGCTTGCGCCATCCGGAGCTGGGATTTACCTCGCTCATGGCATCGGCCATGGTGCGGCAACGGCGCAGCGCTACGCGCAGATCGTGAACGTCGTCGATATCGAAGCCATGCTGCGCTTTCTCCGCGCGATCGTTCGCGCGGTTCATCCAATCTTCCAAGGTTGCCAGTTTGATGGCACCGGTAGCTCGAATAGAAGCCACAATGGTCATATACGTTGGGTTGTCCAGTTCAGTCCGCGAGGGGCGAGAACGGGAAGAAATATGTTAACGCGGCGCCGGGCGTTTTTCCAGCAGGAGCCTCACAAGGGCAGGGAGGCGCCAAGGACCATCGTCACCTGACTCTACCGCTGACCGTTCACGAAACGAAGGCGCAGCCAACGCGTGTGTGGCCGCTCTCTCCCGTTTGCGCGTACGCCTTCTTGAGCACCACTCGGACCGGCGGAAGAATCGGCACGTGCAGCACGGCATTGAACTGCTGTGGCAGTTCCTCAGGGCGGTCGAATTGCAGAGCCACACCGCCGTAACTGAGATCAAGCACCTTGGCGGTTTTCTGTTCGAGGTCGGTAAGTATTGCGTGCGACTTCGTCCCGGCCAGCGATACACGCTCCCATTTGCGATCGGCGTGCGCGTGCTCCGGGCCGGTGCCCTGGTCGCCGGTCGCGCCCGAGTCAGGCGCGGAAGTCGGGGCCTCGGCGGGTTCGATAACTTTCGACGCCGCGGCAGCAGGTTCGCGATGCGCAGGCGGCATCGGTGTAACCTGGGCGCCCGCTTCGGCGGCGTGCTTCAGCTTGTAAAGCCGACGGTCGGCTATGCTGAGCAATTCGCTTTTCTGGTCGCCGTCCTGTGGATAAACAGCAATGCCGAAATCCACGGTCACCCCGATTTTCAGATTCGCCGGCGGGAGATCGGCTTCGTATTGCGAGCGAACCCGGCGGCACAGCGTGAGCGCTTGTTCGGGGTCGGTCTGCGGCAACAACAGCGCGAATTCGTCACCGCCGATGCGAAAGGCAAAGTCCGAAGCGCGAAGCGTTTTACGCAGAGTGGCCGCAACGAGCTGCAGGATCCGATCACCCTCGAGATGCCCGTGACGGTCGTTCACTTCCTTCAGCTTGTGCATATCGAGGATCACGATCGCGAGCTGCTGGCTATATCGCTTGGCCCGAATCAGTTCCTTGTCGCAGTGTTCGTCGAAAAGGCGCCGATTGTAGAGGCGAGTCAAGGAGTCGGTTGCGGCATTGAATTGCAGCTTCTTGAATTCCTCAAATTCCACCAGGATGGGAACGCGAAGGATGTTCGTGGAGGCGAGCATGTCTACGATCGCCGTTTTCAGCGAAATGCGCCGGCCTATGCGCTCGGAGATTTCCTGGCGGCTATGAAGGACTTGCCGCCAATACTCACTGCTCTGCGCTTCCGTCAGGTCGATTTGCGCTATGGTACGGAAAAACTGGCGCAAAAACTGACCGCGCGCCGTTTCGTCGAGACCCTCTAGAGTCTCGACCAGCAGGTCAAAAAAAGAGTCCTCCGCCGATGTCTGCGGCTGAAAAGCTTCGCCGGGCTGGGGCATGCTGTAAAAGTCCAGAGTTGTAGTGGCCTGCCCTAAACATCAGGGGCACCTGCGGGGGCAATTCACTCTAGCACGGAACACTCCAATCGATCACCTTGTCGGAGGAACTCCCGATTGGGTAAGTCCTGTAGATATAGGCAGTTAAGATAAGGCGAGAATCCTGTGACGTAATAGTGCCGGGGAGTGTAGTGAAAAACGGTTCCACTTACGCGCACGACCGCATCGCTTCTGGTTTGTGGCTATGGATTTAGCTGATTGGCTTCAGGAACTCGACGCCAATGAGATGGACATCGCCTGCTTCATGCTGACGTTTCACTCTGGCTTGAATGGGGGGCATGCCCGCCGGGACCAAGGCTGAGGAGGTGATCGAGGGCGCTGGGATAGTCAGCGTCACTACGTCGTTGGTGGTCAGCGGTCGAGGACAGGTGATGAAGGCCCCCAACGCACTGATATCCAATGTCTTGGCCAACTCCATAAACTGTTCGCGCTGCGCATCGCGGCCACGGATGAACAGCGGGATCTGCAGACGCAATCGTTGAGATCGCCTTCGCTCCTCGTATAAGCTTGAGAGCGCCATTCTATGCTCGATGAGGTCTTCTTTAGAGGCCATTAGTACCTGGGTATTAGTACTTCCTGGAGCTCGTATTTACGAGCAACTCGCCCTCCGAATTTGGCAATAACCTAAGCCTATTGTTTACAGCGCGCCAGAGTGATCGAATCCACGCATCTTACGCACATAGCGTTGTTGTGCTGCTTCTTTGCTGCAATGAACTTCCGTGATTGTGCAAAGCTAGGACGCATGTCCCATTGACACCCCCCAGGGTCTTTGCGAGCCGACGTGTTCGCGGGCGGATTCTCGCCCAGCTTGCAACGAGAGTCTTGAGATACATGCCTGATCAAGTTCTGAAGGGGAGGGTGGGTTGTCCAGGAGTAGTA
>JBOGMW010000113.1:0-28556 GCA_050746805.1 Candidatus Acidiferrales bacterium | reverse complement strand
CTGTTTCGGGCGCGAACGGGAGTCAAAAGCAGATTCCTCGAACTCCGTCGCGCGCGCCCGCTGCCGCGGGCAAGAGCGAAATCGCGCGCGACTCCGCTCGGAATGACAACGCGTTCGGAAGCGGTGCTGATATCGAACTCACGCTGCCGAGCATTCTGCCGGACGAATTCGCGGACAATCACGCCGTCGAGCTCGAAGCGTGCATGCGATGGTTTTCGTCGGATGCTGGGCAGTTGGCAAAAATTGAATCGCCGGCCGGCTATGCCAACGTTCGCGCGCACGCCATGTTCCACCGCGAATACTTGCTGAAGCAGCAAAGCCAGACGGCCCAAGCGCCGGCAGAAGCCTGTCAAGTGACAACGCCGGCGCGCCCCTCGCGCCGCGTCTAGCGGTGGACCTGCCAGAAACTTGTACCCGACAGACCAAGCGACGCTCAAAGCCGGAGATCGTTCGTGCCTTTCATCAACGGAAAGTTCTACAGCAATCCGGCATACGGTCGCGCGCTTGAAGAAGCCCGTCAGGCAGACGCCAGCGCGGAGTCACAAGGGCAACACCACCAAACGGCCGGAGAGCACTGGGTCACGATCGATCACCAACACGTGCTGATTCACGAATCTGACGGGCCACATAGCGTTCGCGTACGCTCAGAAATCGAGCGAAAGGTTGAAGAGGGGTACGGCGAGACGGCTGGCCTCCTTCCCGCGCGAAAACCTAGAGCACGTGGTAGCGTATATGACCGCAATACATGGGACTCAGATTCCGCGAGAAGCCTGCAACAAGCCAGAACAAATATAATGGACATTTCCATCAGAAACGATACAGTACGGCGCAGTCGCCCTCGTGATGCTCACGATCCAATTCAGCAGTCGATTTGGAAGGATAATGTTAGCGCAGCGTCGCAATCCCGGGGCAGCATGGCGGGAAACTACTTCTTCATACGGCAGCGGGGCACGGGCCCGCGGCATCCTCCGAAGCGCGCTGGATTCGGCCAAGGGAAACCGACACGGGAATACGGGCCGTTTCGGAACGTGGGCGGCGGGGATGTCCCGTCCGGGGATCAGACGCACATCGACATTTACGAGAAATAAAATTCTCGGCATCGTTCTTGCCGCCTTATGTTCGGGTTGCTTGTGCGCAACCCTGGCGCAGGCTCGAGAGGATAACAAAGGGATATCACGCGAAATCGCGAATCTCGGGCGTGGTAACGATAACTTCGCAATTGTCGAGGACCTGGCCCGATCCCCTGACCGCTCCGTGCCTCTGCTGGTTGAAGAGTTACATCCGATTCAAGAGACCCGGATTCTCGCTTCCGAAAGCCGTCCGCAAGCCGAGCATGTTTTGTGGTGCCTACGAGCGTTAAGGTACCTTTGCGGCGGCCGTGATTTCTGCGCGAAGACCAATTACGCCTTCGGGGATTCTGCGCTCGAACAAAACCGCAGATATTGGCTTTATTTCCGCTACCACACGTGCGTCTCATTCTTCGCCATGTGGCCATCTCGCGGCAGCGTTTACATCGCCCCCGCCGACGCGCAGAGCGACATCATCCGCGCCTGGAAAAGCTGGCTAAGGCTGAACGCGGCCGATCTCAAGTGCAAGCCGCTTCTTCACGCTAAGCCTGGTCAGTGGTTATGGTAAGAGGGGTTTGCGGTGCGGGGCGCATGCCCGCCGATATCGCAGGCGACCACGCCTGGCGCAGCTCCTAACCGTCGTCCCAATTAAGAGCCGCATCCCGGCGATGTTGCGGCATATAAACTCCCCGGTGATTGTCGTGCGCATCAAGCGCAATATGCATCGCTCATTTAATCGTCTTCGCCATCAACAGACACGGATTTCCAGGCGACCATAAAGTCGGAAAGACTTCGAACGGCTCGAAGCCGATGGCTTCATAGAACAGCCGCGTAGCCTGGTAATGAGGATCGGGATGTGTATCGGCCAAGGTTTTGACTGTCAAAAATCTGGCTCCTAGCTTGTGCGCCATGCGTTCTGCTGCTTCGAACAAACGATGTCCAATACCCTTGCGATGCCATTCGCGCCGTATGCCGAGCACATAAGCTTCGACCGCTGACGATGTTTGTGGCTTTAAAGAAATAAAGCCAACAACAAGACTGGATTGATGCTTGGCAACAAGCATGGGCAGGTCAGCAACACCTTTAGCATAGGCGTCGATAGCCTCCGGAATACCAAACCATTCCGGCAGCGCCTCAAGGATTTCCCGGCAGGTTTCGCTCTTTTGTTCATTCAGCTCTTCAATGCAAATATGTTCGGTGATTGCTTTGTCCATAAAGGTCTCACGTTTCATAATCTGATTGGCGACGATGAGAAGTGTGCGTATAGCGTGTATGACCGTAATACATAGGATTCAGATTCCGCGAGAAGCCTGCAATAAACACTTAAGCAGCCGTGAATTGGAGACCGCTCGTGCCCTTCATCGACGGCAAATTCTACATGAATCCGGCGCTTGGGCGCGCCATTGAACAGGCGCGCGCCGCCGGCTCGGGCAAAGTTTGGCCAGAAATTCCAGTCGGCACACGCGAGTCGTTTGCCGGCCGCGCCTATAACGGGGAGATCGTGCCGGGAAGCCCCATAAATGCGGAAGGCGACGACAATCACTGGGTGACGATCGACCATCAGCACGTATTGATTCACGAGAGTCAGCATGGGAGGGCGCAGCAGCAGCCGAAGGCTCCGCAGTTATTGGACAGAGACAGGAGTTATCTCGATAAGTACTACGATGCGGTCTCGCGAGACGCGAAGAAGTACAAGGTCGATCCTGCGCTGGTGCTAGGCTTGGGAATCGAATCCGGCTTTGCCTCAAAAGGAACGTATCGCCAAACCGGCGATGCATTTGGCATGACCGGTGGCAGCACGAAACATATGACCCGCGCCGGTTCTCCGGCACAAGACGTGCAGAAGTTTTTCGATGACTGGGGAAACCAGGTCCGCGGTACTGGCAGCAACGTCGGTGCGTTCATAGATGGTCTGCAAGGCCGCGATCCCAGGGGAGATCCTGTACACGGCTGGAAGGTCTAAAATAGTGACCGTCCGGCCTTCTGGGAGAAGATGGCCAGGAGCGGAATTCAGCAGATGCAGAAGGATCTCCCACAATATGTGGCTGGTCGGCACAAGTGATCTCGGCTGGGCGGGGCTGTGACACGCGGGGCCCACATGCTTTCTTTGCTTTCGGTATTGGCATTTGCTTTTTTCGCGGGCAACGCCGCTGACCAGATGTACCGCAATATGGAGTTCGGAATCATGCTCCGCGTCCCGATGGGTGCGACCTTATGCATCCCCCCGAAAAGCGAGCATGACCACGGTCCTTACATGCTGCTGTCCAGTACGAACAGGGCCGGTTGCCATGATTTGGAACACAACAGATCGATAAGCGTTTTTGCAAGCTACAATGTGGCGGCTGAGACCAAGACTTTGGCGCGTCTCCTGCAGTCCGATTGCACGGAAATTGCAAAAGCGCCGTGCCAGCCTGCGCCCCCAAGTCTGAGTATACCGGGTCTGCGAACATCGGCTGGCATGGCGGGACGCTCCGGCGGTTGGGTCGATGTTTTCGTGGTGACGCAAGCCGGGAAGCCGGATCCGGAGTTCGATTCTTCCGTGCCTTCCGTGAATTACGAGCTAGCCCTACGCACTAGACGACCAGAACTGCAGAGTGATCTCCGAGTTTTTAGTGAGGTGTTGCGTACCATCCGCATCTCGCCGCCGAGCCCGTAGGATTATGGATAGCGAAACGTTCAGGCGACCAAGGCTGGGCATACTTAGGGAAGAAGGGAATCCTCGCGCACAATGATGCGCTGAACGCAGCTCGCGTTGCTCTTTCGAGCGCTGGCTCAGCGGCGACACAATACCGCATCAACGCGCGCGACAACCAAACCGCGATAAACGGCAGGCGCGTTACCGAGCATTATGGCCCTTTTCCAAACGTGCAAGGTGGCACGCGAGTAGTTATCATAGCGCCATGATCGGGAGACGTGTGGGGCTGTCCGTAGTTGCAGGGATCTTCGTGGGGGTGTCCATCATAGCGGCGTCGTGGGCAGGCGTTACAGCTTCGACGAAGCATAGAGTGAGCCGCGTCGACACGAAGTCTCTGGTGGAGTCCATCGAGGACGAAATTTACGACTATGGGTATGAGGGTGATTACTTTCCAGTGGGAGGCGCTGTTGGTGATCCCGTTTCCGATAACGAAACCGTAGTGCCCGCATACATCGATCCGGCACTTGAGGGTGAGGAAGGGCAAGCGATTTATAAACTGATGCCCTACGGAGAAGTGTTGCGTTTCTTCCACGTGCTCCCAGGCGGAGCCGTGGTGCTGGATGGCGATCCACAGGTTGGTTTCCCGGCGAGCCAACCAGACCGGAAGACCGTATATTTGCGCGACGAGGACGTCTCTCGCATGAAGCGCGACTGGATCAAGTCCTCATTTGAGGTGCAACTCTCGCCAGGAGCCCGACGGATACAGCAGGCGGCGAAGCGGCAGAAGATGCGAACGGGGTTCTCTCAATGGGAATCGGTGCATCGGCGCAGCGCTAGCGAGTCACGATAACGAGTCGTCCACCAGAACTGGCAACTGCTGCGTCATGCAGTGGATGGTGCCGAGGCCGAGGACCAGATCGCGGCAATAAATGGGCACGATTTCGCGGGCAGGGAATAGTGCGGCGAGCGTATCGAGCGCGACACGATCGGCAGGATCGTTGAACGTAGGAACCAGCACGATTTTGTTGGCGATGTAAAAATTGGCGTAGCTGGCCGGCAGGCGCTGGCCATCGAACCAGACCGGCTCGGGCATCGGCAGCGTTTCGACGCGCAGTTCGCGCCCATCTTGATCGCGCATACCTCGGAGCAGCGCTAAATTTTCCTGCAGTGGCGCGTAATTTTGTTCGGCGGGATCGGCTTCGACTACAGTCACCACGGTGTTGGGATCGACGAAGCGCGCGAGGTCGTCCACGTGACCGTGCGTGTCGTCACCAGCTATTCCGTTGCGGAGCCAGAGCACGTTGGTGACGCCGAAATAGCGGCGAAATATTTCTTCGTAATCGGCTTTCGTGAATCCTGGATTGCGCTGCTGCACCGTGCTAAGCAGGCATTCCTCGGTTGTGAGCAGGGAACCGCAGCCGTTCACGTCAATCGAACCGCCTTCGAGCACTATGCGGCGGCCTTTGTGGTGCGGCAGTTCGAGGTGATGCTTCAGCGCGCGATTCGCGCGCTCGACGACGCGCGCGTCTTTCTTGTGATCGCTATATTTCGCCCAGCCGTTGAACCGGAAATTCAGAAGCGTGCGATCGCCCGAACCGTTCGTTACTGCAATAGGACCCGAATCGCGCATCCATCCGCGGTCAGTTGGAATACGCAGAAAGCGGATCGCCGCCAGATGAGCGCCAGATCTGCGCAAAATCTTGTTCGCTTCGGCTTCGGCCGCAGCGTCTTCGACGATCAGCAACACGCGCTCCACACGCGCCAGGTGACGAACGATTTCCGCGAAGGCCCACGGGATGGGCGCGAATTTGCCGGGCCAGTCGGTCCGTTCATGGGGCCAGCCGAGCCACGTTGCTTCGTGTGGCTCCCATTCGGCAGGCATGCGGAAATTTTCGTCGCGCGACTCGGCGCTTGATTCTTTCCGTTTTATCGCCATGGAGAGCTGCCATGCCGAACAACGAAAGCAGACCGCTCGTCGGGCCAAAAAGCGGACCTCGATGGGGACGACAACCCTGATTGGATTGTCATTTGCTGGATTGGTCGAGCCAGCGATTGAGGATCGGCTGGTAGGCGTCGATGCGGCGGTCGCGCAAGAATGGCCAGTTGCGGCGCGTGTCTTCGCTTTTGGCGGGATCGCACTCGACGATGAGAATTTCTTCGTTGCTGGTGGACGCTTCGGCAATTACGCGGCCAAACGGATCGGCTACGAACGAGCCGCCCCAGAATTCAATGCCAGGATCTCCGACCGCGAGATTGCCTTCGAAACCAACGCGATTAGTGACCGCTACAAACACGCCGTTGGCGATGGCGTGTCCGCGCTGGATGGTTTTCCAGGCGTCTAGTTGCGAGGGACCGAATTCTTCTTTCTCAGATGGATGCCAGCCGATGCTGGTGGGATAAAAAATTACCTGCGCGCCGGCCAACGAAATCAGCCGCGCGCCCTCGGGATACCACTGGTCCCAGCAGATTTGCACTCCGATGTGGCCATAGCGCGTGTCGAACGTGGGAAAGCCAAGGTCGCCGGGCGTGAAATAGAATTTTTCGTAGTAGAGCGGATCGTCCGGAATGTGCATCTTGCGGTATTTGCCGAGGAACGATCCGTCCGCGTCAATCACCGCGCAAGAGTTGTGATAGATGCCAGCGGCGCGTCGCTCGAAAATAGAAGCGACGATAGCCACTTTGTTTTCGCGCGCGGCATTCGACATCGCTTCGGTGGCAGGGCCGGGAATCGGTTCGGCAAGGTTGAAAAGCGAAGCGTCTTCCGTACGGCAGAAATATTCTCCCAGAAACAGTTCGTGGGTGCAGACGATCTGCGCGCCCCGCTGCGCGGCCTGGCGAATATTATCGATGGCGCGGGAAAGATTTTCGGCGGCGTTGCGGCTCGAACGCATCTGCAGCAGGCCGAGCACCAGCTTGTCGCTGACTTTGTTCGCCATTGCGACATCGTACCATGGGCGATCCTGATCCTAGAAAGTCGCCTCGTCGGCCGAAGGGCCGTACAGCGCCGGCACAGGGACATCGAGCAGCCGCAAGTAAACGGTCAACTGTGCGCGGTGATGAACGACGTGGTTGAAGCACATGCTGCGCAATGCCTGGTAGCGCGGCAATGCGAAAATGGTCTGGCCGTCGTTGGTCAGCGTCCAATTCTGATCCAACTGCTCGACCTTAAGCTCAGACAGTGCCTTGCGCGTGTCTTCGGCGGCGCGGTCGAACGTATCGATCAGCATCGCGTGTGATTCGACGCGCGGAAAGTTCGCGCCCGCGATGTTCAGCGAAGGCGCGCGAAGAATTGCCGTGCCGAAGCCTGGCAGCGTAGCGATGTGCCCGGCCAGCCAGCCGAGCGTGCCGGACTTTTTGTGCGGCTTCCAGTCCCATTTTTCGGCGGGAACGCGTTCGAGTGTTTTTCGCGTGTTGGTCATTTCGTGTTCGAATTCTTCGATCAGGAATTGTTTCAGCGGCATGAGCGTCTCCAGGACGGGCGATTCTTGTGAGGCAGGATTAAGTCTGCGCGTGTCACTTTTGGGCTGCAAGGGGAAAATCCAAGAGGGAGGGGCTCGGACGCAACCGCCGGGCCGCATCACGCGGGAAGTTCAGCTGCGGTTAGTTGAGGCGTTTGTTGGCGCTACAGCGCGCGCTCGACGATATTCGAATTCTTCGACAGGCCGTAGGAGTTACTCATGGCAGGAGGGGGCGCTACCAGTCGCACCACGTGCTGCAGCCGCTCCGGCTTGAATGGCTTTGCCATGCACACTACTGCGCCCAATTCATGGCTAGCCGAATAGTCGGCTGGCTGCGCGGAGCGGGTTATCAAAATCACCGGCACCCGCCGCAAGCGATCGTTGCGCTTGATGATCAGGCAGAGATCGTGGCCGGACATGTCTTCGGATTCCACCTCGGCGATGAACACAGCCGGGACGGTTGTCTTGAGCACGTCGAGCGCGTCCTGCGCCGTGGCGACGGTGATGACGGCGTAGCCATCCTGCTGCAACATGTTGCGCATAGTCTCTGCGCTGCGTGCGTCGGGCTCGACCGCAAGAACTACCGATTGCTGGCGCTCCTGGGAGTGTCCAGGGGCGTGAGATTCAGCAGACGCCGGATCGAATGCCGCTCCAGATTTACGTTCGCTGTGTGCTTCGGCGCGAGCGGAAATAAACTGAATGCCGATTGAAAATTTTCCTCCAGGCACTTGCGTGACGCGAACTACCTCCGCCGGTTGGGCCTGAGTGAGAGCGGACGTCGCGTTTGAATAGGGGAATATGACGCTTAGTTGCTGGCCTTTCCAATAAACGGCGCGGCTGGCGGCGATCTGCAGGCCGTCGCGCGATACATCCACGGTGGTACAAACTTCCTCGAATGGCTCGGGCGAATTCACAGCGCGCACATGCACCTGCGCGGAAATTTTGGCGCGCCTGCGGCGGCGGCGTTCAACCGCTGCGCGCGATTCCTGCGCCGCGGCGGATTCCGATTTTTGTTTGGTGTCTGCTGCAACTGCGGTGGTATCCATGCTGGCCCCTTCAGCTCTGCGCCCGTCAAAAAGTGTTGCGGCTTCTTGCCGCTCCGGTCTGGGGGCCGGAGCCATTGCCCGCGTGACATATCTTTGCAGGGGCAGAGCACATGCGGAATAGTACGGGAGTACCGTTTTGCAACGTGCGGGTACTAGCGGAAGCCCGGGGCCGCTAACCCGCCTGTACTTAAAGAAATAGAAGCTCTCAGCATGCGCATACGGCTCGAATTGACGAACGCTGTGCGGATTCGCGCCTTCGTTTCCCAAACAGGTGAGAGACTTCCCGGCGCATGAGTCCGAAGATGCTAGGAGGATCGCAAATGACGGTGGCAATGAACGGCTCGCACGGAGCGACGCAAACCCTAGAGAATTCCGCAGACGTCGCAACCGCGGATAAATCTTGCGCGCGAGAAACGCGCCCGCGCGTCCGGCGGGTCGCGCCCTCAAGCACGAACCGCTACGCGAGCGATGACGAAATTCTGGGCATTGAATCCGCCGGAACTCCGGCGCGCGCGAGTGCCTCTCGTCTCGGTTCTGATCTCGACGATGGCAATGGGACCGCCGAGGCGGAATTGGCGCCGAGCGACTCGACGGTCGCTGATGACCATTCCGCTGCGCCGACAGACTCCGCGCAGGGTGGGCAAACTGATCCGCAGATACAGGCGGCGATTGACGCTCATCCCCAGTTGCAACAGGCCTGGCAAGACGCGCACTCCTACCGCGAGGCGTTCGCGACACCGGAAGAGGCGCGCGCAGCCACGGCGCTATTGGGCGACCTCAATCGCATGGACGCGCTCTTTTTTTCGCATCGCCCCGAGGACCACGCCGAGCTCGCAAGAGCCGTTGCTGGCCTAGATCCTGCCGCATTCGCGTCGCTCGCGCAGGCCATGACGAATTTGGCAGCGGGCGCGAATCAGTCACCAGAATCGGCCAACTCTCAGCCGCAACTGCCTGCCCATCAAACTCGCGATCCGCTCGCGAACCGTGCTGCCGCGCCAAATTCCACACCGGCGCACTTGGCGTTTTTGCATGCCGCGAACGCCGCGGCGGTGCAGGGCGTACTTGACTCGATCGAAACGCAAGTGGATCGATTGCTGCCCGAGGGGGTCTCGAAAACCGCACGCAATCGCGTGATCGGCGAAATTTACCGCGAGCTGGACGCAAGCCTGGGCACAAACCGCCAGCTGGGACAGCAAATGCGTGACGCATTTCGCTCCGGCAATCTCGACGCGCAGCATCAGCGCGCCGTCGTGTCAATCATCACAGGGCGCGCGCGCCAAGCGCTTCCAGGAATTGCTAAACGAGTGATGAATGAATGGACGTCCACGGTCGTAGCCGCGAATCAGGATCGCATAGCGCGGCAGCGCGCGGCGGCGCATCGCGTGGATATCGCCGGATCAGGACGCGGCGCTGATGGCGCCCGCCGCTCGCTCGGCCCGCGCGACATCGACTACAACCGCCTGTCCGACTCCGACATTTTGAATATGTAACGCTCGCTGTGCGTCCAGTTGAGGCGGCAGCTACAGCGAGGTGCGGCCGGTTGCGGTTTTGTAAGCGTATATGGTTTGCGCCAGCGACTGGGCGAAGCTCGTCACTTCCGCTTGCGTGATTGACGCCGGCAGTTTCAGTAACGCGCTACTGGCTAGATTGCCTACCATCGTCGCCAGATCCGAGTTCACCTGCGTCCAGTTCACTACGCCGCCCGAGGTTGACGTCACAATGTAAGAATCGATCAGGCGCAGCAGCGTGCCGGGTGAAAGCAGCACGCCATTGTTGGCGTTCATCGCGTTCACCAGATCCAGCGCAAACCATTGCATATCTTGCTGGCTCGTGTGCACCGGCAGAGCGGCAAGGCCGCTGGCGATTTCGGCGGCCACGATGGAATTGACGGCATTTGTTTGGGCGGTTTGATTCGCCGAGCCGTCGGCGTTCGTGGGCGGCATGGCGTCAGCAATCGCGCAGCTCAATCCGAAGATCACTAAGTTCGTGTCTGGTGCTTGGATGATATTAGAGACGGCCACCGTATAGGCCTTGTACTGCGACATCGTCATGCCGTAGTGCACCGTCAGCAGCTTGGTTTGGACGGCGTTGCTGGCGAAGCATTCCACCGCCGCAGTCTGGCTCGACGTGCACGATCGCTGCGCGTGAGCGGGATAAGCAAGTAGGGGCACCGAAACGAACAGGCACACACCTGCGAAGATCCACTTATTGAGACCCATTTGACGCTCCCTCGGTATAAACGTTTGGGCGCGTTCCTGGGTGGGTTGCGGAGCGCGCGTGCTGGCCTGTGACGATTTCCAGCGCGCGGATCATGCTACTTCCGTGAGCGGGCGTTCAACTGTACGGAGGGCCAGTTTTGGGCCGGGCCGCAGCACCTGTCCTTTTTCGCGCCGAATGGCCTGCGGGACAGGCGCACGAACGCTGAGACGTCCGCGACCAGGGCGCTTGTGCGGGGCTGGGTGTACTGACAGGAAATTCGTAGCCCGTAGTGATCGCTCGCGCATCGTTAATGGTGCGGATAATAGGCGTGACCGGCGGCAAGTCCTCATCGTGGTAAACGGCCATATTCTCCATCGACTACCCCATCCGTGAAGGACACCTCAGCTTGACCAAATCTCGGCGATGACCGGCACGAGCCGCATCGTCCCGCCAAGGAGAACCAAACAACATGGCACAGATGCAAAATGCGCAATCCGTTGCGCTGCAACTCGAAAAGGTCCGCGACAAGCTACCGCTGCTGTACGAGCGGGACGACATGCTGCTGACCATGATTCAGCAGCGGGGCGACGTGGAGCGGGTCAGCTCGCGCAACATGCGACTGCCGCTGCAAATTCGTCCCGGAGGCAAGGCCGGTCTCGCCAATATGGACGGCGGCGACCTGGGCCGCGGCTCCGGAACCACCTACGATGTGGCGCAAGTCACGCCGGTATTTTTCCGCCACGCCGTGGAAGTCACCAAGCTCGTCGAATACGCTTCCAACGCGCCCGAGAAAGCGATCGAGAACGCCGCCAAGCGCGAAGTGAAAAACGCCATGGCGCAGTTCCGTTCGTTCCTCGACAAAGTGATGCAGACCAACGGCAACGGTGTGCTCGGCACGATCAGCTCGATCGCCACAAGCGGTTTGCCCTCCGGAGTGGCCGCGCAGTTCACGATGGCAAAGCCGCCCGGCGCGCAGCTTTTCTACTACAACCAAACCGTGCAGGTGTACGACCCAACGCTGACCACCAATCGCGGCTCGGCGAACGTGATGCTCGTCGATCCGTTCAATTCGCTGATTCAGGTGGACGCGCTTCCAAGCGGCACCAGCGCCAACGATGTGATCGTTCACGACGGCCTCACCGGCTCGCAGCCCACGTCGCTCTTCGGCATCCTGTATCACCAGTCGAACGCGACCACCGGCACGTGGCTCAATCTGAATCGCTCGACGTATCCGGTGGAATTGGCCACGCCGCGGGTTAACGGAAACAATTCGGCGCTCACGCCCGGCGCCGTTCGCCTGGCCATCAACAAAGTGCGGAAGTCGCTGGGCAGCAATCAGCTGAGCAAGCTGGTGGCCTACACGTCACTCGAGCAGGAACATCAGTGGGAACAGCTCGGCGTGACCATCTCGCAAATCATCAAGGAAGGGGCGGGAGGGCGCGCCAGCGACCTCGACCTGCTCTTCACCGGCGAGAAAAGCATGGCCGGCGTGCCCATCAAGTCGAGCATCAACGCGAATCAGTCGCGCATTGATTTCCTCGATTTGTCGCATTGGGGACGCGCCGTCATGCAGGATATCGATTTTTACGACGTGGGCGGGCAAACCGTATTCCCGATTTACGGGGCCAGCGGCGGGCTTGCTTCGGCGTACATTTTTTACTTTGTCACCGGATTCCAGGTGTGGAACGAGTCGCCTCGCAGCGGCGCGTACATCGACAACCTGGCCATCCCCACCGGCTACTAATCACAACTCAGGGGCGGAGCGGAGCAGAGCAGAGCATCGCTCCGCCCTAAGCAATCAGTTATTGGGTTTCGCCGTCGTACACGATCCGCGAAGGGCCAAAGTAGGCTAGGCTAACTCATCAGGCAAGGGACGACTGGGCTTTGCAATCCCATGCTAGAATGTAATCTAGACGATATAGTTTCCAGCATAGAGGTACGACTAATGCCTGCCCTTGAAAAAGAACGCAAGTATTTGGAGTCACATCGAGATGAACTCCTCAAACTATACGGGGGGAAAATCCTCGTAATTAGCGGAGACCAGGTCACTGGTGCGTTCGATACCATGGAAGAAGCCCTTCAGGCCGCGGTTACGCAACACGGATTGAACAACGTCTTGATTCGGAGACCATCCGAGGCTCAAGTTGAATTCACGGCTCCGGCTCTCGCGCTAGGAATCCTCAGTGCCAATCCTGCACAGTCAGATAGTCGCCCAAGCAAAAGCACCGGGCGGTAAAGTAGTACAGGTTCCTCCTCCGGCGGCGCTTCAAATGCGTGGACCTGTTTTGCAGGTCACGGTTACAATCGAGCAGAATGCTGCAAAGGCGCTTTTGGCCCAGGGCAAAACGGTTCCGACAAAGGTTGGATGGGCACTAATCGACACCGGGGCATCAAACACCTGCGTTGATGAGCAGGCTGCCAACGAACTTGGGCTGCCGATTATTGATGTCGGAAACATGCAATCGGCAAGCCACGAGAAGCATCCCTGCAACATCTATCCAGTTCAAATTGTAACTCAAGTGGTCACGCTGAATTCGGCGCGCACCATGGGCGCAAATCTGTCGCCGCAAGGCCTACTGATTCTAATTGGCAGAGACGTTCTCGCGGTCTGTAATCTCTTCTATAATGGCCCCTCTGGGCAGTTCACGTTGTCCCTCTAGGCTCTTCCAGAGTGCCGCGCAGCCTCGGCGTTTGCTTTCTCAAAACGCCGTTCCATAAAAGGCGTTGGTTGATTGCCAGCGGGGTTAGGCGTAACATCCTCCCTTAGCAGGGCACTCAGGGTAATTACTCGGGAGGCCGCCATGAAAGCTACGATTGCCGCAGTGGCTGTGCTGTTTGCAATGAGTTTTAGCGCTTCGGCGCTGCGCGCGCAGCAGAACGACGTCGGTCCGATCGATCCCGTCGCGGCAATGGCTGCGACGACTCCCGTACAAACCGTTACACCCGCGTATGTGATGAATCTGATGCAGCACAATGACGCGAACGTGGTCCTGGTGGATAGCCAACCGCCCAGCGGCTACGCCGACACGCACATCGCCGGCGCGGTGAATTATCCGTGGGTCATGCGCATCTCGAAATTCCCGATCAACCTGCCGCGCAATAAGACGCTGATTTTCTACGGCTCCTGCGAAAACGACACCGGCAACATCGTCAAGCAGCTCTCCGAGTACGGCTACTTCAATGTGAAAGTCATGGACGGCGGCCTGTACAAATGGGAGCGGCTAAAGTATCCCGTCGTGCGCGCGAGCGACGTCCAGCATCCGGATCTCTCGCAAGCAACTGCGCCTTCCGCTCATCGCGGAAATTAGTCCATTCGCTGTCGCTAAATTCGTTCCTGCGACTCAGGCGGGAGAGATTTGCTTGCGTGGGTTCGCCCGGCTAAAAGCCCCGCGCTCCCATCCACGGCAAACTCGTCCTTTAGAACAACACCGCCGCAACGCTTTTGTAGCGCCGCGCTTCGGCGCGGCAGCTGCCGACCTAAAGGTCGGCGCTACACAAACCACTGCCGAAACGGCCGAAGACGCGGGCGAAGAATCCTTCAAGAAAGTCGCGAGCGAGGCGAGATTCTTCATCCCATAATCCGGGCTCAGAAGCTCGGCGTTTCCAGCAGTCGCGTCAATTCAATTCCCGCTTTCCTCATACCTTGATTCGCGTCATTCGAGAAACGCATCGAACACCCGCGTCGATTTGCGATCGCGTGGCGCGTGCCGGAGGATATAACCGCTTCGGCGAGCCAAACTTCCGCGTGGTCTGGGGCGGCGCGCGGCTTGCATGGATCGGCGGCCGCTGGACGGACCGCGACGCGCACGGCAACGTGATTCGCGAAGCGATCGAGATGCGGCAGGAACCGAAATACGTCCCGCACGACCGCTGGCACATCGAACGCTGGCTGCCTCCGGAGGCGTACGGTTGTCCGGAACTCTGGCGCGCGCAAACCACGGAAATCGAGGACGGAATTTCGATTCCGGCTCTCGGCCCGTATCCTTCGCGCGGCGATTACGAGCACTGCTTCACGCTCGCGAGCATGCGCGGTGAATTCATCCCGCTCTCTCCGGCAGCATGCGACTGGATCGTCCGCGCCGTGGAATGGGCGCGACGCCAGCCGCGCGGCGCACGCCGGGCTGCGGTGGCCGCGCGTGAATCCGGCAGTGCGCTCGATTTCGACCGCGTCGCTGACGACCTTCTCGACGACGCTGCGCCAGCGTTTCACGCGCAGCCGTTCGTCTCGCTCAGTGCGTGAACGCGCGACGCCTGACGCAAACTCGAAGTTGTCGTTGACGTTGCCATTCTGAGGGGCGTTTGCGCTCCGAAGAATCTCCCTTCGTTCGAGTTCAACTTTGCGAAAAGAGAGATTCTTGGTCGCTCCGCTCTCCGGTCCTGGGACTCCGGTGGACTCCATCGGAGTTCGCAAGCCGGACCTCAGAATGACAATGGCTGCGGCGTCAGTCCCGCGCGAGCCGCATGTGGAGTGCGGCGGCTTGCCGCCGCTGTCTTTGGCGCGCCTGCGCACATCGCGAAAACCCGAGTGCCCCGGCAGGCTTGGCGGCACAAAAATCCAGGCTCATCCCTCGCCAGCACCCATCCGAAAGGACACCCAGTGAAAACGGAAGCAGCCAGCAACGCAAACTCATCGCCCGCGCACGGTTTCAGCCAGCGTCGCGACATCCTCACCGACACGACGTCGAAGGCCGATACCGCCGCGACGGTCAGTATCGCGTCGATCTCCGATCAGGATTGGTACGTTTCGCGGACGCACGGCGTCTATCACATTCCCGCTTGTGCGAAAGGCGAACAGTGCGCGCTGCTGCTGATCACCTCGCGCGGAGACGCGCTCGACCTGGGCGATAACCGCCGCTTTCCGTTCACGATTTCGGCGCGCGAGATTGCCGAAGACCTGCTGCAGGATTTGCACGACCACGGGGTATTCGTTTGCGCCGGCGCGCGGCCCACGGCCGATGAAATTGCAGCGGCTGCCGCCCGGCGCGACGCCTACTATCACCGGCTGATCGCCGATGGCGACACGCTGTGGGCGCGCGGCCACTCGTTTCGCGAAATTTCGGACATGCACCGCCGCGCGGCCATCGCGCTCGGCATCGAACGCGAATGGGCGTACGTCCCGATGCACACTAGCGAATGCCCCGCATGCGGCGAAAAAATCAAGGTGGGTGTGGCCGTCTGCAAGCATTGCCACGCGATTCTGGACGCGGAGAAGGCGGCGAAGCACGGCCTGGGCGCAGCGCCATCCCTCGCGGCGGAGCAACGGGGCGGCTCCGAAGACTCCGCGCACAACACGCGGGAATCGCGCGACGCGCGCAAGTAACTTCGAGCCCGGTAAACCAAGCAACTCGCACCCCATCGCGTATTTGCGCGCGGAAACTGTACACTCCGTGCGCTCGGCGCATAGGCGCTTATAGGGGCCGGCATCCGCGCAGCGGAAGCGGCGCACCATCAGGGAAACTTTGCGGAAGGGAAGCACACGATGAAACTTGCCATGACGACCGGCACGAAAACTAGCGAAGAAGCGACGGTTCGGCGCGGGATCTGGGCGCGAACGTTGCGGAATGCCATTCGCGTGCGAATGTTCGCATCGGGCCGCTGCCAGGATGCCCCTGGGGAGATCCACGCGATTTTCGGCGGCTCTCCGGCTTTCGTGTGGTCCATTTGCGCCATCGCGCTCAGCGCGGCTCTGCTCGCGCCTTGCGCGTTCGCTCAGGGCTCCCGCAAAGACGACATCGTCTTCGGCCCCTCCGGGCACCCGATCGCCAATGCCACCGTGCGCGTCTGCCAGTCCGGCGCCACTGGAACGCCCTGCACTCCGCTCGCCACGATTTATACCGACGCAACGCTTACGGTCGACGCGCCGAACCCGTTTCAAACGGACGGCATCGGCAACTACCATTTCTACGCGCCCTCCGGCCGCTACGAAGTGCAGATTTCCGGGCCCGGCATCGCCGGCACGATCACCAATCCCGACGTGATCCTTGCCGCGGATACGTCTTCCTCAGGCGCAGGCAACGATATCTCGGCTTTCAGCCTTAACCTCGGCGGAAATTTGAGCGTGGCGGGAAACGCCACCATCAGCGGCACGCTGACCGCGCCGAATTTCGATCCCGGCACCTTTAGCCCCTCGACGTTGAATGTGACCGGAAACGCGAGCTTCAAGGGGCCGCGCCCGTTCATCGACGTAACTGCCTACGGCGCCACCGGCAACGGCGGCACCGACGACACCGCTGCGATTCAGGCCGCCATCAGCGCCGCGTGCGCGTTGTCGACGCGGCCAACGGTGTTCTTCCCGTACGGCACCTATTCGGTGACGCAAACGCAGAGCCCATCCACGGCGCCAATCTTCACCACCTGCAACGAATTGCACATCGAGGGATCAAGCACCGGGGGCGGCGCGCAGTTTATTTCCGCGCCGCAAACGCTGATTCTGGTGCGGTCCGGCGCGAATCCCAACGCCGCGCCGGTGTTTTCCTTCGCCAATCCGCAGAATTCCGTAACCGTCGAAAACATGGCCATCGACGCGTACAACGAGGCAGTCTACGTCTCTGGGAGCAGCGTGCGTTTCCAGAACACCTGCCTGGCGGTCGGTTCGGCCACCGGAATGGCGGACAATACGCCGCTGAAAATCGCGGATACTCTTTTTGTGTGGTTCGATGGCGGCTGCCTGCAAACGCAAAGCGGCGCGATACCGGTCGCGATCGTCACCACGGACAATACCTCCGCTTCCGTGGGGCTCATCTATT
The DNA here is from genome assembly GCA_050746805.1 of Candidatus Acidiferrales bacterium. GTDB lineage: Bacteria > Acidobacteriota > Terriglobia > Acidiferrales > UBA7541 > Palsa-295. The sequence goes on along the minus strand of JBOGMW010000113.1, from coordinate 11,405 downwards.
TTCAGGACGGAGTGTGGAGCGGCGGCGGTGTGCAATATTTGGGCCGCACGAACTCCATCAGCAGCGTGGTGGGCAACTTTTTATTTCGCAATATCACCCTGGAAAACTGCGGCACCGATTTCTTTAATCTATCCTCCAGCGCGGGCGTGGCCACGTCGATCACTTCGATTAAGCTCGATGGCGTGACCATGTCGGACTGCAGCGGCGGTGGCGCCCTCGTGAATTACGACATCCCGAACTCCACTCTGAGCGGCGTCTTGATCGATCATTCGCTCTCGGCTGGAGGCGGAGCAATTAAAATGACCGCCGGCACGCTGAATTCAGCCGTGGTGAAAGGCTGCGATTTCTCGTGCAGCACGGCCGTGGTGAACGCGTCCGGCCAGCCAGTGGGCGGCAGCATTATCGAAAACCATAATGGTTTCGATTATGTCGTCAACACCAGCGACAGCGGCGACCGTTTGCGGTCGGACAGTATTTTCGGGGATCCCGACGGGCCGGCCGCGCGCTTTACGCAGGCGGGAAACAAATTCTCGAATCTGGCGATCGATCCAGCAGCCGGCGTCCTTTTTGGCGACGGCGCAAGCTACGGCTACAACGCGCAGGCGACGGAAAATACCAGCGGCGATCTGGACGTGGGCTTCGCGAAAACGCTGCCCCCAACGAACGTCACCGGCACGCCCACGACCGGCGGAACGCTTGCGCCCGGCACTTACTACTACTGGGTGCGCACCGCCAATTCCTGCATTGGCGCAACCAATTTTGCGTCCGCGCCTTCGCTGCCTTCGGCCGCCGTGGTTGTGGCCAGCCCGAACGACGGGGTTACCGTCAACTGGACGGCTCCGCCTCCGGGAGCCACAGCGAACCCCGGCTACTGCGTCCTTCGCAGCACAAGCGCGGGCTGGCCGGCGGACAACGCTAACTACGCGAACTATCCAGTCTCTGCCGCGAGCACCACCTTCACCGATACCGGCTCCAACATGACGTGCTGCGGATACGGGCAGCCGCCGGTGGCAAATATGGCTACTGTGGACCGCTTCACGCCCACATCGCTGGGGATCGGCACCACTTCGCCGCAATACAACCTCGACGTGAACGGCAGCGCCGCCGTGAATTCGCTGAACGGCGTGCAAAAAGCGGAACGCTTTACAGGCGCGGACGCCGCGGCAAAAATAAACGCGTGTTTAACCGCGGCATCGACCACGTCCGGCGTGTGCGACGCGCGCGGGCTCACCGGCGCGCTCACGGCCACTTCGCACATTGCGATTCCCGGCGGGACGGCTTTGCTTTGGGGCTCGGCGCAGCTCACCGTCAACGATGCAACCACGCATGACGCCGTGGAATTCCTGGGCGACGGAGCGGCGCTCGTGGGTTACGAGGAAGCGGGGCTCGGCACCGTGCCGCGTCCGGACGCGTCCGGCTATATCGCCTGCGGATTGCCGGGCTGCACCGTGGCCGATAATCCCAACGCGGCTACGCGCAACGTCGATTGGATTCACATCAAGAACATGTACCTGCAAGCGAACGGCGCGGATTCGACGGTGCTCAACATGACCAGCATCGGCCACGCCGATCTGGAAAATAACCGGTTCGTTCTGGGCACGGGCGGAAGTTCGTATGGAATTTACGGCAATACTTCCACGGGCGATCTGGATTCCACCAACACCCTGATCAAGCACAACGAATTCGATCCGCAGAGCCAGAACGACGAGTGCGTCTACCTTGCCGGCGTGTTCAATTCGTTGGTGCTGGAGCAAAATTCCTGCTATCTACCGGCGGAAAATACCGGCACCATCGGCTTCGCGCTGGCGAAGGACACCAACGGGAATTATCCGAATAACGACGAGTTTTACGGCAACGACTGCGAGGCGGCCACAACGTCCTTCGGTCAGATCTGCTTCAACATTCTGAACGCGCAGAGCACCGTGATCGGGCCGAACAATCGCTGCGAGAACGTCTACAACTGCTTCCAGTTTCCGTCCGACGGCAGCGCGGTGGGCATCCACCTGCTCGATCCGTACATTTCGATTTCGTCGAACACTTCCGTGAAGCCGAATGAGCCCGCCTCGGCGATGGTGGCCATCGACAACAACGGGCACAACTGGCTGCCTTCGATGCATTTCGGCATGAACGACCTGTCTGGCCCGAATTTACTTGGCAATGCCGGGTTCGAAGGCTGGCAGAACTCCACTACGCTCGACTATTGGGGCGGAGTGAGCGGCACGAACATCAATCAAGCGGGTAGCGGCATTTACACGCGGCAACTGAGCGCGAGCGCGCCTGCGGACCCCATCACTCAGGGCAATTACAACGTGGCGATCGGCGACAATGCCACGGCTGGGCTAGGCGTCAACTCCGAGTGCATCCAGGTCGATTCGACGCTGAACTACACGCTGGCATTCCGCATCGCCGCCGCGAGCACATCGGTGAATTTCCGTCCCGGCTTCCGCTTCTATTCGGACGCGAACTGCACCGAAGCCGATCGCATCACGGCGGTGGCAACCAACGCGCGCGTCCTGACGCCCGCAAATTACGCGGGGATTTCGACGCTCGCCGGAACGGGCGCGAATTGGCAGAGCACCAACGCATCTCTGACTTACAACAACGGCATTACCTGCAATTGCAACGTGACCGGCAATGATTGGCAGGCCGCGTCCGCGAATAATTGGACGCCCACGCGCAACTTCGCCATCACCTTCCACGTGCCCAATTCCTACGGCAGCCCATCGACCATCGCTCACTCGATGCGCGTGTTTATTCTGGAAAATACCGCGGCGAGCCCCAACGTGATTTACGTGGACGACGCGGTGCTGAGCCAGGGTCCCGTGAGCATGGACGTGCCGCTGCCTGCCTCGCTGCCCGATAGCGGCAACCCCACGGTGTACGGGAATCTGACCGTGGACGGCGGGATGAACGTGGGGCCTAGCGCGCTGCCCGCGACTTTGACGACGGGGAGCCCGTCCGCAAACGACTGCGCGGCTTTTGCGCCCGGCGCGGTCACCAACATTCAGGATGCTGGCGCGCCGTGCTCCTCTCTGCTCACGCGATTTTCGCTGGGCAGCGTGGTTGGCGGGGAATCGCCGAGCGCGGCGAATGCCGTCAACACATCGGTGATTTATCTGCCAAACGTTCAATTTTCGAAGATCGCCGTGAACGTCTCCACCACGGATTCGAGCGGCAGCGATTACTACAGCTGGGCCATCACCGATCTTTCCGGCAATGTGAAATGTTCCGTGGCAGCGGTGAATTTGACGGTTGGCGGGACCAGCGACCAATCGTGCACGCAAGGAACCGTGACGCTGCCAAATGGCGCGTACATTTTCGCCTTCACCGGCAACGCCGCCACCGCGAAGATCGCGTATAGCGGCACGGCTCCGCTGGCGCTATCGAGCGCCGTATCGAGTTCGACCAGCGCGACCGGCGCAATCGCGTTCCCGATTGCGGTACCCGCTGCCGGCGCTACATTCAGCGGTTACGGCTCGCCGGCAATCGTCCTGCATTAGCAAGAGGCGATCGTCGATTTCGCGTCGTAGCTCAGCGCGGAGAAGATCGGCCTCAAGCCGCCGCACTCCACACGACGCCGATGCTTGCATCGCTTTCATTCAACTGAAGTACGGAGGCTGCTATGCCTGTTGTGCCCACCACTGCGTATTCGCAGGCGGAAGACGCGCTGAATTTGGCACGCTCGCTGGTGAACGATACTGCCGGCGCCGTTTTCACGGACACGTTGCTGATGCCGCTGCTGAACTCCGCCTATCGCGGCTTGCAGCGTGAGCTGGCGGAAGTGGGAGTCAGCGTCCTGGCCGAGCAGCAGGATCTCGACCTCGAGCTCGATCCCGCTACTGGAATCACGCAGACGGAAATCAGCGACACGTCCAGCCCGCAGATGCCCACCGATTGCCTGGTGCCGCACATGCTGTGGGAACGCGCCACGGCGAACACCGCGGACGTGTTCGTCCCGATGGAAAAATTCACCAGCGGCGGCGGCATGCTGAACCTGCAGCCGAGTATGTATCTGCGGCTCTGGGAATGGCGCGAGGACAAAGTGAATCTGATCGGAGCGACGCAGGCGATCACCGTTCGCATCCGTTACGAAAAAGTGCTGCCGGAGCTGACGCTGGGCACCGATCCGGTGCAGATCCGGTCGGCGACGGACCCGTTGGCATTTGGCACGGCCGCGCTGGCGGCGCGTTCGCGAGGCGCGCGCGCATTGGCGCAGGATTTGATGGGCGCGGCGGAAATGGCCACGGAAAATTTGATCGAGCGCTACGTGCGTCCGGAACAGGTGAGGGGAAGGCGGCGCATGCCGTATAGCTGTCACCGCCGCGTGGTTTATTTGTGAGCATTCACCGTGCGTGGGTTGCGGCCGGCTCGTTTACTCCACGCCAAGTCGAAGGGTGCGGCCGTTCCTATCAGCCCAGCTACTATTGGCCCACGCGGTTGTCATTCTGAGGAGCGCAGCGACGAAGAACCTCTCCTGCAATTAAGGGTTGGGCCCGCCGAATACGGAGCGAAGAGGGATTCTTCGCCCACGAGATGGGCTCAGAATGACACCGGCGACCTATTTGACGTAATGGCACTGAACGACAGCTACCGCCCTAAAGGGCGACGCTACATGAGCCGGTAGTGACGCGGGCTGGCGGAGACGTTACTTTGTTACGACGTCGAGCGTGGCGCTAAACGAGCGCGCGGCGTTCAGCGGGTTGCCGTTGGCGTCGAGCGCAGCGCCTTGAAAGGTCAGCGCGGTTGTGCCGGTCGGAGTCGCCGTTGTGACCGTTGCTTTGTGGTGATGGCAACCAGCGAGAATCGCCACCGTCAATCCAGCGCACGCCAGCAGCAGCACGCGTCTGCGCGATGCCCCATTGCCGGGCATCGCAAACGCCGCCACCAGCAAACCAATTGCTCCGAACCCGGCAAGCACCAATAGTGCGGGGTAGAACGGCGATCCTCTGGCTGCGAGGGTAGGACCGGCAGACGGAGGTCCGGGGCGCTCGGCCGGCGGCGCGCCAATCATTTCCGCCGAGGACGGCCCGTATGACGAGCAGCCGGCGGCCGGAACGGGCGCCACGATAAGGGCAGACGAAGTGACCAGGGCCATCGTTACACTCACTGGCGCACCGGGAGTGATCGTAGCAGGGCAGGGCGCGACGGCGCAGCTTGTGTTGGTCGGCAAATTCGTGGGGCAACTGAATGTGACTTGCTCGCCGTTCATGCCGAGAATGTTATCCGGCGTGAGCGTGGCGTTGAATGTGGCCGTTCCGCCAGGAATCGCGGAAAGTTCCGTCGGCAACTGCGTGGCGATGCTGTAATTGTCGCCCACGCCTGCGAGGTTCAGCGTGCCGATATCGCCTTGCGCGTCCGTAATGACGACCGTGCCCTGGCGCAGGCCGGAAGCAGTCGGCGTAAATGCGACGGTGACGTTGCAGCTTGCGCCCGACGCCAGTACCGAAGTGCACGACGAACTCTGCACCGCGAAATCCGGCGCCGTTGCGCCTTGCGCGATCACCGAGCCTGTGGGAACCGACAGCCCGGTAACTTGCGTGCCGGATATGTTTTGCAGTTGGTACGTTTTAGCGGGATAGATACCGCCGACCGGGGTATTGCAGTAGGAAAAAAGTTTCGCAAGTGCGCAGGGAGCAGTGCTGTTTGATGAGTAGCCAAATGTAAGCGCAGTGCCGAAACCGATCCCGCTCGCCGTCGGCCCCTCCAAATAGATCGTGGTCGAATCGCCGTTCGAATCCGTCGCCGTAAGCGCGGCCGACCGCATCCCTGCAACGGTGGGCGTAAAGGCCACGTCGACAGCGCAGGTGCCATTGGGTCCCAGAGCCCCAGTACACGTGGTGGTTTCGACCGTGAAATCGCTCGCGGCGAATTCGGACTCTAGTCCGGCGATCGGCTGCAGTGACACGTTGACGCCTGTGGCGCCGGAGCCCGTCGCGAGCGTGAATTGCTGAGCCGTGCTCACGACTCCGATGTTTTCCGGGCAATACCAAAAGGCGTTGGCGTTGGGCGCGATGCTGCCGCAGCCGCTAATTACGGGCGGAGGAGTAAGTGCAAGCTGCGAGCCGGTGCCTTGGATGTTGATGGCGAGGGAATCGCTCGCCGCGTCGGTGATATCGATCGCCGCTTCCCGCAAACCCGTGGTCGTGGGTGAGAAAGCCACGGCGAAGTTACAGCTCTGAGCGGCCGCGAAGTTTCCAGTGCACGTGTTGGACGTAATTGTGAAATCCCCCGCCGCAAAATTCGCGGGAAAGCCCGCAATCGGCGCGAGGGAAACGGCCACGGAATTCGCCGCAGCGCTAAAGCTGACGGAGAACTGCGCGTTCGGGCCGGTCGTTCCAGGGACCTGCTCGCAAAACCCGAACGCGGGTCCCAGCTTGCAACCAAGAGCCGTGGGAGCAACCGGGCCCAGTTCGATAACCGGAATCGGGTTCGCGGGCGCGGCGGAGACTCGCGGTAGGTCGCTGCCAAGCCCCAGCGCGAATGCCGCCAGAATCGCTACTGCTACCGCACCAATAGCCAGCAATCGCCGCACGTAGCTCTCCCCACCAAAATTACGCAGCATGAACTCTGATCGACGCCTTTCGACCCCAACGCGGAAGACGGCGTCCGCGACCCCGTTTTGATTCACCGGCGGACGGCAAGGTTGTGTCTGTCATGCTAGGACGCGCCAGAACACGAACGTTGCGTGCCGGAAAACCCCGGGCGTGTCGCCACCGGCAAGTCGCTCAGAGCGAAAAAGACTTTGCCACAAAGACCGCCATCATAACAGCGCCGGGCCGCCGCAGCCAGCGTTTCGTGGCCGCCCGCTGAATTTTTCCGCCGGAATCACCTAACCCAATTCGCAGGCGTTCGGCGTTCAAGGCGCGGGCGCGCCTCAAGTCAATCGTCACGAGTCACAGATCGCTTATCACCATTCACAGCTCTTTATTCAGGCTCTTTCTGGAGGAACCATGGCACTTACTTTCACGCTCGTAGACACGTGGGACGACGGCAAGCGCGTCCACGTAACCGGCAGCGTTACCGCATCGGGCAGTTACACGACCGGCGGCGACACGCTCGATCTTTCGCAGTTTCCCGTGATCGGCTCGACGCTAGCGCCCATCCAAGGCACGGCGTGGATGGACGGGCTCGCCGGCTACGATTACGTCTTCGCTCCCGGCGCGGCGATGAATAGCGGCAAAGTGAAAATATTTCAGCAGGGAACAAGCGCTGGCGCGTTTCCGGAACTCTCCTCCGGCGCATATCCCGCCGCCGTCAGCGGCGACGCCATCTCGTTCTACGCGATTTTCAAAAAGTTGAGCTGATCCCGGCATGGTGCTCCGGGAAGATGCCGGCCTGCGGCGATTTCCGTGGTCGCTTCGATCAAAACATTTGAAATTTTCGTGGGTGGCTAATATGCTTTGCCGACAATGCCACCTCGAACAAGTGAGTTGGGGCGCGCGACAGAGAGATTCTTCCAGCTGTTCCACCGCCAGGAAGTGAAGACTCCGTTGTAGTTTTTCTTCAGAGTGCTTCCTTGGCTGTCTGCGGTTTGGATTGCCACGCTGTACTCGCCTCTTGATAATCCAAATAAGATTTGGTTTATCAAATTTAGTGCTACCTGCCTCTTGGTTCTAACGGCCTTGGTCGCTTTGTTTGCGTGGTTCAGGCCGCGGAATTTGGTTTACGGGGAATCGGGGCACAGGGCAGAACGTGCTTTGGAGTTCGGCACAAAGGAGAGGACCCTCACTCGCAAAGAGCTCGATCGGCTACCTGGCGAGGATAATCCGCCGATGCTCGGGGGCGGAGACAACAATGAGAGTCTTGATGATCGCGTATGCGCTCAAGAGCACACTACGAAACTACTCTCCACTTTTCCAAGCGATAAAATCGAACTCTTCCAACTGGAGTCACTACATCGAAGACGCCTGGGTCGTTACTACGCACCGAAGCGCTGATGAGTTCGCAAAATTGCTTTATCCGCACATCGACGCGGCGGATCGCCTCTTGGTCGTCAGACTCTACCCCGAACACCAGGGCTGGCTGCCAAAAGAGGCTTGGGACTGGCTGAATAGGCAAACGTATTAATTCCATGTATCAGTCGCAGGCTGCACGCGCTGGGCGGGGAAGACGGCTACGGTTGAGCCGTCCGCGACGAATGCGGTATTCGGCGGGCGCTCGTCGATGAATCCGAACTCGCGCGGGTACACGCCTACGACGGAACCTTCGAATCGCGCCGCATCGGGCGCCTGCACCAGCCAAGCCGGATGCTCGACGCGGTATTCGTCCGTGGCATCCGCCGAGCGGGGCGCGTAGCCCCAGAAATGCTCCGCGATGAATTCCTCGTGCGAGCCGGGAGCAATCGGACGCACGGTCCCGAACTTTTCCGCGATGATGCGATTCCATTGGCCGCGGGAGCGCCACGAATATTCGAAGCCTTTTGCGTCGACTCGGTGCCGCATCGCTAGCCGGACGTAATTTTCTCCGTAGACGGTGTTCGCCACCCAGGCGACCGCGCGCCGCGGCACGATTTCACGGATAAACACAACGCCGCGACGATCTCCGCGCCGCACGTAGAAGCGCAGATTCACTTCTTCGAAATTGCGGTGAAAGGGAATCAGAAAACCTCGCACACGCGTGTTCAGAAATAGAAAGCCGATCAGGCTCACGTACGTACGTCCTTGCCAGGAATCGAGATCCACGCCGCGAGGAACGCGTTTCGTCAGCAGTGACGCGTCCACTTCGTAGTTGAGCATCACCAGACGCCGCCACTCCGCCGTCAAAAACGGCTTCTGGTCCATCCACGCGCAGGGCTTCTGATAACTCGGAGGCACCCCAACCGGTCTTAGCGGAGACAAAGTACCCTCTCAATTCGTCGCAAGATGACACAAAAAACTATGTCGATTGAAACATTTTCGGCTTTGCCGCTCAACATATTCGGCACCTGGATCACACAGCTCGATCCCTCGGACGTTCCCGCCGGAATGTCGCCCAATCTTGGCGACGTTGATTTCTTTCCCGGAGGAGTCCGCACGCGCCCTGGCCTGGTCTCGACGTTTACGCCCATCGGCGGCGCTCCGCAGATCAACGGCCTGAAAATCTACATCAACACTAACCTGCAGCCCTTGCTGCTGGTGCTCGATTCGCTTGGCAATCTGTACCAGGAACTTTCGCCGGGCGCGCTCAGCCTGCTGCGCGCTTACGCCGTGAAGTCGAACATATTTCTCGCCTCCACCACGCATTTTGGCCGCGAATATATGGCGCTCGGCGACGGCCTGGTTGGGCAGGACTTCCCGCGCCAATTTGACGGCACGAACATCGATCGCGTCAGCCAGGTGGGACCGGGCGAGGGACCGTCCGTGGCCGATTCCGCGACGGGCGGAAGCGTCTCGCCGGGCGTCCATCAGATCGCCGTCGTTTTCGTCACGCGCCAAGGCTATTGGACCGCTCCTTCGCCGCCGGTTTCGTGGACCGCCGCCGGCAATCTGAAAGTCAACGTGACAAACATTCCCACCGGCCCCTCGAACGTGGTGCAGCGGCTGCTAGCGTTCACCGCTTCCGGCGGAGCGAGCTTCTATCACGTGCCCGCCGCGATGGTGATTGACGACAATACCACCACATCGTTAACCGTCGATTTCACCGACACGATTTTGCTTTCGGGCACGAGCACGGACTATCTCTTCGGGCAAGTGGAGCTGCCCGCGCAGCTCGGCTCGGTGGCCTATGCGGAGCGAATCTTTTGGTGGGGCGAACGCGCCAATATGTATCGCTTCCGCAATCTGACATTCGACGGCGGATGGGACGCATCGGGCAATGGGCGTCCGCTCGGCTGGCAGTTGGACTCGGCATTCGGCGCGGGCGGCAGTCGCGAAGCGACGGACGTAGTTTGGGGCGATGCGTATCGCGTTACCGCCGACGGAGCGACCGCCAGCCGCGGAATGATCGAACAGTACGCGACTATCGACTCTGCCGGCAATCCGCTGTGCGCCAGCAACACCGATTATTCGGCGCGCGTGCGCATCAAGCGCAGCGCCAATCTAACCACCGGCAGTTTGCGTATCGACGCGTTCAGCCCATCGGCTGGCCAGCTCGGCGCGGGACTCTCCGTCTCCGCCACGCAACTGACCACGCAGTATCAGGAATTTAGCGGGCAACTGTTTTCGGCGCAGACGTCGCTGCCGCAGGATACGCTGTTGCGCGTCTACGGCGACGGATTCCCGGCGCCTTCGGGCGAGTCGTTCCTGGTGGACTGCATCGAGGTCTATCCCACGAATGCGGCGCAGAATCCGTCGCTGGTGCGCGCCTCCGGAACGGACGAGCCCGAGGCCTACGACGGCGTCACCGGCATCATGAGCATCGCGGAAAACAACGGCCAGGGCCTGCGCGCGGCGTTCACGCTGCGAAACAATTTGTACTTTGCGAAAGAGCGTAGCCTGTACGTAACCGCGACCGACGGCGTTAACGAGCCGGCGCTCTGGCAAGTGGAGGAAGTGTCGAATCAAGTGGGCACGCCTTCGGTGCACGGAGTGGGCATCGGCGAGGAATGGGTGGTGATTGCCGGGCGTTCCGGGCTGTATCTTTTCGACGGAAGCCAGCCCGTGAAACTGTCGCAAGAAATTCAGCCCACCTGGGATTCGATCAACTGGCAGAGCGGCCAGACGCTCTGGGTACAGGTGGACACGCGGGAAAAGCGCATCTACGTGGGCGTGCCGATGGGCGCGGCTACGCAGCCGAATCAGGTGCTGATGCTCGATTACGCCGAGGGATTTACCGATCCGCTGGTGGCCGCGCTCAGCGCTCCGGAACGCGGCCGCAAATGGGCGCCGTGGACGATTGCCGCGAATTGCTGCGCGCTCGTGGAGCGCGCTACTGGCGTGGCGCAAATTTTCTTCGGCACGAATAATTCCAGCGGAAAAATCTACGCGCTCACTCCGGGCGCGTATTCGGACGACGGCGCGTCCATCAATTCGTTCTATTCAACCGCATTTCTGGCGGCTACCGGCTTGAGCGGCCGCAATCTTTTCGGCTATTTGACTGCGTACGTGCAGGGCGCGGGATCACTGGCGCTATCGGCCAGCTTGCCGGGCGATTCCAGCACGATCGCGCTTGGCGCCTGGACGCTCGCGTCGCCCGCCTCGCGCGATATGGAGCAGTTCACGAACGTCCTTGCGGAGCGCGTCTCGTATCAGTTCGGCACCAATGCCGCCAGCTCGTGGTTCTCGCTGACGAAACTTGTCCCCTGGGCCAAGCCCGATCCATTCGCCATCGTTCGTGGCGGAAATTAGGTGGCGGGATTCTCGGCCGGCGCATCGGGATCGAACGAGCGGCGAATCGCAAGACACACATCCCGCATACGGCGTTGAGACATTGGCCGTGGCAGCGATTCCAGTAGCTGTTCTTTGGGAAGGGTTGTGACGTAATAGCAC
>JBOGMW010000112.1:0-6097 GCA_050746805.1 Candidatus Acidiferrales bacterium | reverse complement strand
TAGCTGAACATTCCTTCCTGCTGGTTATCGTCTCCGCGCATTCGCTCGTCTCCTTGACCTTCTTCACTTCAGACGAGTTCTTTCAATTAAAGTTGCACAAGGAGTGGGTTTTTCAACAAGCTGTTAGACGGGGTAAGGACCGAATCGCATTGATAGATCGGTATGTCAATGCCTTCAGGGCCGAGCTTCTTCGCTTCCTTGAGTAAGTCACCTAATGCCAGAATGTAGTTTGTTCGGGCTGCGATAACGGCGAGCGGGTTCAAATCGAACCCAACCACATTCTTTCGGATGGCGTCGAGAGTTTCTGTCGGTCCCATTTTGCGTGCTTGAGCAATACGTTTTACATGATTGATCAGCAAAACTAGAAAAGTCCCTGAGCCACATGCCGGGTCGAGCACGCGTTTGGAAGGATTTCCGAGATCGGAACTTAATGTTTGACGGAGCAATCGCTCGGCAAGCCAGTCCGGCGTGTAGTATTCACCGAGGTCATGGCGAATTTCACGCGGCAGCAGCATGTGGTAGAGTTTTTTCAACAGGTCTCGTGCATTTTCGGGCGCGAGTTCGAGCGTACCGGGGTCGTACTCTGCCAAACGCATAACTAGTTCGCGTACCGCTGCTTCCACTTCCTTTTCCCAGGTAGCGAGATACCATCCAAAAAAATCCCCTTCGAGAAAATTGCGTATGCCATATTCATTGAAGGGCCAACCCCGATTTTCCATCTCGTTCAAACGATGTCGGAGGTCATCGCTGGACGCGGATGCCATCCGCGCAAGCGGTGCAGTTGTGCCTCCAGCGAATCGCGCTGCAGCGAGTGAGGCAATGAGTTTTACTAAGAGCGCGTAGTATGTGTGGACGGAAAAAAACACGCGGGCCGGGTCCGCATACTTCGGGTCCAAACCCATCCCGTTAACGAAGCTAAGGAATTCTTTCTTGCTCTGGAGACTCTCCGCCCACTCCTTGTAATCAGTCACTTCGCTAAAGAAGATTTGCCACTGTTCGAAGAGTTTTCCAACGAGCGGGTGCTTGCTGTTATGTAGAGCAGCATATAAAGCTTGGGTTGCCTGGCGGGCACGGCGGGTCTTGGGCCCAAAGTCTGTGAGCAAGTTCTCAGGAACGAGCGCCGCTCCCACGGCCAAGGCAAAGAGCAGCCGGAGGAAGCGCTCAACAGAAGCCGGAGAGGTCTCGACCGGATCTTCCTCGGACCATCCTTCTCCGACTCGACGCACGAAAATGAAGCGGCGGCCATCAATGGCCACTCCGGCCAGACGGGCAACCTCACGGCGTTCGCGTTTGGCAACTCCTAAGATGTAGTCCTTTACCTGTTCAATGGCGTGTTTGTTGCCAGGGGATGAATTTCTTTCACGCAAGGTGCCCGGGCGCTCGTATTCGATCACCAGCCGGTTGTAGACAGAGTCTACGCGGCCTCGTGCAACTTGAAATTCATCGCGAACGGTCATCGCGATGCCGACGCGGGACGCAACATCGTCGAGAATGAGCGCTGCCTCACGTCGAAAATCCGCTTCAGTTTTCTTGGGGTCTGCTACGGCCAACAGCCGTCGAGAGATTTCCGGCGCTAGCTCTTTCGCATATTTTTCGAGGTCGGCTGGCATGAACAGAAGGAACTATAACATACCGTTGGAGATGGCCCGGTCGCGGTTAACTGGATTCCGTCGTAAGCGTCGAGTATAAGCAACACCCAGAAACTGAAAAAGGCCTCGACTTTTCGCCGAGGCCCAATAGGAAACGACGCCCCCCTAAAAGGGGGCGTCTTGTGCCGACGCGCACTGAGAATCATGTGCATCGCTGGAGCCGGAGGCAGTCGCCTCTGGCTCCTTCTGGCCGCGATTGAGTTTGCGAATCGAGTCGGCGCGAATCTGCCAGACCGTGTGTTTCACGGTCGTGGCCTTCTTGCCTTTGCCGTACTCGCGCTGGTAGCTGCTGCTGACGAGCGTGCCTTCGACCAAGATGTGATCTTATGGGGAGCAACCATTTATGCTCAGTGGTGCCCACTGGGGGTCGTTCCGCTGCGGCGATCCAGCAATTTTCCTCCGCATAATTTCTCGCCATCTGGTGTTCTTATAAGGCGCAGGGAGTCTCGAAAAAATTGGACATTCCTCCGCCAAGTGATTCCGCTGTTCGTGTATGCGGCAACTTATCACCCGAAGCGGTTTGGTTGTGCCGGTTCAAAAGCCGCGCGGAGCAATGCGGTTACAACGCCCACACAGTGGCGATGAACGTTTCTGTGTTGCGGGAGTTTCTCGGCCATCTGAAAGAACGGGATATCGCGGCGGAAGCGGTCTGCCCCTCTGATGTTGCCTCTTTCATCCGAACGTGCCTCAGAAAATTCCGAGCCCGCCTTCACCGTTCACCGAAAAATATCGCTTCGTGGCAGCGCCAGCACACCGCGCCGATCAACCGGTTCCTGAGGCTGGTTCAACCGCGGTGGCCTCCGCCTCAACCGCCCAGTACCGGCCGTGAGCGTTTTCATCAGGAGACCATCGATGCCTACGGGTGTTGGCTCACGGAAATCAATGGTTTCTCAAAAGGGACGCTCGAAAAGAACTGCCGCATTGCGCGCCTGTTTCTTCGCTGGTTAGGGCCACGAGCTGATCGAGGGTCGCTTAGCCGCCTGACTGTCACAGAGGTAGATGCTTTCTTGGAGTGGCGCATGCCAGCTCTGCGGAGAGCATCAGGGTACAGCGAGTCCGTCTCCCTGCGGAGTTTCCTGCGCTACCTTCATTTGGCTAAAGTCCTGGAGAAAGACCTGTCCACCGCACTGCGTGGCCCCATCATCTATAAATACGACGAGATCCCGCGGGCATTCACCGAACCACAGATTAAAGCGATGCTCAGCTTCACGCGGCGAGATCACAGTCCAAAAGGGCGGCGTGATTACGCGGTGTTGCTGATGCTGGCAACTTATGGCCTGCGTGCGGGTGAGGTGGTGGGGTTGCGTCTCGAAGACATTGATTGGCGTGCGGAGCTGCTGCATGTGCTCCGGTCGAAGACGCGAACAGAATCAACCCTTCCTCTCGTTGCTCCGGTCGCTCAGGCGCTCCTGGAACATTTGAAGAGGCGTCCGAAGACGAAGTTTCGGGAAGTGTTCTTAAGGAGCCGGGCTCCGATTCAACCCCTTTCGAATGTGTCTTCGCTGAACGCCATCATCGAAGCTCGCATGACAGACGCGAAGATACAGGTAGACGGTCGGCACGGCTCACACGCTTTCCGCTTTGCGCGTGCACTCAGCCTGTTGCGTGCCTCGGTCTCGATGAAGGCCATCGGCGATCTGCTCGGTCACCGTCGCGTCGCGTCCACTGAAGTCTACCTAAGATTGCAGACCGAAGATCTTCGCGCGATCAGTTTAGATATACCGGGAACGGAGACCGATGCCGAAATGGCCCGATAGCCACGAATCCTTGGTGGACGAGTACATTCGCCAGCTTCCGCCGTACAACAAACGGAGACTGTACCGTGGCCTGATCCGCCAGTTCCAGGCTTTCGCCCGCGAACGAGGGGAGTTCAACCTTAGAACTCTCCGGGCTTGGCTGCGTGCGCCCAGCGAAAGATGCATTCAAACGACATTGGTGCGAGCTCAGTGGGTTGATCGCTATCTGGAATGGCTCGTCAGTCGCGGAGCTATTAAGCAAAACCCATTCGCCGAGCTGCGCAGGAAATACGGGTGCCGACGAACCTCTCCGATCGCGAGGGCGCTGTTGAGCTGTAACGCGACACGCGCCCTGGAAACACTCCGTCCTCCAACCCGCTATGGCAGCCATCTTGGTCCAACCATGCGAGACCACGTGCAGCGGATGCGAACGCTCGGGTTTCGCTACGGGCACGAATCTCGATTTCTCCGCTTTGATCGTTTTTTGCAGGAACGCCCAGGCGCACGGAACGAAGCGCTCACCACTTTGGTTCGGGAATACGTTGCTCTGGCACCTTCGGCTTCGGAGAAGCTTTTGCGTATCAGCGTTGGCCGACTCATTGCCAGGGCGCTGGAGCGAAGGGGAACTCCCACTGTGCAGCCAAGATGGGATCGGGCACTCGTGCAAGAAATGCATCGAAAGCGCAACCGCCCCTACATATACACAACAAAGCAGATCACTCTGCTCCTCGAGACTGCGCTGGCCTATCCTTCACCATATGCGCCTTTGCGGCCTCTCAGCCTGTACACGATGCTCATTCTTGCCTACTGTGCCGGGCTGCGCATTGGGGAAGTCGCCAGGCTGAAGCTCCGAGACGTGGACATGGTCGCCGGAACAATCGAAGTCCGAAACAGCAAATTCTTCAAGTCACGCCGCCTACCGCTTTCCCCAACGGCAGCGTCGGCTTTGGCCAAGTATCTGAAGGCCCGCAAGCAAGCCAGCATATCAAATGATCCTGCCACAGCGGTGTTTTGGAATCAGAGGAGACCCTACAGCCTCGTCACGACGGGGCACTTGCTGCGCGATGTCATCAGCCGGGCCGGGGTGAATACAAGGATCGGTCGAGGCGGACCTCGCGTTCACGATCTGCGCCACACGTTCGTGGTTCACCGCATGACTGCGTGGTATCGCCAAGGAATCAACGCGCAAAGCCGCCTGCCATATCTCGCTGCTTATCTTGGGCACCGGGACAGAGGGTGTCCAGTATTCCGTTAGAGGTTGAGCGGCGGTTCTCAGACCCGATTCGCATAGAATCGGGCTGCAAAATCCTCGAAAGGAGAGAGAACCGCCGTGAAAAGAACCTATCACAGCAACTCGCAGAAGAACATCACCACGATCCACAGGAACGACATCCAAGCCTTGGCCCGTTTTTTAACTAGGAATGGGCAGGCGCTGTTGCCGATGGTCGAGCTGATCGAGCAGTCCCGCCTGGCTGTCGATGAGTTGATCGATGTGCTGGGCCGCGCCAGCGTCGAAGCGGTGTTGCAGCTTTCGGCCGAAGGGATCGCCGGGCCGCCGCACCCTGGCAAGAAAGGCGGCGGAGTGGGTTGGCATGGCCGCGAGAGCGGCACGGTGGCCCTGGCCGAGCGCCAGCTGCGCGTCAGCCGACCGCGTTTGCGGAAGAGAGGTGTGGGCCGAGACGGAGAAGTTCCGGTGCCGGCCTACGAAGCGATGCAGCAGGACGGCAGACTCGGCAGCCGCATGCTGGAGATTCTGCTGCGCGGGGTGTCCACCCGTCAGTACAAGCACGTGCTGCCGGAGATGGGCGAGACGGTGGGCGTGTCGAAATCCAGCGTGAGTGCCGAAGCCATCGAAGCCAGCGAAGAAGAACTTAAAAAGCTGTGTGAGCAGCGCTGGGAGGGGATCGAATTGTTGGTGATCTATCTGGACGGGATCATCTTCGGCGAGCACCACATTCTGGCCGCCGTGGGCGTGGAATACAGCGAAAATCCGCAATGCAACGGTCGCAAACACGTACTGGGCATCGCCGAAGGAGCCAGCGAGAACCAGGTGGTGGCGCGGGGCTTGCTGGAACGACTGGTCGAACAAGGGTTGGATCCGCAGCGGCGCTACCTGTTTGTGATCGACGGCTCGAAGGCGCTGCGCGCAGCCCTTGACGCGGTGTTTGGTGCGGGGAATCCCGTGCAACGCTGCAGGCACCACAAGATCGAGAACGTCATGGGCTATTTGCCGAAGCATTTGAAGGAGCAAGTAAAGGCCGCCCTGCGTGCGGCGTTTCGGCTCTCCGCCTCGGAAGGGATGGCCCGGTTGGAGAAGCAAGCGCGGTGGCTGGAGCGCGAGCATCCGGATGCGGCCGCCAGTTTGCGCGAAGGGATGGAGGAGATGTTCACGATCAACCGACTGGGGCTTTCGCCGTCGTTGTGCCGCTGCCTGAGTTCGACCAATCTCATCGAGAGTCCTCATAGCGGGGTGCGGTTGCGCACGCGGCGGATCTGCCGCTGGCGCGATGGGCGCATGGTGCTGCGCTGGGCGGCGTCTGCCTTCCTGATGACGGAAAAGAATTTTCGGAGAATCGAAGGCTATCGGGACCTGTGGATGCTCAAAGCCGCGCTCGATCCGAGCGCCAAGAAAAATCAAGCGACCTCGCTGGATCAGGTGGCCTAAAATGCTTCATACTGCCGCCCACCTCCAACGGAACCGCGGACACCTTC
>JBOGMW010000111.1:0-53572 GCA_050746805.1 Candidatus Acidiferrales bacterium | reverse complement strand
ACCTGGGGCACCCTCGGTGGTACAAGTTCAAATGGTCAGAGACCTGGAACGACTCAGGACACTAGGTCTCTGACAACATGAATTCATACCTTCGGTTTCGTGGTTCCCCGGTCTCAAAATCGAGACCGGGGGCACCCGATTTGGTACAAATCAAGCTGTCAGAGACCTGGAACGACTCAGGACGCTAGAACGTGGTCGAGACGGTCAGGCGGAAGGTCTTGCGGGGCTCGTGAATGTAGTAGCGGGCGCCGTAGGCCTGGATAGCCTGGGCGTAGGTGAAGTCGCCTGCGCCGCCGGGCGGGAACAAGTCGCGCGTGATCAACTGCGCCGAGCAGCTTCCCTGGTTGTAGCTGATGCCCTTCAGGTTGCAATAGGGGGTCTCGAAGAGGCGCAGCGGGTTGTAAGCCCAGTAGAGGCGGAAAGGCGCATTGATGATGGGCACCATGGCCGAGAGTTGGGCGCCGACGGACATGCGCGGCACAAAGTTGGTGCCGGAGACGGGGTGAATGTTTTTCTGGAAGCCGACCTGGTCGCCGGGAATACCGCCCTCGCAGGCGCCGTTGTTATAGACCGGGCAGCCGTAGAGCGGGGCGGTCAGCGAGGCAAAGCCTTCGGGGCTCTGCTTCAACTGGTTGTGGTTGACCGCGGTGTCGATGCCGAAGTCGTCGAAGAACGCGAAGGTGAACGGACCGACGACGGGGATGCGGTACTCGATATTGGTGGTGAGGTTGGAGTCGCCGCCGATGGAGGCCAAACCGTAGACGGGGATCGACACCTCGATGCACTGGTTCTCTTCCGGCTGGGTGGGGTCGCGCGGGACGCAACTGCCGTCGGGGTTGGTGAGCTGCAGGAAGGCGCGGGTGGGCACGTAGCCGTAGGGAGTGGCCCCGCGGATGTCAAAGCCGCGCAAATCGTCTTCGCCGCCGGAGTAGAAGCGGTTCTGGGGCGGGGCCACGTCGCCGCCGTAGCCCTGGACGTAAGACAACTGCGCGCGGACGGCGAGCACGTTGTGGCCGGTGGGCGAAAACCTGAGGAAATGGATCGGGAAGTACTGCTTGTAAGAGAGGGCCGGTTCGATGAAGCGCACGTTGCCCCAGATACCGGAAGCCTGCACGTCGGCCGCGATCTCCTTGCCTCCGCGCGGGCGAATGGGGTCGCTCACGGTGTTATAGACGTAGCTGAGCAACACCTTGCTGCTGATGATGCCGGAGAGCGCGTTGTTGCCCTGGATGCCGGAGCGGAACGAGATGGTTTGGAAGAACGTCTGCGACGTGGAGCTGAACGCCGTGATGTTCGAGTCGGTCCACGAATAGGTAAATCCGACGCGCTGGAAGGCGTGGCGCTTGAGCGGATAGCTGATGGAAAAGTTGATGCCGTCCGAGCCCTGGTTGTAGTTCTGGATCAGCGACTGCTGCGCGCTGGTCAGGTTGACCGCCTGGCCGGTGGTCGCCTGGTAGTTCTTGGCGGCGTTGTAGTCGGTCTTCTGGTTGAAGATCTGGAAGCCGAGCTGGATGGGCCGATTGCGGACATAGGGCTGCGTAAAGCCGAAGAGGAACTGGCGGCTGAGGTTGCCGAGGTTGGCCTGAAGGCTGAGCGTCTCGCCCAGGCCGAGGACGTTGTTGGTCTGGTAATTGACGCCGAGGAACGCGCCCGACTGGCCGCTGATGCCGCCGTTCATGCCGATCGAATTCTTGCCCTTTTCCTTGACCTTGAGCAGCAGCTCGACGGTGCCGTTGTCGGCGTTCTGGATGGCTTCGGTGTCCTGATCCACCTTGAGAGGATCGAAGTACTGCAACTGGTTGAGGCGCAGCAGGCTGTACTTCCAAAGCTCCGAGTTGTAGACCTGTCCTTCCTGAAGAAGCAGCTCGCGGCGGATGACGCGGTCGCGGGTGATGGTGTTGCCCTGGAACTCGATGCGGGAAACGTAGAACTGCTTGCCTTCGTCGATGTCGATGTTCAGCGAAACCGTATGGTTCTTTTCGTTATAAGTGAGCTTTGGAATGGCGCCGAAGTTGATGTAGCCGTCCGAGCCGTAGGCTTTCTTGAGGTTGTCCAGGCCTTTGCCGATGTCGGTGGCGTTGAACCAGTCGCCGTCCTTGAGGGGGAAGGTGGCGCGCAGCGCCTTGACGTTGAAGCGCGGATTGTTGCCGGTGAAGGTGATGGTGCCAAGCCGGTAACGGCTGCCCTCCTCGATGGGCAGCAGAATGTCGATGCGCTTGCCCGTATTGGGGCGGAAGGTGAACCAGTTGAGGCCGCCCTGGTTGCGAATTTGGGTTACGGGCTGCTCGACGGCGGCGTCGGCGTAGCCCTTATCGCGGTAAACCTGGCGCACCAGCTCGGTGTCCATCTCCAGCTTGGACGAGTCGTAGGTCTGGGGGAAGAGGTCTTCAAAGATGAGCGAATAGGGGATGCCGATGGGCTTGAGGCCGCGCATGGCCCGGCGCAGCGTGAGCGAGCTGATGTGGGTGTTGCCGGTGAACTTGATCTTGCCCACCTTGACTACCGGGCCTTCCTTGATGTTGAAGACGATCGATACAGCGGCCGGAGGAATAGTTTTGACGTCGGCCTTCACGGTGGCGAACTGGTGGCCGTGCTGCGACAGCATCTCCTTGATCACATCGATGGCCCGCGAAATCTTGGTCGGATCGTACTGGCTCTCCTCGGTGAGATCGACCTTCTCCTTCTTGTATTGCGCAAGCAGGTCGGATTGCGTGACCGAGCTGAGGCCCTTGTAGGTAACGTCGCGGATGGTCGGGTTTTCCGTGACGAAGACGTTGAGGATGATGCCCTTTTCCGTATCCTCGCGCGTGAAGTAGAGCCTCTCGAAATAACCCGTATTCCAGAGCGAGTTGAAGTCGCGCTCGATCTGGATGGGGTCCCAGGTGTCGCCCTCGTGCGTGAACAGGCGGGCGAGGATCGTCTCCCTGGGAATGCGGCGGTTGCCGATCACGCGAATCTGGTAGATGGTCTGCGGCGTGCTCGGCGTCTGCTGCGCGCCCGTCGTCTGCTGCACGCCCGCGGCCGCCGGCTCCTGCGCCTGCGTGCGATGGGCGGCGAACGGCAAGGTCAGCGCCAAGACCATGAGCAGGGACGCCGCGGCGGGCAAAAGGCGGGCGATGGAATTGTGCCTGTTCTTCACCGGGTTGACACCCTGCGGCGAGCACAAGTACTGGTGCGGTCCATGGTTCGGCTTCACGGGAAGAATATGCACACCCTCACTGCTCAAGATCTGTTCCTGCTCAAGGAAAGATGATTATATTGGACCGCGGCCACCCCGCCCAAACTGCCGGAGTGCCATACGGTACGGCAACCGTATCTTCCCCACGAATCGTCTGCCGCGCGCAGCCATCCGCGGACACGGGTCAACCTTCATGACGCTCAATCCTCAGTTTATCGGACTCAAGCGCCCCGGGCCCAGCTTGCGCCTGCCTTCGGTGCTGCGGCATTCTCTTTAGACGCGGCGTCAACGCACAGGACACCGCGCCGCGCCGGAGAATTCGACATCGTGACAGAGCATTCAGGGAGCATCTACGATTTTTCCGCCACTCTGCTGGATGGCTCCCCGGTCAGCATGGCGGCGTTCCAGGGGCGCGTGCTGCTGATCGTCAATTCTGCAAGCCGCTGCGGGTTTACTCCGCAATACGCGGGCCTGGAGGAGCTTTATCGGACGTATAAAGGACAGGGATTCGAAGTGCTCGCCTTCCCTTCCAACCAGTTCGGACGCCAGGAACCGGGTTCGGCCGCGGAGATCGGCGCCTTTTGCCGGAACAACTTCGGCGTGACCTTTCCCGTATTCGCGAAAATCGACGTAAACGGCCGCCATGCGCACCCGCTTTTCCGCTTCCTGAGAAAGGAACAGCCGGGATTGCTCGGCATTCTGGGCGCGAACGGAATACGGTGGAACTTTACCAAGTTCCTGGTCGGGCGTAGCGGGGAAGTGGCGGCCCGCTACGGTCCGTCGACTGAGCCGAAGACGCTCGAGCTGGCGATCGAATTGCTGCTCGGCGAAGACTGAAAGCAAAGAGGGCGGCCCGCATGGCGAGATCGCTCAAACCGTGAAAATGTGTCTTTTGCGGCGGCTGGGGCGTCATTTAAACGTGTAATTTGAGCGCCGGGCGCGCTCCGCTTTCATCGCTTCATCGATTACCATTGGAAATAACTTCAACGAACGCTGGATCGGCCCCGCGGCGGGAGATGCCGTCCCGCGCCGGCTCCCGACAAGCCCAGGTGCAACTGTGCGGAGCGGACCAGCCGGACCGGCGCCGTTGACGAATTTCTTCCGATTGACAGGATCGGACGCACGCCGGACGGAGCCGGTTTAGCCCTGAACGGCCCGGCCCAGGAGCGAGTACCTGCCCTATGATGTGGATTGTCAGGCTGGCGCTGCGGCGGCCTTATACCTTTGTTGTCTTTGCGCTCCTGATCCTGATCCTGGGCGTGTTCAGCATCGTGTCCATGCCCACCGACATCTTCCCCAACATCGACATCCCCATCGTCACGGTGGTGTGGAACTTCAACGGTCTGTCGGCCGAGCAGATGGCGGACCGGATCGTGACCAACTCCGAACGCGGCATGACGGTGACGGTCGACGACATCGACCACATCGAGTCGGTCTCGGTGGTGGGCCGCGGGATCATCAAGGTCTATTTCCATCAGGGGGTGGACATTGGCGAGGCGGTAGCGCAGATTACGTCCATCATGAACGCGGAGGTGCACTCGCTGCCGCCGGGAACGACGCCCCCGTTCATCATCCAGTACAACGCATCGAGCGTGCCCATTCTGCAACTGGGTCTTACCGGCCGGGGGCTGGACGAGCAGCAATTGAACGATCTGGCGACCCAGACCATCCGCGTGCAACTGGCCACCATCGAGGGCGCGCAGGAGCCTTATCCCTACGGCGGCAAACAGCGCGAGATCGTGGTGTACCTGAACCAGCAGGCGCTCGAGGCGCGGGGACTGTCGCCGGCCGACGTAGTAGACGCGCTCGCCGGCCAGAACGTGATTGCGCCGTCGGGAACCATCAAGATCGGCCGCCTCGAATATAACGTGGAAACCAACTCCGCGCCCCTGACCATTGCGGCGCTGAACAACCTGCCCATCAAGGCGGTCGGCGGCACGGTGGTATATATCCACGACGTGGCGCACGTGCTCGACGGCAGCCCGCCGCAGACCAACATCGTGCGTGTGGACGGGCGCCGCGCCGTGATGGTGAACATCATGAAGACGGGCAAGGCGTCGACGCTCGAGATCATCAAGGCGGTGCGCGCCAAGCTGGCCTACATCAAGGGCGATCTGCCCCCCACGCTTGAGATCAAGGCCCTCTCCGATCAGTCGATCTTTGTGCGCGCGGCCATCGACGGAGTGGTGCGCGAGGCCATTATTGCCGCCGTCCTCACGGCGCTGATGATCCTCATCTTCCTGGGCAGTTTCCGCTCCACGCTGATCATCGCGGTTTCGATTCCGCTGTCGATTTTGTGCTCGCTGGTGGCGCTCTACGCTCTCGGCCAGACTATCAACATCATGACCCTGGGCGGCTTGGCGCTGGCCGTGGGCATCCTCGTCGACGACGCCACCGTTGAGATCGAAAACATCAATCGCAATCTCGAATCGGGCAAGGAGATCGAGCAGGCCATCCTGGACGGCGCCGCGCAGATCGCCACGCCGGCGCTGGTTTCCACGCTGTCGATCTGCATTGTGTTCGTGCCCATGTTCCTGCTCAGCGGCGTGGCGCGCTACCTGTTTGTCCCGCTGGCCGAGGCGGTGGTCTTCGCCATGCTGGCCAGCTATCTGCTCTCGCGCACCGTGGTTCCCACCATGGCGCGCTACATGCTCAAGGAGCACGACGACGCGGAGGTGGCGCGCAGGCGTCACAGCCGCAATCCGCTGGTGCGCTTCCAGGTGGCTTTCGAGGACGGCTTCGAGAACATGCGCCACTTTTATGTGCGCCTGCTGGCCCTGTGCGTGGACCACGCCGCGGTCTTCATGATCCTGTTCCTCTTTTTCATGCTGGGGTCGATTGGGCTGCTGACGCCGTGGCTGGGGCGGGACTTCTTTCCCTCTGTGGACTCCGGGCAATTCAAGATTCACCTGCGGGCGCATACCGGGACACGCATCGAGGAGACGGCGGCTCTGTGCGACCATGTGGAAGACACCATCCGCAGCGTGATTCCGCGCAGCCAACTGGTCACGATCCTGGATAACATCGGCCTGCCTTACTCGTCGCTGAACATGTCTTACTCGACTTCGGCGCCCATCGGACCCTCGGACGCCGACATCCAGGTGCAGTTGACGCCGAAGCACCAACCGACCGAAGAGTACGTGCAGAAGCTGCGCCGGGTGCTGGCCCGCGATTACCCCGGCGTCGAGTTTTACGAGCTGCCGGTGGACATCGTGACGCAGATTCTGGATTTCGGCACCCCATCCCCGATTGACGTTCAGGTAACCGGACCCGATCTCTACGACAACCGCGCGCTGGCGGAGCGGATGCTCAACCAGATTCGCTACCAGCCCGGCGTGGTGGACGCGCGCATCCAGCAGCCCTTTAACTATCCCGACTGGACGGTGGACGTAGACCGCACGAGGGCCGCAGAGGTGGGACTGACGCAGCAGAATGTTGCCCAGAGTCTGCTGGTGGCCTTGAGCGGAAGCTTTCAGACCAGTCCGCAATTCTTTCTCGATCCCAAAAACGGCGTCTCCTACAGCATCGCGGTAGAGTCGCCGCAGTACAGGCTGGACACGCTGGCGGAGTTGAACAGCCTGCCGATTACGGCGGGGAACGCGGCGGCGAGTTCGTCCGCGGCAGGCGGAATGGGATCGGCGAATGCCGCGCTTGCGCCCGGAACTTCGGCGCCCGGTTCCGTGCCCGCAAACAGCTCCGCCGGCGCCGCGCCCACCGCCGCGCCCGGCGCGCCGCAGCCGAAGCAGGTGCTGGGAAACGTTGCCGAACTGGTTCCCGGCGCCGAAGAGGGCGCGATAAGCCATTACGACATCATGCCCGTAATCGACATTTACGCCAACGTGGAAGGCACCGACCTGGGCACAGTAACGCGGGCCGTGGAGCGGATCGTGGCCCGCAACGAGAAAAACCTGCCGCGCGGCTCGCACCTGGTGCTGCGCGGGCAGAGCGAAACAATGTACAGCTCCTACATCGGGCTGCTGAGCGGCCTGGCGTTTTCCATTCTGCTGGTCTATCTGCTCATCGTGGTGAATTTCCAGTCCTGGCTCGATCCGTTTCTCATCGTCTCCGCGCTGCCCGCGGCGCTGGCGGGGATTGTCTGGTTCCTTTTCTTGACGCACACGCGGCTCAGCGTGCCGGCGCTCACCGGCGCCATCATGTGCATGGGCGTGGCTACGGCCAATAGCATCCTTGTGGTCAGCTTTTCGCGGGACCGCCTGGCGGCAGGGAAATCGTCGGTTGAGGCCGCGCTGGAAGCGGGTTTCGTTCGCTTACGGCCGGTTCTCATTACCGCCCTGGCCATGATTATTGGCATGCTTCCGATGGCTCTCGGTCTCGGGGAGGGTGGCGGCCAGAATGCTCCCCTCGGCCGCGCCGTAGTCGGCGGACTCATTTTCGCCACCGCCGGGACGCTCTTCTTCGTCCCTGTTTTCTTTAGCATCGTTCACGGGAGCCGGCGCGCCGAATCGTCTACCGAAGGCCGCTAACGATGCGACAAATACGATCGCGAACTGAAAATTTCGAGACATGAACATCTCTAAATCTTCAGAATGAAACGAATGTCGGTAGCCCCACATCTATTGTTTACTGTGACGGCCATTGGGAAGGGGAATCCATGACGAGCGGTGATCGTGTCGGACCATCTCGGGCAGGCAGCGAACTGCCTCCACCGCGACGACCCCGTTCCCATCGAGGACTCCTCGCCGCGGTTGTCGTCCTTCTGATTGTCGCGCTTGTAGTGATCGCCGGCGTATTGCCGCGGCTTAAGGCCCGCGCGGACCTGAAGATCGAAACGCGCGAGGCGGCTGTTCCCACGGTTGCCATCATTCACCCTAAACCTGGCAAGCCCGGTACGGAGATCGTCCTTCCCGGGAACTTGCAGGCTTTCAAAGATTCTCCGATTTATGCGCGGACTAACGGCTATCTGAAAGCGTGGTACCACGACATAGGATCGCACGTGAAAAAGGGCGAATTGCTGGCGGTGATCGAGAGCCCGGAGGTCGATCAACAACTCGATCAGGCACGCGCCGATCTCAACACCGCCGAAGCGAACTATGACCTTGCCAAAACCACCGCAAAGCGCTACCAAAACCTCCTCAAAAGTGGCTCGGTCGCCAAGCAGGATGTGGATAACGCAGTAGGCGACTCCCAAGCGAAGAAAGCCAGCGTGGCGTCGGCCGAGGCAAACGCTAATCGTCTTCAAGAGATGCAATCGTTCGAAAAAATCTACGCGCCGTTCTCCGGCATCATCACCGCGCGCAATACGGATGTCGGACATCTGATCAATTCCGGCGCGGGCAGCCCGGCCACGGAGCTGTTCCATCTCTCCGCGGTTCAGAAATTGCGCGTCTTTGTCAACGTTCCCCAACAGTATTCAACGTCTACGCGGCCAGGCCTCCCCGCGACGCTGACTCTTCCGGAATTCCCCGGTCAGAGGTTCAAGGGCGTGCTCGTCCGCACTTCCGACTCAATCGACGCTTCCTCGGGCACTCTCCTTGTCGAAGTGGATGTTGATAATCCAGCTGGAAAGCTCCTGCCTGGCGCATACGGGGAGGTCCACTTCCAGATACCCTCCGCAGTCCCGGTCTTGATCTTGCCGGCCAGCGCCCTGATCTTTCGCTCGCAGGGATTGCAAGTCGGAATTGTGGGAAATGGGAATCACGCCGTGCTGACAAACATCACTCTAGGACGCGACTTCGGAAAGGAAGTCGAGGTCATTGCTGGCATCAATTCTACCGACTCGGTGATCGTCGACCCGCCCGATTCGCTGGTTTCTGGCGAGTTGGTCCGCGTCGTAAGCTCCCGCGAAGAGTCCGGAAGCGGTACGTCTGATGGCGCGCAATGAGATGCGCGGTCCCGCCGAAATTCCATTTGCGCCGCGCTCCAAAGCCCCCACGCGCATGAATCTGGGCAGGCGTTTATCCAATTTCCTTCCTTTCGTTGTCGCAGCTCTTCTGCTCACCGGCTGCACGGTCGGCCCGAAATACGTGCCGCCCACCACCGAAGTTCCTGCCAATTATAAAGAAGCGAAAGGCTGGAAGCTGGCTGAGCCCAGTGCCGCTGAACCCAAAGGGGACTGGTGGGAAATTTACGGCGATCCCAAGCTCAATTCTCTTGAGCAACAGGTCACTGTCTCCGATCAGACGCTCAAGATCGCGCAGGAGCAATTCATTCAAGCTCGCGCCGCCATCGGAATCGCGCGATCGGCAGCGGTTCCCAGCGTGACCGCTGGCGCAACGGTGTCTGGCACACGCCAGTCCCAAAATCGCGCGCTTTACGGCGCTGGAGCCCCTGTCACATATAGCGACGTGCAGTTGCCAATCGACGTCTCCTACGAACCCGACGTTTGGGGGCGTGTGCGCCGCACCGTGGAGGCGGCTCGTTCCGAAGCTCAGGCCAGCGCCGCCGATCTGGCCAGCGTCGATCTAAGCCTCCATGCCGAACTCGCTCTCGACTACTTTGAGCTGCGCGGCATCGATTCCCAGGCGCAGCTACTGAATTCCACGGCGGTTTCCTACCAAAAGGCTCTCGATCTCACGCAGAGCCGCTATCGGGGTGGGCTTTCCTCGGAGCTGGACGTGGCTCAGGCGCAGACGCAACTCGAAACCACTCGTGCGGAGGCTATAGACGTCGGTGTGCAGCGCGCGGCGTACGAGCACGCCATTGCCGTCCTAATCGGGAAGCCTTCAGCTGAATTCACCCTTCACGCGCTGCCTCTTACGATGGGTCCTGCGGCGATTCCCGCTGGCTTGCCTTCGGACTTACTCGAACGCCGTCCCGATATCGCCGCAGCTGAGAGGCGTGTCGAGGTCGCCAACGCCCAAATTGGAGTGGCCCGCGCCGCCTATTTCCCAACGATCTTGCTTAGCGGATCAGGAGGTTTCGAGAGCAGCACGGTTGCCAACCTTCTCCAAGGGCCCAGTGGTTTTTGGGCGCTGGCAGGTTCTGCCGCTGAATTGATCTTCGACGGCGGGCAAAGGCATGGTATCAGCGAACAGGCACGGTCTGCCTATCGTCAATCGGTCGATCAATATCGCCAGACCACTCTAGTAGCTTTCCAAGAGGTCGAAGATAATCTCGCGGCTCTTCGCATTCTGCGGAACGAAGCAAAAGTGGAAGATGCCGCCATTGCCGCGGCGCAGCACTCTTTAGATCTCTCAAATACACGCTACAAAGGCGGCGTCACCAGCTACTTGGAAGTGACCACCGCCGAAAGCGCGGCGCTGAACGACGAGCGCACCGCGGTGAACATCGCCACCCAGCGCATGACCGCCAGCGTGCTCCTGATCAAGGCACTTGGCGGAAGTTGGAGCGTCTCCCAAATTCCGCGGATGTAAGCTCTCCCGCTTTCTTCACGGTTAAAGCTTTCCCTCACACGGTCGATTTCTCCGACACGCGACCACATCGAATGCCGAGTTTCGCGAACTTGCGGCCAGATTAGCCATTTCTAACTTTGTGGGACGAAAATGCCCGTAGCCAACCGGATTTGGGTCCGCCGTTTCGAACCCTGGCGGCAGTCGTCGTGCATGAACAGCTACTAGATTATTTCAAAGGAGTTCGCAATCGCCCGTGACGCCTCGCCCCATTAAGGTCCTTCTGATCGGTGCGAATGCGAGTGAAGTAGCTGAACTGCGACTCAAGCTCGACGGAGCAAAACGGGCCGCTTTTTCGCTGCAATCCGCCGAGTCGCTGTCGCAAGCTCTCCAGACTCTCGATTCGCATCGATTCGAGGCTATCTTGCTCGATCTATCCGCCCCCAAAGTCGCGTGGGCTGCGACCTTAGCCGGAGTCCAGTTTAAAGCCGCGGAAACACCCATCTTGGCCATCAGCGGCGTTGACGATGAAGCGCTCGCTCTCGAAATCGTCCGCGCCGGCGCGCAGGACTATCTGGTCAGGGAACGGCTTACCCCCGCATCCCTGGAGCGAATTTTGCTCTATTGCATCGAACGGCAACGTGCACAGACGGGCGCCGCTCTGCACAGTTCCGTGTCGCACGTTCTCGCCGCCGCGCGATCCGTGCTGGAAACGGAGACTGAGATTCTGCGTGTCCTCTGCGCCTTTTTGAGCTTCGACTACGGCGAATTTTGGCGCTTGGACCGCCCGTCCAACAGGCTCGTACATCATCAATCTTGGCACTTGCCGTCGCATGATTTCGCCGATCTCACCGCAGCGGCGCACTCCATGCAGTTCTCGATGGGCCAGGGCCTGGCGGGGCGCGTGTGGGCTTCCGGCGCTCCCATCTGGATCGAGAAGATAGAGGACGACGCCGCTTTGCGTTCAGCGAAGGTGCTCGTCGACGGCGGATTTCATTCCGCCTTCGCGCTTCCCGTCACTCTCGGCTCGGAAACACTGGGCGTAATGGAGTTTTTCGGCCGGCAGCCCCAACAACCAGACGAAGAATTGCTTCGCGTGGCAGCCATTATCGGTATCCAAGTCGGCCAATTCCTGGCTCGCAAACTTGCGGAAGAAGAAAAGCAGCAACTGACCAATGAACGCCTTCTGATTCTCGATTCTGCCTCGGAAGGAATTTACGGTATCGATTTGAGCGGCTCCATTACCTTCATGAACCAAGCCGCCTCGCGGATGTTTCAATGCACGCAGGCACAGGTGCAGGGGAAGCAATCACACCAGCTCTTTCACCACACTCGTCCCGACGGTTCGCGCTATCCGTATCCGGAATGTCCCATGAACCGCGTCCTACAGGAGGGCCGGGGATGCCGCAACGACCGCGAATACTTCTGGCGGATGGATGGCTCGCAATTCGCCGCGGAGTATTCCTGTTTCCCGATGTTCGAAGGAGAGAAAATCAGCGGCGCCGTTGTCTGCTTCAACGACGTCACCGAGCGGCGCGGATTGGAGGTTGAGCTCCGGCATTCCCAGAAACTCGAAGCGGTCGGCTCGCTCGCCGCTGGCATTGCTCATGAAATCAACACTCCCATCCAGTTCGTCGGAGACAATACACGATTTCTAAAAAACGCCTTCCGCGATTTGGAGCAGCTGTTCGCTGCGTACGACCGCCTATACCAGAAAGCTTCCATTGGCACAGTCCACCCCGGCTTGCTGCATGAGGTTAAGGCCGAGCGCGAAAAGGCCGATTGGGAATATTTGCAGGTGGAAATTCCGAAGTCTCTCGACCAGGCGCTCGACGGTATAAATCGTGTCGCGAATATTGTTCGTGCGATGAAAGATTTCTCGCATGTGGATCGGCGCGCCGAAAAGGCCGCTTCCGACTTGAACAAAGCGATTGAAAGCACTCTGATAGTGGCTCGCAACGAACTCAAATACGTTGCCGACGTGGACGTCGACTTCGGTCAAATTCCCACGGTGCTCTGTCACCTCGGTGACTTGAACCAAGTCTTTCTCAATTTGCTCATCAACGCCTCTCATGCCATCGGCGACGTCGTTAAAGATTCCGCGCGCAAGGGGCGCATAAGCGTGCGCACCCGCCAGCTTGACGATTGCGTGGAAGTCGCCATTTCCGACACCGGCACCGGAATCCCCGAGGCCATACGTACCAAAGTTTTCGATCCATTTTTCACGACGAAAGAAGTCGGCAAGGGAACCGGTCAGGGCTTGGCGCTTGCCCGCGCGATCGTGGTTGAAAAGCATGGGGGCACGTTGACGTTCGATACCGAAGTAGGCAAGGGAACCACGTTCTTCGTGAGGATTCCGTTAGCCGGGACGCCCGAGCCTCGGGAGGCAGTAGCAATATGAACCGCATCTTGTTCGTCGATGATGAACCGAAAATCCTGGAGGGGCTGCAACGCACCCTTCGCTCCCAGCGCCATGAGTGGGAAGTGGCATTCGCCTCCGGCGGGGAAGCGGCCTTGACGATGCTCGCGGCAGCGCCTTTCGACGTGGTCGTTTCGGACATGCGTATGCCGGGCATGGATGGCAACGCTCTGCTCGAAGTCGTGCGCCAGCAGTATCCCAGCATCTTGCGCATAATTCTTTCCGGCTACACGGAAATGGAAGCGTCTCTGCGCGCCGTTCCCGTGGCTCACCAGTTCCTCCTGAAGCCCTGCGAGCCTGAAACGCTCCGCGCCGCCATCGACCGCGCCACCAGTCTGGTCGCGGTTCTCAACAGCAAAATGATGGCCAGCCTGATCGGCTCGATGCAGGAATTGCCTTCCCTGCCGCGCACCTACATGGAGCTTCGCAAGGCTCTCGCCGATCCGGAAACGTCAATCGACCGCGTGGTGAAAATTGTCGAAAAAGATGTGGGCATCTCCGCCAAAATCCTTCAGCTTGTGAACTCCGCGTTCTTCGGCCTGACCCGGGATATCTCCGATATCAAGATGGCCGTCAGCTATCTGGGCATCAACATCTTGCAAAATTTGGTTGTCTCCGTCGAAGCTTTCCGGATGTTTCAGCCCAAACGGCCGATTCCCGGTTTCTCTCTCGAAGAGCTGCACGCTCATTCTCAGCTAACCGCCAGAATTGCCGCGCACTTCCCATCGGAGAAACGCCTCCCCGGTGCCGTGGTGGTGGCCGCCCTGCTTCACGATGTGGGCAAGCTCGTGATCGCCGAAAGAGCGTCGGATCACTTTGCGCGTGCCGTGCGCGGGTCGCGTGAGGAGGGCATACCCCTTTACAAAGTCGAAGAGGACCTCATCGGCATATCACATGCCGAGGTCGGAGCCTACCTGCTTAGCCTCTGGGGACTTCCCTATCCCATTGTCGAAGCCGTCGCTCATCATCACCATCCTGAGCGAGTTCCGCAGCACAAACTGGACATGATCACGGTCGTCTATCTCTCTAACTTGCTGGCTCATGAAAATTCCGGCGATCGCAGTGCGGGATATGCGTACCAGCCGATCGATCAAAATATCCTCGAAGCCATCGGCATGGCCGATCGGCTCCCGGAATGGCGACAATTGGCGGAGGCGGCCGCGCACGAGCACCAAGGAGTTTGAGATGGCGGAGGTCCAACGCCCGCGAATCCTTTGCGTTGACGACGAGAAGAATGTTCTCGAAGGCCTTGCGCGCACCCTGCATGCGCTCTATTCCGTCGAAACAGCCGTCGGAGGCGTGCGGGGCTTGGACATTCTGCGATCCAAAGGACCGTTTGTCGCTGTCACTTCGGACTTGCGCATGCCCGGAATGAACGGCGTCGAATTTCTCTCACGCGCCCGCTTGATCGCGCCAGATACCGTGCGGCTGCTTCTTACTGGGCACGGAGACCTGGAAGCGTCCATCGCTGCCATCAACGACGGCAATATCTTTCGATTTCTCACCAAACCTTGTCCCACGGACGTGCTGGCCAAATCGCTGGCCGCCTGCGCCGAGCAGTATCGCCTCGTCACTTCCGAGCGCGTCCTGCTCGAACAAACGCTCCGCGGCAGCATCCAGGCGCTCACGGATATTCTGGCGCTCGCTGAACCGGTCGCCTTCGGTCGGGCAACGCGAGTCCGCCAGCACGTCCAGAAATTGATGGCGCACTTCGGCATCCTCGAAACCTGGCCTGTCGAGGTCGCGGCGATGCTTTCGCAAATAGCCTACGTGACGCTTCCTTCCGATACGCTTCATCAGATTTATCATGGCGGCCCGCTCTCAGACGCGGAGCTTCAAATGATCGAACGCATGCCCAAAGTGCTCGAACAGATTCTCACCAACATCCCTCGTCTCGAAACTGTTCGCGAAATCCTGCGCCTGCACTTCCGTAGATTCGAGGAGTTGACCGTCTCGGTGGATATAGCTTCCTGGGGAGCGCGGGCGCTCAAGGTCGTCGTCGATTACGATGTGGTCGAATCGGATCCCGGCGCGATCGAGCATCCCTTCGACGTTCTCCGCAGCCGTTCGGGCTGGTACGACCCCGTGATTGTCGAGGCTCTCGCCGAACTCCAAGGCGGCGGCCGGCGGGAAGTGGTTGTCCAGGAACTCCACCTGCGGGATCTCGGCGTCGGCATGTCTTTCGACGAGGACGTCAAATCGGCCAAGGGCTTATTGCTCATCGCCCGCGGCCAAGAAGTCACTCCCGGCTTGCTCGAGCGCGTTCGCAATTTTTCTTCTGAGCTCGGCATTCACGAGCCGATTCGCATGGTCGTTCGCCAATTGGCCCCGGATCCTGTCCAGCCCGTCCAGGTAACCGTATAGCATCCCCCGCCCCATTTTTTGTTCCGGAAGCCCACATCTTTCGTTCAGCGGCAACATCCAGTTGTTGCGGGATCTTACGGTGTGCAATTACTCAGAGTCGCTGCTGCTATGGACAAGTCTCATCGAGATGTGATCGTCGGCGGCGGGTTTGGCGGCCTCAGCGCCATGCTCAAACTTGCCCGTGCGGCGTCGATGTCACTTTAATCGACCGCCGCAAATACGATCTTTTCCGATCGCTGGGCCTGGTTGTACATCACCTACGATCGTTCGGCGGCCCTGATTACCGGAGAAGATCCGCTGCCTCTCGATTCGTAATCAAGCCGCCACGTTTCCTAAATGAGCGCAAACGCGTGGGAGCTCGCCACCCCCGGCGCCACTCCAAGTGCTAGTCCTGCGGCCAAGTCGCCCAGCGATCCTCTCAGGGCGAATGCCAGCCGAAGGTTGTATATTCTGCAACCAAATCCCCGCTTGCGTATCCAATCATTACCGGGAGGTTCGGCCGCAAACGGGCTCCGTGGCACTTTCTGGCCGCGCGGCAGGGAAGGGGCGTTCAATTATGGCGACGGCAACATTCGCGGCAGGTTGTTTCTGGGGCGTCGAAGATGCGTTCCGGCAGGTGAAGGGCGTCACCTCCGCAACGGTTGGCTACACGGGGGGAACGAAAGCGAACCCCTCATATAAGGAAGTTTGCACCGGCGATACCGGTCATGCCGAAGCTGTTGAGGTGCAGTTCGACCCGTCGCAAGTCTCGTATCGCGAGCTGCTCGCCACTTTCTTTCAATCCCACGATCCTACGCAATTGAACCGGCAAGGACCCGATTTTGGCACGCAATATCGGTCGGCAATTTTCTTTCACAACGCGGAGCAGGAGTCCGAAGCCCGCACCGCGAAAATGGCCCTTGAGAAAGCGGCTATATTCAAGAAGCCGATCGTCACTCAGATCGTTCCGGCGGCGGAGTTCTACCCTGCGGAGGAGTACCATCAGAAGTACTTTGAAAAGCAGGGCATTCGTGCGTGCCATTTGCCCTAGGCAAACGCCTGCCAGGTAGGGTGCTTCGTTGACGCTTCTGTGAACGCGGGTGTACTATTGTAGGGTTTCGGAGGAAACGAGCGTCAGTACGGGTGCATCCAATAGGTGTGACTTTGAGGATGTCGTCCAGTTCGGCGCTGGTGGCGCGTTTTGGGGCTCGGCTCAGGGATTCGTCTCCTTTATCCGTCCATATAGAAATTAGGAAAGCAAGCTGCCGGGCGGTCCACGCTCGGCCCTCCTCGCTTTTTGGAGGAGCCCTGCAAACGTGTCCGGAATTACAGGGGGAACACGCGTGACTTTGGCATTGGAAGAAAAATATCCTCAGGTAAGGCACCTTATCGACATGGGCAAGGAGCGGGGTTACCTGCTCTACGACGAGGTTAACGATCTGCTGCCCGCGGAGGTGCATTCATCGGAGGAGATCGACGATCTGCTCTCGACCTTCGAGCGGTATGGAATCGACGTTTACGAGGACCTCTCCACGGCGAAAGCGGCGCTGGCTGCGGCCGATTCCAGCGATGCCGCTGAACCAGCCAAAGAAGAGGCCGCTTCGGAAGACGGCGAACTTGACCTCACGCCCGGAACGCTCGAGAAAACCAACGATCCAGTGCGCATGTATCTGCGCGAGATGGGCACCGTTCCGCTCCTAACGCGCGAAGGCGAAGTCGCTATCGCCAAACGTATCGAGCGCGGCCAATTGCTCGTGCTCAAGACCATCTCCCGCGCTCCGCTCATACTGAAGGAACTTCTGCAGGTCGGCGAGGATCTCCGCAAGGGTTCCCGCTCCATCAAGGAAATCGTTCAGTTCGACGACGAAGAG
Organism: Candidatus Acidiferrales bacterium; assembly: GCA_050746805.1. Taxonomy (GTDB): domain Bacteria; phylum Acidobacteriota; class Terriglobia; order Acidiferrales; family UBA7541; genus Palsa-295. Next base: position 36,451 of record JBOGMW010000111.1, on the reverse strand, counting down.
CTAACCGAAGAAAAAATCAAGGCTAAGACTGACGAGACGCTCAAGCGTATCGACAAGATCGCCAAGCTCTACCTCCAGGCCCTGAAGCTAGCCGCGAAACTTGAGCGCACGCCCAAAGCGAAAAAGCGCCCGTATCTCCACGCTCGTTACGCCGTGGCGCGTACGCGCATTGAGATGTCCGGCCTGGTCCGCGACCTCGACTTTAACCCTCTCGAAAAGAAGCGCCTTATCGACAAGATCCACCAGACCGTTGAGCGCGTGCACGCGCTCGAACGTGAAGTCGGCAAGCTCGAACGGCGCGTCGAGGCCTCCAAAGCCGAAGTGCAGGCCGAGGCTCGCAGGGATTTGAAAGCGCGGCGGCAGGAGCTTGCCGAAATCGAGCTGGCCAGCGAAGTCAGCCCCACCGAACTCAAGCGCGCCCTTCAGGTGATTCTTCGCGGCGAAGCCGAAGCGGAGCAAGCGAAAAAGGAACTGATCGAAGCGAACCTTCGCTTGGTCGTTTCCATCGCCAAGAAATACACCAATCGCGGCCTCCAGTTCCTCGATCTGATTCAGGAAGGAAACATCGGCTTGATGAAAGCCGTCGACAAATTCGAATGGCGCCGCGGTTACAAGTTCTCCACGTACGCCACTTGGTGGATTCGCCAGGCCATCACGCGCGCCATCGCCGACCAAGCCCGCACCATTCGCATTCCGGTGCACATGATCGAGACCATCAACAAGCTGGTCCGTACGCAACGGCAGTTAGTGCAGGAGTTGGGACGCGAACCTACCTCTGAAGAAATTGCCAAGCGCATGGACATCGCCGTCGCGAAAGTCCGAAAAATCCTGAAGATCGCGCAGGAGCCGATCTCTCTCGAGACTCCCATCGGGGAGGAGGAAGATTCGCATCTCGGCGATTTCATCGAGGACAAGGCTGTCGTTTCGCCGTCCGATGCAGTCATCAACTTGAGCCTCAAGGAGCAAACGTCCTCCGTGCTCAAGACTTTGACGCCTCGCGAAGAGAAAGTCATCAAGATGCGCTTCGGCTTGGACGATGGCAGCGAGCACACCCTCGAAGAAGTGGGACAATCCTTTGCCGTCACTCGCGAACGCATCCGCCAAATCGAGGCCAAGGCCCTCCGCAAGCTGCGCCACCCGTCGCGTTCGCGCAAGCTGCGCGCATTCCTCGAAAGTTCGGCGAACGATTACTGATCGTCGCCCAACTTCTAATTTCCGGAACATCAGATCGCGTCATTGCGGGACAAAAAATGGGGGCTGCAGCCTTGCGGCTTCAGCCCCTCATTACCACAGCTCTGCGACCCGGTGCGCGTATCCTGCCGCGCTCCCGGACGCCGGTCTTACTTCGCCATCGGCTTCGCGGCTGCTTTTTTCTTGGCTTTTGCTTTTGCTTTCTTGGCCATCTTCATTCTCCGGGAGAACGATTTGCCCTCGCGGGCAGTGAGTCATCTTATACGTAAACTCCGTGGCAAAGTCCACGGCGAATGCAGCCTTTCGCTCGCCTCCGCCAGAATTTTTCGCCGGTAAGGGTGCAGCGCGTTTTAATGCGTCATCGCGTAAATGATGTAATTGATGCCGATGCGGTAGGCTACGGACGCGGCCTTTTCAGGATACCGAGGGCTATCCGCCCACTCCCACGCGTCTCCCACGTCCGAGTTGTGGCAAATGGCGATCACGATCCGGCCCTTGTCGTCGCGCACGCCCAGCCATCGCGGATGCACCATGTCCGGCGAAAGAGGCCATCGCCGCCCCCAAATGTGCCGCGTTCCCGGCACTTGCACCCGGTCGTCCAGGTCGTAAACCACGTGAAAAATCTCGTCGCCATTGGGCAGGTCTTCGATCGCCCGGCCGGGCAAGATCATTTCCACGCCCGCTTCCATCGTGGCCCATTCCTCGTCGCCCCAGGAATCATCCAGCATGATGAATCCGCCGCGCTCGATATACTGCCGCAGCCGCTTGGCTTGCGCGGTGCTCAGCCGCCAGCCGCCCGGGTCTTCCACGTACACCCACGGGTAGTTGAAAATTTCGTCGCTGTTGGCGTCCACAATGTGCTCGGTCGATCGCGAATCAATGCGCGTCAGCCGCTTCACGCCCATGATGAACTGCCGGTCGGCCTTGGGATAATCCGCCGCCCAGCGCTGAAAACCGTAATACCCAAATTCGTCGCCCAAATCGTAGTGGAATCGCGCGAACGTCCATTCCGCGTGTTCGTTCGGGTTTTCCGGGGCGAAGCTTTCGCCGTCCATGTCGATGATTCCGTGCCCAGGCGAATAGCCGGGATAGCCTCCAACCTGAGCGAGCAGGATGCCGGCCAGCGGCAGCAAAATGCCGAAAAGTGAAACGGCGGCCAGCGCGCGCCCGGCATTTCGCAAAATTCCCGCGGGGAATCGTGATTCGCTACCCGCTTTAAGCGGCCACAAGCCCATCGCTGCCTCGCACTCGTTTCACCATACCACAACGCGCTCATCAGCCCGCCGCCGCGGCTCTATACCGGACGAAGCCGCGCATCGTCTCTGATCGCGTGCTATATCTTTGATGCCCCGGATCGCATCGGCACGCGCGACAACTCATCGATTCTTGGCCAACTTGGTGTACCTTATGCGGGTCCTAATTCGTCGTAGGTGCTCGCCGGAAGTGGCGCGGCAAATCGGAGGAGTTCGATGAGACCTAATATCTGGAAGTGGATTCTGCTCTCGGCCGCTCTACTGCTGCCGATGGCGAGTTTCGCGCAGGTGGCCTGCACGCGCGAGGGCCTGCAGTACGCGACCAACCTATACTTGGACGCTCAAGCGAAGGGAAATCCTTCCGGCCTGCCGCTGGCCAAGGGGCTTGCCTACATCGAAAACATGAAAGAGGTCGATATCAAATCGGGCGTCATTCAGAAGCCGTTGAAGATCGATTTTCACCGCACGCTGATCGATCCAGCCACCTGCCAGACGTTTACCGAAATAATCGTAACCGACCCATCGCATCCCTACGTCATCGGCACGCGCCTCAGAATCAATCACGACAAGATCGCGGAAATCGAAATGCTCGTAACCCAAAAAGGCGATTGGCTCTTCAACGCCAATAACTACATGAAGTGGTCGCCGAACGAGAATTGGGGAGTGATTCCACCGGACCAGCGCGATACCCGCGATACGCTCGTCGCCGCGGCCAACGCCTATCTTGACGCTTTCCTGGAAAAGAAGACCGACCTAGTGCCCTGGGGATATCCCTGCGAGCGCACCGAAGGCGGCATCCGCACCGGCAAAGGTCTCCCCACGGATACTTGCGCCGTCGGCGTGCCTGGCGGCGTCAATATCGTCGCGCGCCGCTTCATCGTTGACGAAACGATTGGCTCAGTTCAAGTGTTTTGCAGGTTCAGCGTCGGCGGCATTCCCGATAGCCACCTCTTCCGCATCGAGCACGGCAAGCTGCGCTACGTGCACACTCTAACGCACGTTCCCCCAGGCATGGTCATTCCCCGGCCGACCGGAACCCGCAGGCCCGGCCCCCCGCCCAATGGTGGGACGCATGGTGGACCCGCCCCCGCGCCCAAAAACTAAAAACCCTGCAATGTTGCTTTTGAATTTGCGGGTGCCGCACTCTTCGCGAACCGCGCGAAGGGTGCGGATTTTCTCCTGTTTTTTTGCGTCGTAGGGGTGCTGTCCGGCCGTGGCGATGGGAGGGGTTGCTACGTCCTCGCTCCCTCTCGATTTCACGCCGGCCATCTCATCGCTTAATCTCTTGAACACTCCTGTTGCCATCCCATGTGTATTGTGGCATTCTGCCCGTTGCCGGTAGCGGTGCTGACGCGTGTCATCCTGGGCCAGCTAACTAAACGCGGCGGGGCGGGAACTGCGGTGGCTCTTGCAGTTCCGGGTGCCGCACTCTTCGCGAATTTTGCGAAGGGTGCGGATTTTCTCTTGAACTTCGTTTTACGATTTTGCATTCGTGGGCGTGTATAAAATTTTTTTGCGATTCCGAATCGTGGCCTCTCGCATTCGCGGCATTTTCTCCTCTCGCCGCCTCGATTCCGATTTTCAGCAAGAGCTCGCCTCCCACCTCGCCATGCTCGAAGAAGAAAACCTTCGCCGCGGCCTTCCTCCCGGCGAAGCTCGCCGCCAGGCTCGTCTTCGCCTCGGTGCCGACGCACCCCTGCGCGAAACGCACCACGAACTTCGCACGCTTCCCTGGCTCGAGTCGTTCCTCCAAGACGTTCGCTTCGGCGTCCGCATTTTGCGCAAATCTCCTGGCTTCACGGCCGTCGCCATCCTCACACTCGCTCTCGGCATCGGCGCCAACACCGCGATCTTCAGCCTTGTAGACGTCGCTCTGTTCCGACCTCTTCCGATCGCGAAGCCAGAGCAAGTCGTACGTCTTACGGACGGGGCAACAAAGGGCGTGTCTACCTCAGGTTTTGTCTCCTTCCCTAGTTATTTGCTTTATCGTGACGATTCCGGAGCCTTCTCGGGGATGGCCGCTTATCTGGATCGGCTGCCCGTAAATATCTCCGCCAACAGTCTCGGGTCCGAACGGATTGACGCTGGCATGGTCACGGGGAATTATTTTCAAACACTTGGTGTGAAAGCAGCAATTGGTCGAGTGATTGGACCTGACGACGACACACTAGGCTCAATGCCGGTCGTTATGTTGAGTCATGATTTCTTGCAACGCCGGTTCGCGGCGGACGCAAAAGTCTTGGGAACGACCATCCTCGTTGATGGTCAGCAATTCACGATTGTTGGCGTCACTCCCAGTGGTTTCGGGGGAGTTAGCTTTGAAAACCTACCGGGGATCTGGATACCGATGACGTATGGTTTTCAGATCGACCCGTTGCTGAAAAGCGAGATCCCGTTGCACCGCGATTCCTTTAATCCATTCGCAGTGGTTGCGCGCTTAAAGCGTGGCGTGTCGATCTCGCAGGCCCAAGCGCAACTGAACACGATAGCAGCCAACATGGGTGCCGGTAAGCCAGAACCCGCAGACGGGTCCGGCTTCGTGCGTCCGTGGCCGGTGCTTGTGCCCGCAACTGCTGAGGCGAGACACGGTCGCGCAAATTATTCCTCCTTGGTCTTAGCGATCGCAGCGCTCGTCTTGCTGATTGCGTGCGCTGCTGACACGGCTGGGTTGTTTTTGGCTCGGGCTGAAGCTCGACAAAAAGAGGTGGCCGTGCGGTTAGCGCTTGGCGCCACACGATTCCGCATCATCAGACTTCACGTGATCGAAGGGCTGCTCGTTTCGTTGCTCGGTGCTCTGGCGGGCATCTTGTTTGCGAGCTGGAGCTCGCGGCTGATAGCAGCTTCCGCGCCACCGTCGTTGCCGAGTCCTTTGGAACGTGCATCGTCGATTCTTGACCCGCGTGTTCTTGCGTTTACTGCATCCATAGCAATCGTGGCGGGCCTTCTCAGCAACTTGCTTCCCGCGTTGAAATATTCCCGCTCCGAGACCATCGAGGCCATCAAGGGGCAAACCGGTACAGTTAACGTGCTGACTCGTCGTGTTACCCTCCAGAGCTTTTTGGTCGTGGCACAGCTGGCAACCTCTGTCGTCCTCTTAGCGGGGGCAGGTCTGTTGATACGAACTCTCTGGCAGTTCTCACGTGTGACATTGGGTTTCGATCCCGGCCACACGGTAGCCGCTTCAACGGACCCGATTCGCCAGGGTTACGACAAAGCCGCAGCCGCGAAACTCCTCGACCCGCTTCTCGACTCTCTGCGTGCTCAGCCTGGAGTGAAATCAGCTGCCCTGGGAAGTTCGCTCCCGCTTCAGACAGGAATGGGAACAGTGATTGCTGTTGAAGGACGTCAGCCTAAGGGTGGCGAAGAGGGTTGGGTGCAAATTGTGATGGCAAGTCCTGACTATTTCAAGACCCTTGGCATGCCTCTATTGAATGGCCGCGATTTCACCTCCTCGGACACGGCGAACGCACCCGGAGTCGCCGTCATCGACGAAGCTATGGCCGAAGAATATTGGCCCGGCGCGAATGCTGTTGGCAAACATATAAAGCATGTCGGTCCGAACGATAAGACGTTTGAAATCGTAGGAACGGTCGGCAACCTAGCTCCCGAAGACCTGCGGAAAACTCCTGGTCCTGTCGTGTATGTCCCGATCTCCCAGGCGTACTTGATGTTTCCCTGGGAGCCCGATATCAACCTGCTAGCGCGGACTACTGGCGATCCACATGCCATCATCCCATCGCTGCGTGCGGCAGTAGCGCACGTGAATCCTGCCTTACCCGTATTTCGAGTCCGTACCATGCAAGATCAAATTCGAACCACACTCGTCGAGCAGCGTTTTTTAGCGCAACTCCTGATAGTTTTCGGTCTTTTAGCCATCGTCCTCTGTGCCGCGGGCGTGTACGGTCTCGTTTCCTACACGACGGAGCGATCGATACGGGAGTTCGGAATCCGCGTCGCTTTGGGTGCCCAGCCGCGTGACATTTCCTGGATGGTCCTCCGAAGAAGTTTGATGCTTGCCGTCGTCGGTTCAGCGATTGGGCTCACGGTCGCCCTAGGCTTGACGAGGTTGTTGGTTTCGCTCCTCTATGGAGTCACTCCGACCGATCCTCTCACCTTTACGGGAGTTGCCCTGCTAGCCGTATCAGCGACTGCGATGGCCTCTTATCTTCCGGCTCGGCGTGCCTCGCGGGTCGATCCGATGGTCGCCCTCCGCCACGAGTAATTTTGCGTCTTTGCTGCGAGCCGCATCGGCGTCGTAGGTTTATACGTAGCGCCGCGGACTTCAGCGCGTCACGTTCTTGACCGGCTGCGCGTTGGTCATCCGTGTGACAAATAACGTCCGTTGAGCTTCGCGCCCCTCCGTGTTAGCGTTAGTCGGGCAGTCTATTCGGCCCGGTGGGAGAGCGAACATGCACTTAGCGCCTTTGTACTCGGCGCCAAACTCGCTGCATCGCCCGCCGCGAGTTTCCTTCGCGCGCTCAAGGCCTCTCTCGGCGCCAAGTTCTACCCGGAATAGTCTATCGAGTAGAATCGCATCTAAGTTATTGAAAACAAACGGGCCCCCACCTGGCTACCCGGAACGTCCCGGTACATGGTTTTCTTCGTCGGCCTTTCGCCACGCCCCCGTCTCGAAGGTACACCAATGAAAGCCTGCCTTCTCCGCGCACCCGCTCCCGCCGAGACCAATCCTCTCCAATTCACCGACGCGTCCATTCCCGCGCCTGCCCCTGGGGAAGTCCTCCTTCGCGTCAAAATGTGCGGCGTCTGCCGCACCGACCTGCACGTGGTTGAAGGCGAACTTCCGCCGCGCAAATCGCCAGTCATTCCCGGTCACCAAGTCGTCGGCGTCGTCGAAAAGCTCGGCGCAGGATCGGCGCGCTTCAAAGTTGGCGCGCGCGTAGGCATCGCCTGGCTGCATCAAACCGACGGCACTTGCGAATACTGCAGCTCCGGCAACGAAAATCTCTGCGATCATCCTACTTTCACTGGCTACTCGGTCGATGGTGGCTATGCCGAGTACGCCGTCGCGCCGCAGGATTTCGTGTACGCCCTGCCAGAAAATTTCGCCGACGAACACGCCGCGCCGCTGCTCTGTGCCGGGATCATCGGTTTTCGCTGTCTGCGGCTTTCCAATCTCAAGCGCGGCAGCCGATTGGCGTTCTACGGGTTCGGCTCCGCGGCTCATGTCGCGATCCAAGTGGCGCTGTACTGGGGCGTGGAGGTTTATGCCTGCACGCGCGGAAAGAAACATCAGCAACTTGCTCTGCAGCTTGGCGCCGTTTGGGCCGGTGAAGCGTCCGAACAGCCTCCCAAGCAGCTGGACGCCGCCATCGTCTTCGCTCCCGCCGGGGAGCTCGTCCCGCTCGCGCTGAAAGCGCTAAAAAAGGGCGGCGTCCTGGTCCTCGGCGGAATTCATATGAGCCCAATTCCATCTTTCGATTATGATTTGCTCTATCAGGAGCGCATGATTCGCAGTGTGGCCAACAACACGCGCAAGGACGGTGAGGACTTCCTCCGCGTGGCCGCGGAAATTCCCATTCACTCGCAGGTTACAGTGTTTCCGCTGCGCGAAGCCAATCGCGCACTGAACGACTTGAAGAGCGACCGCATCAATGGCGCCGCCGTCCTGGATTGCACGGCATGAAAATCATTTCTCTCAATGTCGGCCGCCCGCGCCTCGTGCTGGATCGCGGACGCCAGGTGAGCACCGGCATATTCAAATCGCCGGTCGCCGGACCGCTGATGCTCCGCAAACTGAATTTTGATGGCGACCGCCAGGCCGATCTCAACAATCATGGCGGCGTAAACAAAGCCGTGTACGCCTATCCTTCCGAGCACTACGAGTTTTGGCGCGGCGAGCTGCCCGGATACGAATTGTCGTTGGGAATTTTCGGTGAAAACCTCACGACTGAGGGATTATTCGAAGGCGAGGCTCGTATCGGCGATCACTTCCGCGTCGGCGGCGCTATCGTGAAGGTGGCCCAGCCTCGCATCCCGTGCTACAAGCTGGGCATTCGCTTCGGCCGCGACGATATGCCGAGGCGATTCCTCGCCAGCAGCCGCTCGGGCATTTACTTCGCTGTCGTCGAAGAAGGGCTCGTCAACCCTGGCGACGCCATCGAGCGGATCGGTCAAGGCGAGAGCAGTGTCACCGTCGCGGATGTGAATCGCGCGTTTGTCCACAGCCGCGAAAATCCCGATTTGCTTCGCCGCATAGTGGAATCGGAAATCCTGCCGCCCAATCTGCATCAGGACTTCGTTGAACGCCTCGCTACGGTGGAAGCGTGATTCGTGGCCCATTTCGCGCAGAAAGTAACCGCTCCGGCTCCGGGGAAGCCGTTCGGTTTACCGTATCCTGCGAATCCAGAAACTCGAGGGCGACCACGCCTGCGCGCGATGATAGGAATGGAACGCCGCCTCCATCGCTTTCGGATAGTGCGCGTGCAAATACGCCGGCGCCAGCAAAAGTTCGAACGAGTCGTTGAACGCCAGAAACGCCTGCAACAGATATTGCTCCGTGAAATAGCGATTCATCTCTTCCGCCCAGTTCCGCGGATATTCCTTGGGCAGGAAAATGTCGTGGAAGTGGACGATCACGCCCTTCGCCAGCCGCGGAATAATTTCGAGCAACTCGCGTTGCACGTCGCTGCCAATCTTCAGGATGTGGCTCGAATCGATGAACAAAATATCGTTCCTGCTCAGCGCCTTGAATTCCGAAAGCGGCACATCCTGCAACGGTTTGGTGATGAGCCGCGTCAGTCCCGGGAATCCGGCCTTCAGCACTTCATTCGGGTACGGTTCAATCGCCGTCAAATCGCAGCGGTAGCGTCGGTCATCTTTGCGGTTTTGCGCAATTGCTTGCGCGAAAAGATAGGTGGTGTTTCCGGAGCCGATTTCGATCACGCGCCTCGGCCGGAAATTCCGCACCATCGAATACAATACGTAACCGTCGACGTCATCGAAGTACCCATTCGACGAATAATATGTGTACGGCGCGGACCCCTCCGGTTTTCGAGCCGGAAACGCTTCGTACTCTTTGCGAAAACGCCGCGCCAACGTGGCGAGCAGTACCAGTTGTTTTTTTACGTTCGTCCGTACGCCCGGCATTTCCCCGTAGCGCGACCACGTTTCTGGAGGCAAAGTTTTTGTTCGCGGCACAGGGCTGTAGAAATGTATCGGGAGCATGTGCAGGCCGTAGTCTTGCGCGATGCGAAACACGTTTTGCCGCAGCTTGCCTGGCTCCCAGAAAAAATCTTCCGCCGTCCCGGCGTAAAAAGCCTTCGCCATGGCCGCCAGGAAATACGCCGCAAGAAAGCTTTTGGTTGTGAGCGCCGGATCTTCATCTGGAACGCAATTCAGATCCCGCGTCAGCGCCCCCACGAAATAACCCCAGAATGCGTGAAAATCTGGGGTCTCCGTCAGCCCGCGGCGCAAGAACCCCTCGATCAGCTCCCGATCTTCTGCCATCGGTCCCTGCGCTCCCGCGTTCGCGCGCTGCTTTTCTTGCGCCTGTTGCAGCTCGGCGGGCGCCGCCGTAAGTTGCGACATATTTGCCTCCCGTTCCGATTGCCCATCGATCGGGAACGAACGTCAATGTGCAATCCCGGTGCCACAGCGATGCAAGAACTTCTGCCCCGGTTCGCCGTCACGCCTCGAAAATTAAACGGTTTTAATCCGGACGCGCGGTTGTTTCACACCCGCGCAAAACATCCACACATCGAAGTTCACGGCGCCTTTTGTGGATTGGAACCGCGATTGCCAGTAAGTCGCTGCACGGGCGCGAGTCCCGGTGAGGTGGCTCTCGTTGTGCCAATTCTTAGAAATGCGCAGCCGTGGGGCAATTTGCGCATGCAACACCGTGCATCCGCCGAAGTAGGAACTGGGAGAGCGAGTGCGAGCAATTTTCTTGGCGCCAGGTTTGGGCCGCGTGACACGAGGGTACGAGCGGTTCGTGCTCGATCTTGCCGCACAGCTGCGCCGCGCCAGCATTGACGCGACTTGTTGGGGAACTTCCGATTCGCCGGGAGTGGAAACAATCTCCGTTCCCGCGCGAGAGGATTTGTGGGAATTCGCATTCGATCGGCTGCGCGCCGATCCCCGATTCGCGTCTCTGAAGCCGGAAGCGTTTCAGGATTGGGGCGTCTACGCGGAAGACCAACTCTTCGCCATTCCCGCTGCGGCGCGAATTTCCGAGCTGCTGGAACAAAACGAGCCGCTTCTGGTCTACGCGAAATGGCAGGGCGGATTGGTTGATCCCAGCGGCGCTCCCACGCAGCTGCTCAAGCTGCTGGCTTCCGCATCCATCGAAGGAAAAGCCTCGCTGTTGGTGCACACGGACTACCTGCACGCGCCCATCGCTTCGTTGGTGTGGAAAGCCGGCGCGAATTTCCACGCGCTCGGCCCATGGATCACCGGAGAGCTACTGCAACTGGGAGTGGCCCGAGACGGTATCGTCGAGCTGCCGATGTGCGTGGAAGCGGCCGGTTACAAAGCTTGCCGGCTGCACCGGGTGCAGATGCGGCGAGAGCTGGGCATTCCAGCCGATGCTTTTGTAATCCTCAGCGTAGGATCGTTCGACGCGACCACGCCGGACAAGCGGCACGCGCATCTTCTGCGGGAAATCGAATCACTTGCGGCGCGCAAGAAAGTCTGCTGGGCGGTGGCCGGCTCTCGCGGACCTGCCCTGACGCAATGGGAACAACAAGCGCGCGACGCGCTCGGCGAACGGTTCGTCCCGCTGCCGAACGTTCCGTTCAAGCGAATGCCGCGAATTTACGGCATGGCCGATCTCTTCGCGCTGGCCAGCACGGACGAAACGTTCGGGCTGGCGTATCTGGAAGCGCAGATCGCCGGTTTGCCCACCGTGATTCACGACAATCGCATCTCGCGGCATATTTGCAGCGGTCTCGCGCCGGAGCTTCGGAGGAATTCCCTGGCGGACATGCGCCGCAGCGGCTCCGCGGCGGCAGCAATCGACCGCTGGATCGCTCTGCTGGAGCGAACTGCTACCGATGCTTTGCCGATTCGCACCGCCTTGGATGATTTCGCGCAGCAGCAGGCTCAACGGTTCGGATGGGGCAACGTGGGCCCGCAATATGCCGCTGCATTTCAGAAGCTCGGCCAATCCGGGAGCCGCGCTACCCCCGCAGCGCAGCGAAGTTTCGGCACATGGGACGAGCAGACGCACCGCCAAGGGTTGCGGATGTTCGAGGAGGGCAATCCGCGCGAAGCGCTGGCACTCTTCGGGCGCGCACTGGGTGGACGCGAGACCGGCGAACGATGGAACGATTGGGCGGCCGCGCAGGTGGCGCTGAAGCAATCTGCCGAAGCCGAGCAAGGATTTCGGCGCGCCTTGGAAATCGATCCGCGCCACGCGCAAGCGGCTGCGAATTTAGGCGCACTACTGGCCGCAAGCGGACGCGAATCGGAGGCGATTCCGCTGCTCGTGCAGGTGCATACCAGAGTTGACCCGGCGCAGCAGGATGCGATTTCGCAACTTCTGGCGGATTGCCGCGCGAAGCAAGCTGCCCGCGAGATTACGGACGACACAGGTATAGCCAACGGCCTGCGGGCACTGGCCGCTTCCGATTCGCGGAACGAGATTAGATTTGAGGAGCAGCTTCCGTATTATCTGGCTGTATTGAAAGCGGTGCCGCACGCCGCTTTCGGGCAGCGGCTGCTCGGCATCGGATGCGACTCACGCGCAATGGCGACTGCCATTACGCAATGGCGCGGATATCGCGACATCCGGTGGCGCAGCGCTATCGCAACGCTCGCGGCAGAAAAAATTCAAATCGCGCTTGAAGACAAGGATCCGCCGGCAACGCTCCGCCTCGATCGTTTCGAGGTGGAAGGAGCTTGGCCGTACCAGAATGGTTCTTTCGATTTTGTTTTTGTCGGACAGGTGATCGAGACTTTGTCGCGCGACCCGATGGCCGTGCTTGCAGAAGCGAATCGTGTGTTGAAAATGGGCGGCCAGTTCCTGCTGACGGCTCCGAACGTGGTGAGCGCGCACGCAGTACACGCTGTGCTACATAGCAAAACTCCTTATGTTGACGGGAGATTCGCTGCGGGCAACGGCGAGCCCCGCGAAAGACACAACCGCGAATATGCGCCCGCGGAAATCGAGCGCCTCGTGAAAGCGGCGGGGTTCGCAACCATTCGAATGGAGACGCATGACCTATATTGGCGGCCTCCTGAAAAGGTATTTCCGGCGCTGGCCGCCAGCGGCTATCCAGTCGGATTGCGCGGAGATACGATCCTGCTGATTGCGAGCAAGCACGCGCCGGTGCGTGACCGGTTTCCGGCGGCACTCTACGATCTGTCCGATATTCCGATGCGTGCTGGTAATCCGGGAAACAAGCATTCCTCGACCGCGGAAGCCGTCTCCACCCCCGGCAACCCGCACCCCGCGCGAGGCGAGCGTCCCTTGCGAATACTTGTAGCACACGAAAACTTGCCACGCCCGGACCAGAGCGGCGCGGAATTGCGTCTACTGCAAATCCTTCGCGAACTTCGCAAGCAGGGCCACTCGGTGACGTACCTGGCGGCGCGCGGGTTCGAAGAAGACCGCTACGCGCCCGCGCTGAGGGAGTTGGGAATCGACGTCTTTTCGAGCGATGCGCAAGTGTTGCGCCGCGAAGGCGTCGAAATCATTCCAGGGTGGACGTTGCAAGAAGTGCTGCGCGAGGGGCAGTTCGATCTGGCGATTTTTTACCTTTGGTTCTGGATGGCGGTCTCCATTCCCGAGTACTACCTCGACGAAGTTCGCCACCTATCTCCCCGCACGCGGATCGCCGTGCTCACAGACGATTGCCACGGGCTGCGCGAGTTGCGCGGCGCAGATTTGAGCCGGGCGTGGTCCGATCGCGAACGCGCCGAGGATTATCGCGAGCGCGAATCGGAAATCCTTCGTTGTTCCGATTTGGTTTTCGCGATTTCGGAAGATGACCGCAAGCGCCTGCTGGAAAACTCGCCGGAGCATAAAATCGCGCTGCTCCCGATGGCGATCGATGCGGCGCCGCCCGGCGCGAGCTTCGATGAACGCGACGGTCTTCTATATTTGGCGGACTACAACAATCCGGCGAGCCGCCATGGGATTGAGTGGTATCTGAAGCAAGTTGCGCCCATCGTCCGCGAACTGTTGCCGGAAGCCACCGTGTATTTGGCAGGCGCAGGATTGGGTCCGGACATCGGCGAGGGCCAATCCGGCGTGGTGCACGTGGGATTTGTGCCGGAGCTCGCCCCCGAATTATCGAAGCGCCGCATCTTCATTTCGCCGGTTCTTTACGGCACCGGCATCAAGACGAAAAACCTGCACGCGATGGCCCACGGCGTTCCACTAGTCACCACGACGGTGGGGTCGGAAGGAATGGGCCTTGCACATGAGAAAACCGCGCTGATCGCCGATACGGCCGAGGACTTTGCGCGGGCGGTGGTGCGGATCTATTCCGATCGAGATCTGTGGCGCCGGCTTTCTGAAAACGGACGCGCGCACGTTGCCAAAGTATTCTCTGGCGACCGGCTGGCTTTGTTCCTTCGCGAGGCACTCGAACGAGTGAGGGACCTGCAACCCAAACGCTACGACGACGCACATAGGTGGTCGATTCGCAGGGTGGAGGAATATTTTCCGGAACTGCTGACGCACTACCCGCCGCAAGAGCGCACGGCGCTTCGAATTCTGGCGCACGCGCGCTCGTCCGAGCAGCTTGCCGGCGCCGGGAATCGCGAAGAAGCGCGCAGGCAGTTGCGCCACGTTTTCAGCTACTTGCCGCATCGCGTGCCGTTCGAGACGTTTTTCGGCGAGCTTATTCCGATCGCTGAAACCATGGAACGAACGTATCGAGCGCTGGGTGAGTCTGAGGGCGCAGCGGATTTTCGGAGAGAAGCCCGCGAGTACGCGCCGAGTGCATTTTCGGAGCCGGAACCGCCAAACGCGAGCCACGCGCTTCCGGCCGTCGATGGCGACGCCACGAAATCCGGCTGTCTCAATGGCGGTTCTGCTGACGCACCCGCTTCGTCACGATCGGGCGGACGCAAAATCGATTTTTCCGTCATCGTTCCCACATACAATCGCCGCGAAACGCTTGCCGCGTGCCTCGGAGCGCTGGCGCATCAGTCGTTTTCGTCACGGCGATACGAGGTGATCGTGATTGACGACGGCAGCACGGACGGCACTGAAGAACGCTGCCGCAACTACCGCGCACGCTTCGAATTCCGCTACTTTCGCCAGGCCAACGCGGGCGCGGGGGCGGCGCGCAGGTTCGGCGTTCAAAAGGCGCGCGGTAAGTTTTTGCTGCTATTCAACGACGACACGATTGCCGATCGCGCGCTGCTGGCTCAGCACTGGCGCGCGCACCGCGATTCCTTGGGCGTGAAAATTGCCGTGCTCGGCGATTTCCGCTATCCGGAGGCCGCGCGAAATCGCGCACTAACCTATTTTCTGAGCACCGAACCGTTTTTATTTCCGCAGGTGACACTCGCGCCGGGCGATCACTCGAAAAACGCGTACTTCATCGCATCGAATCTAAGCGTGCGGCGCGATGCGGTGCTGGCAGTTGGCTCCTTCGATCCACTGTTCCGAATCGCTGAGGATACCGAGCTGGGCGTGCGGCTGCGGCAGATGGGCTTTCAAGTGCGGTACGTGCCGGAGGCGCGCGCGATCCACGATCACGCGAGCTTCACAATTGGCGATCTAGTGCGGCGAGCCGAACAGTACGGCGGTATGCAGTTCCTGCTTCTGCGAAAGCATCCGCACTTGCTTGGCGACGGCACTGGACCATTCGGGCATCTCGACCGCGAAGCCATCGAAAAGCTTCGCGCCTATGCCGCGCGGCAGGAGAAGGAAGTGCAGGAAGCAACAGCGAGCCTCCAGAAATTCGACACTCTCGATTTTGCGCCGTTCTTCTCCAAGCCCTCCAACGGGCGCACCGCCGCTGACGACGTGATGGCCGCTTTCAAGGTGGCTATCCCGGCGGTATTCTGGTTTCACATCGTGAAGGGCTTTCTAAGCGCGTGCGAGGAGCGGCGGGACCCCACGAACGATCCTGCGGAGCCCGTCACGGCGCGCAAGCAGGAGGTTCACGTCTAGGCCGCTCGGAAGACCAAGTGCGAATGGCGTTTCGCTTTTCGCCGCTTCATTTGTTACGATACTTGGTCTGACGCATGGGTCGCACGTCCACGTAAACGAGTGCTCAGACGGATCCCACATGCCGGCCACTAACAATATAGGCATCCTCACAGGCGGCGGAGACGTGCCTGGGCTGAACTCCGTAATCAAATCGGTCGTTTATGGTGCGAGTGAGATCGGCCGCCCGGTAATCGGTATTCGCAAAGGGTGGGAGGGCCTGACGCATCTCACCGGCCCGACGGACGCGAACTACGTCCTGCCACTCGATCGGGAGAACACCCGCACGATCGACCGCTCCGGCGGAACGATGCTGCACACTTCGCGCACCAATCCGCGCCGAATGACGGAGTCCAGGTTGCCGAAGCATCTGGGCGCAGCCGGAATCCGCGAACTTCCGTTCGATGGCAAGCACTACGATCTGACGCCGCTCGTCCTTCGAAACCTTGAGCGCCTCGGAATTTCGTCCCTCGTGGCGATCGGCGGAGACGACACGCTCAGCTTCGCATCCGTGCTTTCGTCCGCTGGATTTCCGGTGCTGGCGATTCCGAAGACCATGGACAACGACGTCCAAGGGACCGATTACTGCATCGGCTTCTCCACCGCTGTTACTCGCGCCAAACAAGCGATCACCCGCCAGCGCACCACCGTCGGGTCCCACGAACGCATCGGTATTTTCCGCATCTTCGGCCGCGACGCCGGATTCACCGCGCTGTACGCCGCATATGTTACGGGCACGCGCTGCCTGATTCCCGAACACCCCTTCGATCTCGATCGCGTTTGCCGGCTGCTGATGGAGGATAAGGGGAATAATCCCAGCCATTACGCGCTGATCGTCGTCTCCGAAGGCGCCGTATGGGTCGGCGGTCGGGTGGAGGAATACGGCGAGGCGGATGCCTTCGGCCACCGGAAGAAGGTCGATATCGGCCACGCGTTGGCGGAGGAAATTCACCGCCGTACCGGCCAGGAAACCATGATCAGCGACCTCACCTACGACCTGCGCAGCGGGGAGCCCGATTCGATCGACCAGGTGGTCGCGATTTCCTTCGCAAACATTGCCGTGGATCTGATTCGCCGTGGCGTCAGCGGGCGCATGATTGGCGTGCAGAACGGCTTGTACGCGCACGTTGCGCTGCCGGACGTGTCGCTCGGCGCGCGCCGAGTCGATGTCGCAAAGCTTTACAATATCGAGCGTTACCGGCCCGATTACACCTCGAAACTCGGCATGTCGCTGCTCTTCAGCGGATCGTGAGAGTCTCTCCAAGATCGCGGGTGTAGCGTCGCAATCCTGGCGAGCCACTTGCTGCTTCGAAATCTCTGCTTCGCTTCTCGTCCTTGAATCTGAATCCCGCTTTTGCGTACGCTCGCTCGGCGGCATCATTTCCGATCATAAATGTGACTTGAACCCGTCTCGCGCCGCTGCTTTTCGCCTCCGCCACGCCGCGTTCTACCAGTTGGGGAGCAATTCCACGCCTGCGGTACTCAGCCAGCGTGGCGACGTTCTCAATCGCCCAAACATCCGGGTCCTTATCGAGCGGAAGTATACATGTTTGAATATACCCCCCACGGTTCCACATGGGGTCACGCTCGGGATCATTCCAGTCGAGCATGTGTGCCGCTTCTTTAATAGCATCCCAGTACAAGGGAAAGGCTTGGCCCGCACGGAAGACGGAGAGCGCCGCGACGGACTTTCCCTTCGCCTGCGCGACGAGAAAGTACGAATAGTGCCAGAACGATCGCTCGTGAGTGAGCGTCAAGCATCGAATGAAATCTAGAACCTCATTCTCCGGCCGATTCAGGACAATGTCGAAGTAGCCTTTGGCTAGATGCGAGCGTGTCGCGACGAGGATTGCCCACGCCAGGAAATCGGCGTCCTCGCGTTTGGCTGTTCGAATCGAAGCGGTGGCGTCGGGCATCTATAGAACCTCCCGGTGATTTCCAGTATAATGGAAGTTTCCAACTGGCTTAGCGACGCGGTAGTGCGTCCGGTACAATCACCGGCTCGCAACCCGCGCAGAACGGCCGGCAGACAGGAGTCTCACATGAAAGAAGGAATTCACCCCGATTATCATGTCGTCACGGTGCATTGCGCCTGCGGCAACGCGTTCGAGACGCGCTCGACGTTCAAGGGCAATCTGATCCGCGTGGAAATTTGCTCGGCGTGTCACCCGTTTTTTACCGGCAAGCAGAAGCTTATCGATACAGCTGGTCGCGTCGAGCGCTTCCAGAAAAAATACGCGAACAAAGCCGCCGCTTCCAAGAAGTAGCTCATCGCGCTCGCGGATTCGATTTGCCGGCGGCCGGAGTGAATTGGCTGTCGCGTGTTTCGAATCATCGGCCGGTGTACAATGCGGGCTAATGGCAACGAAATTGTCTCCCATGCCCGATCCGCAGTCCGCTTCAACACCCGCGCTGGTGGAAACGGCCGCGCCGCGCGTGACGCTGCGCAATTCTTTAGCGCATCCCTTCGATTCGGCTATTGCCGCGGCGCGCACCTGTTACTCCCCGCGTCTGATCGACCCGGGCGAAGTCACTGAAAAGCAGCGGGTGATGATCGGCTCGGGAACGTACTTCGGCGGTCATCACACCGTTTACCAGCACGCCCACTTTGAATTCGGACTCGAAAACATTAGCCGTCAGTTTGTTTGGTCCTTTCTGCACGCGCATCCGTTCTACAACTCCGAGCAGCAGAGCCAGCGTTACGTCCGGCTTGACCGTGCGCAGGCCTTCGTCCCGCCGGAAAGCGAGAGTTTCGGGCCTGCCGAGCGCGCCATCTACGAAAATGCTATCGCGCGCGCATGGGATTCTTATCGCGAGCTCGCGGCGGTTCTGGAGCCCACGGCCCGCGCGATTCTCGGCGATATCTGGCATGTAGGCCCCGCGTCTCACGCCAAGCGCGTGCAAAAAGTTGAGCGCCAGTCTGATAAACGCGCCATCGAAGTCGCGCGTTATGTTCTTCCCGTCGCTGCGTTCACCACCATGGTGCACACGATTTCCGGCATCGTTCTGCACCGCTTATGGCGCATGTGCGCCGTGAACGATACGCCGTCCGAGTCCCGCGCGGTGATCGGAGAAATGGTCGCGCGTGTCCGCGAAGTGGATCCTCAGTTTTTCGACCGCTTCGATACCGAGCCGATGGATGACCCGCCGGAATGGCGCGAGCCGCCGCGCGATGGAGAAGCATTTGCCCGCGAATTCGACGCGAGGCTTGCAGGGCTTACTTCCCGGCTGGTCGATTTTTCGCCGAATTCAGTTGCGGCAATCGCGGAGGCGTATCGCGCCATCGCGGGCCTGACCGCTGCTGAGTGCCCGGACGCCGAAGCCATCGACCGCGTGCTGAATCCCGCGCGCAATCCGTACCGCCGCGAGACGCTCAACGTGGGAGTGCACGCGCCGATGATGCGCGCGCTGGAACACGCTCATTTCACGTTCGCCAAGAAAATCAGCCATACCGCCGATAGCCAGGATCAGCGCCACCGCATGGTGCCCGCCGCGCGTCCTCTGCTGACGCTCGCCGATACCCGCTCGCCCGACTACATCACTCCGATGCTCATCCGCGATAATCCCCGTGCGCTTGAAATCTACCGGCTCGCCATGGACACCGCATGGGCCGCGAAAAATGAGCTGCTCGATCGCGGCGTGCCGCGCGAATTTGCGCTCTACTTGCTGCCCAATGCGAAATCTATCCGCTTGGTGGAATCCGGATCGCTGCTTCATCTGCTGCACAAATGGACCATGCGCACGTGCTTCAACGCACAAGAAGAGATTTATCAGGCTTCGATCGAGGAAGTGCAGCAGGTGCGTAACGCTCTGCCCGAAATCGGCCGTTACATCGGGCCGCCGTGCTATCTACGGGCAGGAATTTCCACGCCCATCTGTACCGAAGGCTCGCATTTCTGCGGTGTGAAAGTCTGGCTCGATTTCCCAAACATCGAACGGCGAATCTGACCAGTTGGCAGCGCGAACGCGCAGGCGCCAGCACGCCGAGCCCGGGCAACGCGCCGGCAAGCTGCCTCCAGCGTTTTTTTTGCTCAGGATCGAGTTTCTGATCGGAATTTTCCGCGATGCAGAGGATTGCCAATTAGAGCTGTAGATCCGCGCCGCGCGAAACCGCGACGGTGGGTTCAATGGTTGGGCGCGGCGCTCGACGCATCATCTCGACAAAGACTCGCACGAGTTCCGGGTCGAACTGATTGGCGGCGCAGCGTTCCAATTCGGCAAACGCGTCTTCCGGTGTGCGCGCCCGCTTATAAGTACGTGCGGAGGTGATGGTGTCGTATGCGTCGGCGATCGCGATCACGCGCGCGCCATGCGGAATCCGCGCGCCTTCCAGCCGATCAGGGTAACCGGAGCCATCGTAAAACTCGTGATGGTGGCGCACCATCAGGCGAATGCGCCCCATGGTCTTCAGCGGTTCCAGGATGCGGGCGCCGAGATCGGTATGCGTCTTCATCGTTTCCCACTCGGACGCATCCAGTGGGCCGGATTTGTTGAGGATTACCTCTGGGATTCCCACTTTGCCGATATCGTGAAGCAGACCCGCCAGGCGAATTTCTTCCACTTCTTCAGGACACAAGCTGAGTGCCTCGGCGATCATGGCGGCATACGTCGAAACCTTTTGCGAATGTCCCTGCGTGTAGTGATCTTTCGCGTCGATCGCAAGCGCCAGCGAAGTGACTGTTTCAACCACCGCTGCCGGTAACCCGTCGCTGGCCCCGTTCCCGCCTTGCTCTTCCAGAGAACGCGTGAAATGCTCCAGCCGGCGGTAGATTTCCTCGAATGCTTCGGGACCCGTCGAGAACAGACGCTTCAGCGTTACTCCGAGATACGCCTCCAGCACGTCCTTCTTCCATCGCTTCCGATCCACCTGATCACCCTGTTCGGAGCTGGAAACAGAATTGCCGCCCTGATGTTTCGACAGATACATCGAGGAATCGGCCACTTGGATCAGCTCCTGCGGAGTCGATCCGTGCACTGGGAATGCCGCGATTCCAAAGCTCGCGGTCACATTCTTGTCGCGCAGCAAGGGATCGGAAGCGATCCAACTGCGGAGTTTATTGGCAAGCTGGCGCGCCTGCTCCACTGTCGTTTCCGGCATCAGGATTACGAATTCGTCGCCGCCGTAGCGGGCCACCACGTCCGAGCGGCGGCAATGTTCTTCCAGGATGTGTCCCACGCGCTGCAGCACCACGTCGCCTTCCAGGTGACCGTAGAAATCGTTGACGAATTTGAAGCGGTCGAGGTCCATCAAGGCGAGGGCAAATGGCCGGTTGGCGCGCGTCGAACGTTTCCATTCGGACGACAGCGCTTCCATCAAGAAGCGGTGCGTTTTCACTCCCGTCAGGCCGTCGGTAATGGCCTGTTCCTGGGCTTTCTGGAAGGTGAGCGCGTTATGCAGCGCTCCGGCGAAAAGATCGGCGAGCGTCCGCAGCGACGTTACTTCCTGCTCCGGAAATTCGCGCGATTCGGACGATTCCACGTAGAGCACTCCGAGAAATTGGTCGGCATAGCTGATGGGCAGCGCTACCGAAGCCACCGATCCGGGCAGCACCAGGCGCGGCGACGATGCGTCGAGATTGCGAACCACGCCCATTTGGCCCGAGCGCGCCACGTGGCCGATCAAGCCCTCGTCGAGCAACACGCGTCGGCCGAGCGCTTCGCGCCGGGCGCCGGCCTCCGCCTGGATCACCAGTTCCTTGGCGGAATAATCGAGCAGCGCGATGCCGATGTGGTCGTAGCCGAGGTGGCGTTCCATCTCCACTACGATCTTCGACAGCATTTCGGTGGGATCGAGTGTGTTGATCGCGTGGCCCGAGACGTTGTTAATCAGTTGAAGCTGCCGCGATTTTTTCTGCTCTTCGGCGAAAAGCCGCGCGTTTTCGATGGCGATGCTGGCTTCGCTGCCCAGCACGCGAAGCAGTTCCACGTGTCCTTCATCGAACACGCGTTCTTTCATGCTGTGCGCGACCATTACGCCCACCGGCCGATCGTAAACAATCAGCGGCACCGCGCATATGGAACCAACCTCGCGCGCTGGCTCGAAACCCAGCCGGTGCGATTCTTCGAGAAAATGATCGCGAATCAGCAGCGGCTGTCCCGAGCGGACGATATATTCGACCATGCGGTTGCCCGCGGGACGGGTTCGTTTCGGCTTCCTCTCGCACTCGACCACTTCGATCTCGAAACGTACCTCCGGCGAAGCCGATTCCCAGAACGCGATGAAGAAACTGTCAGCGTCCACCACGCGGCGCATTTCCGTGTAGATGCGCTCAAGCAGCGTGTTCAGCTCGAGCGTGGAGCTGAGCGCGCAGCCGATTTCGTTCAGGATGTGCAGCTCTTCGCTGCGCCGGGAGCTCTGCTGAATTAAATAGCTGTTCTCCACGGCCATGCCGATCTGATGTCCCAGCGCTAATAGCAGGCGGCGTTCGGCGGCTGTAAAAGTGCGACTATCGTTCGTGCCCAACAGCAGCACTCCGAAAACCCGCTGTTTGGTTTGCAAGCTGATGCCCACCACGGTGCGCAGGCGCTGCTCCAGCAGCACATGGCGAAGGCGGCCAAACGAAGGTTCCTTGTCCAGTGCTTCCCAATTCGCATCCCGGGCCAGGTCTCGCAGCACCACCAAACCGCCGAGCCGCGCCACTAGGTTCACGACGTACGAATCCAAGTCGTCTTCCTGCAACGAGCGGCAGAAACTGTCTTCCAATCCGGTGACCATCACCGAAGTTGGACCTTCGGAATCACCGTAGCGCATGCACAGAGCCCCAGCGGGGATTCGAGCCACGCTCAGTACCCGGTCGAGCGCCTGCGCTAGCATTTTTTGAATTTCTGCGCCCACGAAGCTCGAAGTGGCCAGATTCAAATTCGAGAGCGCCAACATGTCGCGCTCCACGCGCCGCCGTTCATCTTCGTAAACAGTCATCACCATCAGCACGCAAGTGAACATTTCCGGGAGGAGCGTCAGCGGTAGCAGATCGAGATCTCGCAGGAAAGAAATGCGTGGCTGAAATACCTTGACGATGGAGAGCAACCCCCAACCCAGGAAGGTAATGCCCAGTAGAATATCCGCACGCGCTTCCTGACGGCGCCCTTCGTGCCAAAAAGTTTGCCCGATCACCAAGAAGACCAGACCTACTCCCAGCCCAACCGGAGCATGCACTACCCCGTGGACGTGCAAGCCGGACCATATCGCCCCCAGCGCCGCCGCCACGGCCAGCAGCCGGTACGGGACTGAGACGCGCACGTACAGCCGCGCCGCGGAATAGAATGCCAGCGCTGATAGCGCCACTGTCGTTTCGTCAAACGTTCGGTACCAGAGCCGCGCAGGCCCCGGCGCCATAAACTCCACGCCAATGCGCGCGAAGAAAAACAGCGCCATCAAAAACCAAGCGATCGCCCAGGCCAACAGATACGGCTGGCGTTTGCGGCGGTAGAGAAACAGAAAGAACGACGCGAGCAGCAGCGCGCCGATCTCCACCGTTTGCACAACCATGGCGTGCAGGTTCAACTCACAGCTCCCTGACTCGCTGTTTATACACTTCTCGTGAGGATAGCAGAAAATTGGCGGGTCGCCTGTCGCTCGTCCGAGGAAGTTTCGCGAGCGTCAACTTCGAACGGACTACTTGCCATGCAGGACGGTTGCCAGTGGCTCCGCAAGAGAATTCAACTCTCCGTGCTTCACATGCTAATCGCCGTGACCGCTGCGGTCAACGGTACTGGAGTACCGACGGGCCTCTGCTGTCTCCCGAAATCTACGGCAAGCCATCGATTTCGGCCCATGCTTTCGCTAAGATACTTGGTTTCGGCAACAATCAAAACGGGAGTCTTATGGATCGTACCATCAAGCCACGCGTTCGCTTCGCACCGTCGCCCACGGGATACCTTCATGTGGGGGGCGCTCGTACGGCGCTGTTCAACTGGCTGTTTGCCCGGCGTGAAGGCGGCACCATGCTGCTCCGCATTGAGGACACGGACGTCGAGCGCAACCGCCCCGAACTGGTAGAAGGCATCCTTGCCGGCCTGAAATGGCTCGGGGTCGAATGGGACGAAGGCCCCTATTTTCAGTCGCAACGGATCGAGATATACCGCGCCGCGGCCCAGCGCTTGCTCGTCAGCGGTACTGCTTTTGCCTGCTATTGCAAGGCTAGCTCGTACGCTGGCGCGGACGCTGCTCCCATCGTCGGCGATTCAGGCGAAGAAGAAGAACAAGATAGCGAGGGCGACGGAGAAGGGCGGAAGACCAGGAAAAACATCGTTTGTCCCTGCCGCGATCTATCCGAGTCGGATCGGGCAGCCCGCGAGCACGAGGGAATTCCGCCCGCCATTCGCTTCCGCGCGCCGCGCACCGGCACGACTGAATTTCAAGATGCCGTCTTTGGCCTGCGGGAAGTCCAGAACCAGGAAATCGAAGATTTCGTTCTGCTGCGCTCCAACAGCCTGCCCACCTATCAGCTCAGCGTGGTGGTCGATGACATCGACATGCGCATCACCCACGTGATTCGTGGCGCCGACCATCTCTCGAACACGCCGAAGCAGGTGCTGCTTTACCGCGCGCTGGGCGCCGAGCTTCCCATCTTCGCGCATGTACCGCTGATCCTCGGTGCTGACCGCACCCGTCTATCCAAGCGCCACGGCGCCACCAGCATCAGTTCCTACGCCGACGAAGGCTTTCTGCCCGAAGCGTTCCGCAATTTCCTCGCGCTGCTCGGATGGTCCCCTGGAGGCGACTCCGAGTTTCTGCGGACTAGTGAGCTGATGGAACGATTTTCTCTCGAGGGCGTCAG
Source organism: Candidatus Acidiferrales bacterium (assembly GCA_050746805.1). Classification (GTDB taxonomy): domain Bacteria; phylum Acidobacteriota; class Terriglobia; order Acidiferrales; family UBA7541; genus Palsa-295. Next base: position 12,101 of record JBOGMW010000111.1, on the reverse strand, counting down.
CCGCACCAACGCGATCTTCGACCGTCCCAAGCTCGAATGGTTCAACACGCAATATCTGCAGAAGCTGCCGATCGAGGAAGTTCTTTCGTACGTCGAGGCCGAGCTCAAGCGCGCCGACTTATGGAATGGCTCGCAGGCTGCCAGCGATCGAGAATGGTTTGCCCGTGCCGTCGATCTAATCCGCCCTCGCACCCGCCTGCTACACGATTTCACCACTTGGGCGCGAGCGTTCTTTACCGACGATTTCGACTACGAGCATGAGGCTCGCGCCAAGTTTTGGAAGGACGAGCGACTGCCCAGTATGTTGGCGAAGCTCGCAGACGCCCTGGCCGCGGTGCCCGCATGGAACCACGACGCTTGCGACGCCGCGCTACGCGCGCTCGCTGCCGCAGAGGGCGTGAAAGCGGGCCTGCTCATTAACGCCACTCGCGTCGCTATCGTGGGCCGCGCCGTGGCGCCGCCGCTCTTCGAGACAATGGTGATCCTCGGCAAAGATCGGGTGATAGCGCGTCTGCGCCGCGCGTTACCGGCCATCTCCGCACGGTAATTGAGTTCGAATCCAGCGGCCCGCTCCCACGCCAAAATAAAAAGGGCCGAAGCTTTATCGGCTCCGGCCCTTCGAATAGGCAGCTTAAACGAGTCCCGGCGGTTTTTCTCTACATTCCCGGCTTCGCGAAAATCGCCTTGTTCGCCGGATGGCTGGAAGCGCTTGCCGCGGCCACGTCCACGGGCACGTCCACCGGAATTCGCACCGGCGGCAAGCAGGCGGACATATTGCATGCCTGATATCGCAGTGTCACTGGAATCGTGGTGGCTCCGATTTTCGCGTTCGGCTCCGCCTTCATTTTTAGACGCAGCGTGACCGTTCCGGAGTAAACATTCAGCGGCTTCGTGGGCGAAAACGGGAACTTCTTGTTCCTTCCCAGTGGATAGATCGTGTCCACCACCTTGAACCCGTCGGGAGTTTTCGCGGTCATGGTCGTGGGAATCAGGTACGAATCGAGGGGTTTGTGCGAATTCATGTGGTATCCCTCGTGGATCGTCGCCACGATGGCCACTTCGAATTCTTTGCCTCGCGGCACGCGATCGAGAGACACATATGCGTGCGCCTTCACCACCTGATTTGCCGCCATTGGCGCCGCCTGCGCCTTGGCGCCGGCCGGCAGAGCCGTAGCCGCCAGCAGCATCACCGAGCAGAGTGCAAATGCGGTTCGAACGGACTTGAGCGTGTTCATAGCTGAGCCTTTACGTCGTCGTTGATTTCGGCAGGATTTAGCGAGCCGATGTATCTCTTCACGATATCGCCGTTGCGGTCGATCAAAAAGCTGGTGGGCATACCCAGCAGCCCGCCGAATGCGTTGGATATGTCGTCGCTGCCCATTACGATCGGGTAGTTCATGGTCAGTTCCTGCCCACCTACGTCGAACTTCGTATCGTGCACGAACGGAATCACGTTGTTGATTTCGTCATTCGTTGCCACACCCAGAATTGTAAATCCCTTGTTGCTGTAATCCTCCTGCATTTTGATCAGCGTGGGAATTTCGCCGCGGCAAGGCTCACACCACGTACCCCACATGTTCAGCAGAACCACTTTGCCCTTGTAGCTGGCCAGCGACACGTTTTGCCCCTGCAAGTTCTTGAACGTGACCTTCGGTTCCGGCTGGAGATCGCTCGCGACTTTCTTTGTCTTTGTGCCGCTCCCTGTCAGCCCCGCCAGCGGTTGCAGAACGGATTTCGGAATCAGGTTATCGAGCCCAGCCATGTTACCCATATGCCGGGAAATCGCCGTTAGCCCAGGGCCGAAGAACAGCAGGCCCACCAGCAGCAATACCACCCCGCTGACCACTTCAACCGTGTGCAGATGCCGTCGGAATTTCTGGTAAAACTTCAGGAATCGTCCGACGCCGACCGCGGTAATCAGGAATGGAATCGCCAGTCCCGCGGAGTAGAAAACCAGCAAGACGATGCCTTCGGTGATCTTCGCGCGCGTGGCTGCGATCGCCAGCACGCCCGCGAGCACCGGCCCAATGCACGGCGTCCAGCCGAGCGCAAAAGCAAAGCCCATCAGGAATCCGCTGATGATCCCTGGCTTCTTACCGCCCACGTTCTGCATGTGCACGTCGCGGTTCAGCCAGCGCGTCAATTTAGGGCCGATAAAGAAAATCACGGCAATCGAATAAAAATGCACTGGCCGGACGAAACCGATCGATCCGCCGTGGAACTGAAGAGCCAGTCCGGCGGCAAGTACCACCGCCCCAGCGATGACCCCGACGCGAACCGAAATCTTGGCCAGCCAGCCGATCAAATGCAATCCGAACAGAATGATGAACGCGCCTGCGATCGTCACCAGCAACTCGCGATTCCTGGAAAGAAATCCACCGACTGCGCTGGCCGTGGCGCCCATGGCGATGAACACCGCCGAAAATCCGATGACAAAAGAGAAAGCCGAGGTGAGCAGTTTGCTGCTCGATCCCTCGCCCTCCTTCAGTTCTTCCATGCCGATGCCCGAAAGCATCGTCACGTATCCTGGCACCAGCGGCAAAACGCACGGCGACAGGAACGAAAGCAATCCCGCTAAAAACACCCAGAACGCAAGAACAGCCATAGACCGGCCCTCACTCCGTTAGATGATTGAATATCGGCAGCCCGGGAACCACACAAAATCGAATTTTCCCACATCCATAAGACGCATGCCAGTGTAATTTGGTTTAGGGTTTTTCCATTTTTGACGGCCATCAAATTCTCTGTAATCGCCGCGCTGCAAGCTCGTTCTGGCGCGTCCCACCTCAGTTCAATTCCGGGTGGCGTATGTGCCATTCGGTCGCGTTCTCGTACACAAGCGCAATCGCGAGCAATCTGGCTTCGCCCCACTTTGGGCCGATCAATTGCAGCCCCACGGGCAATCCCGCGGGCGTGAATCCGCAGGGAATCGATATCGCCGGGTTTCCTGAAATGTTCGTCGGTCGCGTCATCCTTAGCAATTCCGCGCGAACTGTCGTCTCCCGCTCGCCCGCCAGTCGAATTCCAGTGTCTCCAATACGCGGCGCCGCAATCGGCGTCGCGGGAGCGACAATCACATCCGCACGCTCGAATACCGCGTCAAATATGGTTTCCACCTCGCTTTTCCTCTCCAGACCGACCATGTAGTCTAGGGCCCGCAATTTCGCTCCCCGCTCCAGGTGCCTCCGCACGTCGTCGCCATATTCCGCGGCGCGCGCCGGGAAAAAGCCCTGCGATTCGTGATAGTAATTCGCTTCCGCCACGATCGCGCTCGTCGCTGATTCCACCGATTCCGCCAGTCCGTCGAGCGGCACTTCCGCCACGCGCGCGTTCAGCACCTTTGCCAGCGTTTGCGCCGCGCATTCCACCAGCCGCCGCACATCGTCGTCCAAGCGTTCGAAGTAATACGCCTTGGGCCAGCCGATTCGAAGTCTCCGCGGGCGATTCTTGCGCAACGTGCGGTGATTCGGACGTGGCGATCCCCGCGGATATTTCCCCGCGATCGCTTCCAGCATAATGCACGTGTCCTTCACGCTTCGCGCCATCGGTCCGGCGTGATCGAAGCTCGCCGCTAGCGGCACGGTCCCGGCCAAGCTCACCAGACCATACGTTGGCTTCAGCCCCACGATTCCGCAAAGTGACGCGGGCACGCGAATCGATCCGCCCGTATCCGTTCCCGCGGAGCCGAAACACATTCCCGCTGCCAGCGCCGCTGCCGATCCTCCGCTTGATCCGCCCGAAATTCGGTCCAGCACCCAGGGATTGTGCACCGGTCCGTAATGCTGGTTCTCGCTTGTGATCCCGTACGCAAACTCGTGCATGTTCGTTTTGCCCAACAGGATTGCGCCGGCGCGCGCCAGCCGCGCGGCCACTTCGCTATCCTCTTTTGGCACGAGTTCGCCAAGGATCTTCGATCCTGCCGTGGTGCGAATGCCGCGCGTTTAAAAGTTATCTTTCAGCGCGATAGGAATTCCGTGCAGCGGACTCCTCGCCGCTCCGTGGCGCAATTCGCGCTCTGCCGCGCGTGCCTGGCGCAGCGCCCGCTCGGCGCACACCGTCAGGAATGCATTCACTTTGGGATTGTCGCGCTCGATTCGCGCCAGCGACGCTTCCACCAGATCGACCGGCGAAGTTTCCCGCCGTCGCAAAAGCCGGCCCGCGTCGTCAATCGACAGGAAAGCCAGCTCCGCTTCAGAACGCCCTTTCGTCATCCGCGCCTCAGAAAATCTTTTCCTGACGCCGCATGTTTCCCACCGAGCCCAGGTTTGCGATCCTTATCACCACGCTGTACTGATTTTCATTGCGGATGGTGCCAAACGAAAATCGCCGGTACTCGAATCCGATTCCGCAGCAATTCCCGTTGTAGGTCACTTCAGCAATCTGGTTTTGAAACACCGACTGTGTGAAATCGTAGCTCGCTCCGAAGGTCGCGTTCCATCCGCGACGGTTCATATCGCCGTAGCCGAAAAGAGTGCGCACCTGATTCGATCGCTGCTGGAAATTGGGCGCAGGCGATGGCGGATTCAGCGGCAGATTCAGCACCGAAAAATGCGCCAGTGTAATGAACGACGCTTTGTACGGTTTCAGCTTCAGCAGCGTTCCGATCGCCGTCACCCGGTTGCGCTCGGGATCGTAGTTCATTATGAACTCCGTATCGTATCGCCGCCCTGGCTCGACGCGCAGGTCGCTCACGATCGGCGACAAATTCCGCGGTTCCTCGGCAAACGCAAACGGTGTCAGTTCGTCCAGCGTCTTGAAGACATTCGGCTGACCGGGTACCAGAGCTCCTCCGAACGTCGGATCGAAAAAGTATTTTTGCGCGACCGTCCAATCCAGAAATTCCTCGCTGCCGTCATCGGTGCGCCGGTAGAGCCGCTGTGTCACGCCATATTCGATTTCGTTCGTGTCCGTCAGCGTTTCGTCTTCGTCGAAGCGCACGAAGCGCCCGAAATCGTTCACGCCGTTCACATATTGATACGTGAAAATCGGTTCGATCGCATGTTTCCATTTCGTGTCGCCATAGTCGTACACGCGCTCGATCGTCGGCAGCCGCACGTCCAGGCGGAACTCTTCGGTGTTGCGGAAAAATGCCTGATTTACGAACGCTCCGTTTTCGACCTGTCCGCCATAATTCGTGCTGCGAAATGTGAAGCTCGGCGCCACGTCCAGCCAGTCTCCGAAATGCAGCGGCAGCGTAACCGTCGGAGCCACTTCGCTGCGCTCCACGAAATTCGGCGTTTGGAAAGGCGTAACGTTGTCCTGGCGGCTCACCGCGCCGGTAAACGCATGGAACGAAAAATAGACCGGCAAATTCTCAAAGAGCTGCCGGTCCACGGAGCTAAACCGCGCCTCTGGGGCTGAACGCAGCGCGATCGAAGTTTGCGGCGTGGTACTCAGATAGTTCCGGTAGCTTAGCGCGGCGAAATTCAGGCTGTAGCCGTCGAAATTGTTGGTCATAAACGCGTCGTTGCGCACTTCCGAGTTCACCGCCTGCGTGAACGTGTCCGACCACGCCAGCCGGAACGTCATGGAAGTCAACTGGTCCAGGCTTGCAACCGCCCTCCAGCCGTGAGCCAATTGCGAAGTGAACAGCAACTTTGCCTCATGCCCGCCCTGTTTCAACGGCGGCGCGCCTGATTGTGGCAGCCCGCGGTCGATCACCCCAAAATACGTGGCATCCAGCGACGTGTTTTCCCATGGCTTCATGCGAAACTCGCCGCGCTGGCTCCAGCCGCGCGCGCTGTAGTATGCGCCGCCAACCGTCGCATCCAGCCAATCGAGCGGCGCCCAATAGAAAGCGTCGCCCAGCACGGTTCCTTTCTGCGAAGTATCCCCGAATTCAGGCACCAGAAATCCCGAATCGCGCCGCTTCTCCGCGGGAATCGTGGCGTATGGTAAATAAAGGACTGGCACCGAAAACACGCGGAAGTTTCCATTCTCCAGGTGCACGGATCGTTGCAGCCGCACCGTCGCCTCCGGAGCGTAAAACTTCCAAACTGGCTTATCGGGATTGCACACGGTCATCCACGCGCCCCGAATCTTGTACTCGTTTTCGTTCACGCGCTCGGCCACCTTCGCCTCGAAATAGATTGGGTTGGAGCTCACCAGCAGAGTCGGCGAAGGCCGCCGCTGCAGAGCGAATGTTCCACGGACGTCGTGGAACACGCCCTGTCCCGTCCGCAGGTTATAGCTGGCGTCTGCCGCTTCCAGATGTTGGCTTTTGTAATCGAGCTGCACGTGCCCGCGCGCGCTGATCTCTTGGGTCACGGTGTTGTATTGCATGTGGTCGGCGCGCAGCCGCGCATTTTCATACACCACCTCCACATTTCCATCGGCGTAATAGACTTTGCCTTCCAGCCGTTGCTGATTGGCTTGCAGCGTCATCTCCCCGCCGCCGCTTAGCAGTTGTGGAGCGGGTTGCTTCGCGTTTCTCTTTCGGGTTCGCTGCGCGGTTGCGGCTCCTGAAAACGTCAGCGCGATCACCAGCAGGGCTGCCAATCGAGCGGGTCTGCGGACACACTTAGCGAGGATTGCGTTCGGCATCGCCTGGAAACGCTTGGAAAATCGTCGAACCAAATCGCGAGCCTAACATGCGCGTCGCGCGCTAGCAATCGCCGGCCCCATCGCCCGATCCGATGAGGGGTGGCGCCCTGAGCGAGCAGCGCGACCGAACGGCCCTCTCTTCAAGGGTCACGCTCCCGATCTGCCGATCCTACTTAAAATTTGGATCCGGGCCGCTGGGAGGGGGAGGGATGGTGTCCACCTCAGCTTTGCCGCTGCTGGTTAGAGCGTTACGGTTGTTCTGCTCGCAGATGTATTCATCAATCGTCCAATCCGGATGACGCTTCAAGATTTGAGTTGTCGTGTACGGACTCGTCAAAACCACGGGATCAATAATCATCGTTTGGATACTCATGGTGTCGGGATCGAGAAGCCGATAGCGCTCAATGATTTTCATCTTGCCACTGTGCGGAAACCGGTGTTCGATCCCGCTGCCCGGTATGATGTCCGTCTGGGGAAGCAGGCCCACGGTCTCGGCCACCAGCGTCTGTCCTTCCCAGTGACCGACCGACGTGCCCCAAAAAGTGGGTGCGGGATCTGATGGAAGCGGCCGCCCATCCGTGTAGATATGGCGAATCATCCTGTAAGCCTCACCGATGATCGTCACCTGGCCGGGAGTAAGCAGGAACTCATACGGATACGGCTGCGCCATGATGTCCGGCATGCCGTTCGGCACGCAGTTCGCCTGAGGATTGTCCTGCGGAGGGTGCGCCTCCAAATATTTCAACTTCGCGGCCCACGTGGGCGTGAAATCGAGAGTCGGCTGCTTCGGCATAGCGCGCCGTTCCGGCCTCCTCGCCGTTTTTCGCGCAGGCTTTTTAGCTTCGGCAGGTGGCACAACGAGCGAAGCGTCTCCTATCGGCATTTCCCAGACGCCCGTGAAGTCCGGCAATTCGGCCACCGCGGCCCAACTCGCGGCGGTCGGTGCCGGGCGCTTGAAGTCTTGCCAGGTTTGCGCTGGAGTGACGCTAACGAATAACCCCGATGCGAGCGCGACCACAATGAATCGTCCGAAAAGCTCCCTTGGTTGGTGATTCATTCGCAATCCCCCTTGGACTAGCCCCAGGATAAACAGCTTACTCCCGCGGGCCTGAGTAAGTGGCTGGTAAACGGCGTTACCAGATGTTTGCGGAACATTCTTCCTCAGCCCCGCTCAAACATTCGACGCACCGCGGTACTTTGGATTGCCGGTTCCCTGGAATGATTTCATGGCTTGACGAGCCTCTTCTTCCAAGTCTTCCCACGTCTCGCACCATTCCGTTACAACCTCAAACTCCCGAGCCTTTTCATTCCACCGCCCTATTGCCAGTTCCACAAGACAACAGCCAACGAAGAACTTGCGCCGCGCAAAACTCACAACTTCCAGATCGAGCATTTTGCACAGTTGTCGAGTGTAAGGACCTCCGGTCATGGCCGTCTCACTGAACCCATAGTCCATCATCAGTTTCCCGGAGCGACTTCCGCCTCCTCCTACCCCCACCGCTCCTGCAGATTCGGCGCCTATTCGCATGATGTATCGCTCTATGATGCGACGATCGAATGGCAGTAGAAAGACAACGCAAACAACCAAGATTATCAAGACGCCGACCATTTTGGACGGCGATCCCGATCCCGATGCGGCGGAAAACAGGAACTGTCCAGCACACATGAGTAGGGTTTTGGCCAAAAATACGGATTGGGCGAGGCTGGCCATCTTTCGCGACCACGTAACCGACTAGAGTATACCGCCGCTCCGTCACAATGATAGATTGGCGCCAGCCCTCGCAGCTTTCCCGGTTGGAACTCCCGACAGATGGACAATTCAACTGCCACTTGAAATGTATGGTAAGCCGACCTACCCGGCACGTGCAGTCACGGAGATCAATCCACTACGCGCCAGGAGACGTTATCGGCATACAATGCGGCGCTATGCGTCTCCGCCCCACACTGATCTTCGCAAGCCTTTTCCAATCCGACGAAGCTCGGCCTCGAATTCCATCAAGCAAGTTTTTTGAATACCACACCGATAGCCAAATTGGTTGCAGTGGGAAACGGGGAAAATCAAGCCGTCAGCAAAGTCCATCACGCATCGCAGGTATTCGCCCCGTGCCCGTTACGCCACATTTCCACACCGCATTTTTCGTCCGTAGTATTGTCGCAACTTTCGCCGTGCTATGATTCTTGCGTTCCTCACTGGAACTTCCGCAGCGCAAAATGGACCAGTGATACGTATCTGCCCTAAGTGTGGCGCTCTTCTGCTCGACGACACGGACTCGTGCTCGTTCTGTTCCGCCGAAGCTGCCGAAAATCACGCATTCCTCGAGCCTGTAGGCGCAGCCGCGCGCTCGTCCGCATCCGACGCTGCCCGTTCCTCGCGCGCAATCCCCGTCTCGCGAGGTTCGGGTGCCGCCGCCGCGGTCGCTCCCGCGCTGGAGCGCACTGAATCGGCCGAGCCCGATTGGCGCGACGAAGTGTCGCGCCGCCTGGAGCAATACCGCGCCCGCCGCGGCCATCTCCGTCCCGACGATTCTCAGTCTGGCCTGCCCTTTCACGAGACGACCGTTTCAACCCGCGAACACGCCACTGTACTTTCGGAAGCTGCCGCCGAAGCTGAAGTACGCGAACGCGCTGCTGCCCAAGCCAGGGTCGAAGCCCGCGCCCGCCTCGCGCAACGCCAGCGCCAACCCGAGCGCGTCGAAATTCGCATCCAACCCGAGCTCGATTTCTCCGCTTCGCCAGACGATCGCGCCCATCCGCAAACCGCTCTCGTCCCGGTTGCCTCGCTCGCCGAACGCCGCTGGGCAGGCGCGCTCGATGCGATCTTTCTCGGTTTCACTTGCGCCGGCTTTCTCGGTCTGTTCCGTTCACTCGGCGGCGATATCACCATTGCAAAGACGGACGTTATCGTCTACGCCCTCGCCGCCTACTTCTTTTATGGTTTTTACGTCCCGCTCTTCACCATTCTCGCTGGCTCAACGCCAGGCATGCAGCTCCGCGGCCTAACCGTCGTCCGCCTCGACGGTAGCCTTCCCGATACGCGGCAGCTCCTCTGGCGCAGCTTCGGCTACTTGCTCTCCGGCGCCACTTTGCTGCTCGGCTTTGTTTGGGCTCTTTGGGACGAAGACCGGTTCACCTGGCAGGACCGCATCTCGCAGACCTACATCACCGCCGCCGTACCGCTCTCCGATTTCGATTCCCTAGGGGTGCGTCCCGCCGCCCACCGCTTCGCCCATAAGTAGCCGCGTGCACCTCCGGGCCGATTAAGAGCTGCATTGTCCGCTGGGCTTAAACATCATCCAGCCATCCGTTAGTTCTCGTCACTAGGCGTAAATCTGCATCCCGCGGGGCATGCGCGCGATCAAATAAATGGTGGTTGGGAGTTGAGCCGCGGCGCTAAATCTTTGGAGGCGCGTATGGCTCAGGACGACAAACAAAATCAACCCGATGCTTGGCTTGCTTCACTGGTAGCGGGCTTGGCGGCCACGTCTACGATGGTCATAGCGATTATCATCCTGTTCTTCTTTCACACCAGGTAGGCTGGGGCCGCGCTTGATCGGAATGAATGTAACTGAGCCTCTCGCCGCTCTCCGGTGAAGGCTTGCGCCGATTTTCAACTCTGGCGGTCGTTTCTCACCCTGCCCGTCGCGCCAGCAAAAACCACGCGTGCGGATTCTCCCCCCCAAACATCCTCTGCCTCGCCTCCGGACGCGTTTCGAACCGCGCGCTCTCTAGCGTCTCAATTTCCCACCCATTCGCAAACGCGCTGCGCAACTCTGCTTCTGTCACCCGACGCGGCCCCTGATCTCCCGCCGTCTTCTCGCTGAAGCACATGATCATCAGCCGCCCGCCCGGCCGCACCACTTTTGTGAGTCCCCGCACGTACCGTGCCCGGTCATCGTCTCCAAACACATGAAACAGTCCCGAATCGATCGCATTGTCGAATTGCTCGCTCGACTCTTCGAGCTTCAATGCATCCCCTACGCGAAACGTCGCCGCAACCCCGCGCTCCGCCGCTTTCTTTCGCGCTGCCGCAATCGGAGCCTCCAGAAAATCGAACCCAGTCACCTTGTGGCCCTTCGACGCGAAAAACAACGCGTTCTCGCCCGTCCCGCAGCCGCAGTCCAAAATCGATCCGCTCAATCGAGTTGCTGCTGCCTCAAATTTCGACTGCGGCCTGCCGATATCCCACGGCGGCGCGTTCGTCGCATACATATCCTCAAAACTCCGGCGCGCCACTCCCTCCGCTTCGCTCATCGTCGTTCCTCCTGGCTCTCGCTCGATCCCTTCGGCTCTAGCAACACGTAGCCCGCCAATTTCTGAAGCGCCTCTCTCCGCTGTTTTGAGAGAAAAATTCCGCGCACCATAAACATCACCCGCATTCTAAGTGGCGGCTCCAGCATGCGCTTCCGACGCTGCGCCTCTTCGAAGTAGTAGCGTATTTCCTTCTGCCGCCATCCGTGCTTCTCGAAGAAGCCCCACCAATCCTCCGGCGCAAATTTGAACGGCGCATTCCGCATGTGCCGATGCATGCCGTTCCGTCCGCGATACTTCACCACCTCCGGCGAAAAATAATCCAGCACCCAATAACGTGCATTCGCCATCGTCCGCAAATCCTCCGCCAGCGAAGCCGCTTGTTCCTCGCTCAGATACGGGACCACCCCTTCGGTCAGCACCAGCATCTTCCGCGCCCGCGCATCGACCGCCGCCAGCATATGCCGCCGCTCCGCCACGTTCGCCAAATCTATTTTCACGCGCTCCAGCCGGCATCGCGGTTTTTCTTTCGCCAGCCGCTCTTCCTTGAACTCGATCATGTGCGGATAGTCCGCCTCGATCCACACCAGCGATTCCGGCAGCTCCATCCGGTACGGACGCGTATCCAGCCCCGCGCCCAAGTTCAAAACCGTGTCCACTCCCTCGCCGATAGCCCACCGGATGTAATCGTCGATGATGCACGTTCGCAGCACCACGCTCCACCCGGTCCAGAACGTCATCGGCATAGCCTGCGCGATCTTTTTCCCGCGCTCGCCCGCCAGCGTTTCCGCCAGCGCATCGTGAAACAGCGCGTCCGGCCGCTCGCTCTCGATCGCCCGGTAATGCGCAATCCAGAAAGCCGTGTCAGACACGTCCCCAATCAATTGTTCCGGCATGTTTTCAGGCATACGTCAGATTCTAAGTCGCCGCAGACTTTCCGTCTATCGCGCGACTTTCGCACCGTATTCCGAATCGACAATCCAAGAAAATTGTATACAATGTCGCCCGGCAATCGTTTCAACGGAGGACCGTCGCATGTTGAAAATCCTGAAGAATCTCGCGCCAGTGGGAATATTGGGAGCCGCGCTGCTCGCCGCCGTGGCAGCGGTACCGCTGCCGGCACAAGCCGCCGGATGCAAGCGCCCTGCGCTGAAGGCCATGATCGCGGACTATTTCAAAGCCGTCGACACGCACGACATGTCCGCGCTGCCCACCGCCGCCAACGTGCGCATCACCGAAAACGGCCAGGTCATGCAGCCCGGCACGGGATTCTTCCAGAGCGGCGGCGCCGTCCTCCTCGAACGCGACCT
>JBOGMW010000110.1:0-22791 GCA_050746805.1 Candidatus Acidiferrales bacterium | reverse complement strand
GTGCCCCCAATCCGCTTGGGGAGCGAAATAGCGCATCCCATGAAAGAAAAAAAACGACTTGAAGACGAGCGTCCGCCAGAAATCACGGAAGGCGAGTTGCTTGCGTATCTTGCGAAAACGGATCGTCCCCAAAGCATCCGAGGGATGGCAAGCGCGCTGGGACTTCGGCATTGGGGCCGGCGAGCGCTGCCCAAGCTGCTGGAGCGTCTGAAGCGCCGTGGCCAAGTGCAAGTCGAGCATGGCCGCTATCGGCTCACTGGCCAACGAAGGGCGCCAGCGCCAAGTCTACGGCCAGCCCAAGGGCATGAAATCCAACCGACGCGACCATCCACTTCCCCAGGGTCTGAACAGAGCAGTCATGCAGCGGCGCGGCCCACACGGCAGGATCCGAATCTGATTGCCGGCCGCCTGGTGGCGCATCGCGACGGCTATGGCTTCGTTGTCCCCGATCGCCCCGTAAAAGGTATGGAAGGCGACCTGTTCATCAATCCGGACAGCATGGGCGACGCGATGCATGGCGACCGCGTGGAAGCGCGCCTCAGCCGCCGCCATTCCGACGGGCGCTTCGAGGGGCGCATCGAAAGAATCACCGCGCGCGCACATCCAACGATTGTGGGCCTTTTCCGCTACGGCCCGCACGGAAATGCCGTCCTGCCCTACGAGACGCGCCTTGCGCATGAGATCGTCATCCCAGCTGGCGCGGAGCTGACGCCTGAATTGCGGGAGAAACTCCGGCAGAACACCGGCGAGCCGGGCGTGACGAAACGCGTACGCTTTCCGGAGCTGGATGGCGCGGTAGTGAACGTGGAGATTACGCGTTACCCGCGTGGCGGCGTGGCGCCTGCAGGACGCGTCGTGGAAATCCTCGGGCGCCCGGGCGAAATGGGCGTCGATGTTGAAATCATTATTCGCAAACATCATCTGCCGCACGTGTTCGCGCCTGAAGTCCTGGCGCAAGCGCGGGCAATTCCTCAGCAGGTACACGAAGAGGATATTGCCGGCCGGCGCGACTTTCGCGACTTGCCCATCGTCACCATAGACGGCGAGACGGCGAAGGATTTCGATGATGCTGTGTACGTCGCATCACGCCCCGGCGGCGGTTTCGAGTTGCAGGTTCACATTGCCGACGTAGCGCATTACGTTCGCCGTGCTTCAGAGCTTGACCGGGAAGCGCGTTTGCGCGGCACGTCAGTCTATTTCCCAAATCGCGCCGTGCCCATGCTGCCCGAGGAGCTTTCCAACGGAATCTGCTCGCTGAATCCGCACGTCGACCGCCTGGTGATGAGCGCCATCTTGCAGCTCGACAAAACCGGGAAAGTCCTGAGCGCCGATTTCACTCCGGGAGTGATTCGTTCCGCGGAACGCATGACCTACACGAACGTCCACAAAGTGCTGGAAGGCGACGCGGAAATGACGGCGCGATATGCATCGCTGGCGGGAGAATTCCGGCGCATGAAGGAACTTGCACTGGCACTGAATGCGCGGCGCACGGCGCGCGGCTCCATCGATTTCGATTTACCCGAGGCGATCATCGAATTCGACGATGCAGGCCGGATGGTGGGAGTGGTGCGCAGCGTTCGCAATTTCGCGCACAGAATTATCGAGGAGTTCATGCTGGCGGCAAACGAGGCTGTTGCTGCTTATCTGGAGAAACGCGGCATCCCGTCGCTACATCGCGTTCACGAAAAGCCCGACCCAAAGAAAGTTTTGGAATTCGAGGAACTGGCGCGCGCGTTCGGCTATTCGCTCGGCGTCGAGGATTTGTCGGAGCGTCGAATCGCGGTGCGCCACGGGCAGGTGCGCCCAGCGGGACACGAACGCCACGGCCGGCCGCGCACCATGGAAGTCACCCTGCCGGGCGCTGATTTCGATATTCGTCCGCAACATTATCAGCGCCTCACGCAAAAACTCGCCGGCAAGCCTGAGGAGCGCATTCTCTCCTATTTAATGCTCCGCTCGCTCAAGCAGGCTCGCTATGCGGCCGTGCCGCTAGGCCATTTCGCGCTCGCCGCGGGCGAGTACACGCACTTCACGTCGCCGATCCGGCGCTATCCGGACTTGATCGTCCATCGCAACCTGAAGTGGGCGCTGGAGAATTCGTTTTCCGGCACGGGGCCATATCGTCTGGCGGAAATCGAGGAAATTGCCGTCGAAACGTCGGAGGCCGAACGCCGCGCCGATGCCGCCGAGCGCGAACTGATGGACTGGAAAACGGCGCAATATATGGAAGGCCATCTGGGCGAGGAATACGACGCGCTTGTCATTTCCGTGCAGAAATTCGGCTTCTTCGTCGAGTTGTTCGAAGTTTTCGTCGAGGGCCTCGTGGCCATCGACCGTCTGGAAGAAACGCTCGGCCAGCGCTTCCAATATCGAGAGAGCGACCATGCCATCGTCAGCCAATCGTATCGTCCTCGCAAAGGGCGCGAATCCCGTCGGGAATTCCATCTGGGCGACCGGGTGCGAGTGCGTGCGGAGCGCATTGACCCGTTCCGGCACAGAGTAGAATTCAGTCTTGTAATGTAAGACTGAGCTGTTCTGGAAAAGATTTTCACAATTAACCTGCTGGTACTATTGACGGAACTCAGGCCCGCAGTTTAGTCTAGGCCAATGTCCGCTTTTATATTACTTATTGGTAAACGAGTGGAAGTACATTACCGCGCCGGCGAGGTTCAGATGACTGCAACCGGCATATTGGCCTTGGATTCCGGAGTGTTTATCCGCCTCGAAGACCGCTTCTCGCAATCGGGCCGTGACAAGACAGTACGCATCGAGATCCCCTATCCCTCCATCGTGCGCATACGCGAAATCATTCTGCAGCCCGCGTCGCCCGTCACCGCCTAGGAGTCATCGAGACGCGCAAATTTCCGATTTCGCCGCTCTGAATTTTATCGCTCGGACGATTCCGGTTTCCTCCCGTCGCCTCTGCCGTTATATTCATCTGCGCATAAGGAGGAAATCATGAAGCCGAACGTTGGATTGATTGGCCTGGGATTGATGGGCCTGCCCATGGCGCAGAACTTGATGAAAGCAGGATTCTCGCTTACGGTGTGGAACCGCACGCGATCGAAAGCGGAACAGTTGGAAAAAGAAGGCGCAAGAGTCGCGAATTCGCCGCGCGAAGTCGCAGCCGCCTCGGACATAACATTCACTATCGTCAGCGACCCTCCGGCCCTCGAACAGGTTCTCTGGGGTGAGTCAGGCGCCCTTGCGGGATTGTGCAGGGGGAACGTGCTGATTGATTCAAGCACTGTATCGCCCGCTCTTGCGCGACGCATCGCGGAGGCTTGCACGGACCATGGCGCTGATTTTCTGGACGCGCCGGTCACCGGCGGCACGTGGGGCGCCGAAAAGGGCGAGCTCGTGTTTATGATTGGTGGAAAACAGGAGGTTCTCGACCGCGCAAAGCCGGTGCTCGAAGCCGTCGGCAAGCGCTTCTTCCTTCTTGGCCCCAATGGCGCGGGACAAACCGTTAAGCTCGGCATGAACCTGCTTCTCGCGCTCGAAGTGGATGCGCTCGCCGAATCGCTCGCTCTGGTCACCGCCGCGGGTGTTGCTCCTGAGCGCCTGATCGAAGTGATGCAATCCAGCATGGGCCGTTCGCCACTGCTCGACGTCAAAGCGCCTCTAATTTTGAAGAACGAATTCCCCGCCAGCTTCCCTCTGCGGCTCATGCACAAGGACGTTCGCCTGGCCCTCGAACTGGCTCGCTCTTGCGGCGTGGTCCTTCCGGCCGGCTCCGCCGCCTACTCCACCTACACCGCCGTCAAGGATTCTTCGCCCGACGATCCGGACTTCTCCGCCATCGCCCGCTTCTGGCGCAAATCCACCTCCGCCTGAATGCATCGGCAGCCTTTGCGCTCTTTTCGTTGTTGACTTTCGGTTAAGTCCATGCTACCGTGGGATGTTTTTCTTGCTTGCTCGGAAGCAGCCGAGAGCGGCAAGCCGTTTTGGGAAACACTATCGGCCGCCGTGCGGCCCGTGTGTCTAAAGTGGGCGAGAAAGGGGACAGCGCACGATGAAGACAGCGCCTCACCGAATGCAAGCTCCGGAGCCATCCAGCCACATTCAGATCGACACACCCAGCCGTTCTAACTCGCCCCTAACTTGCAGAAAACAAACGACCGAGGCCTCTTCAGATCGACACAAATTTGAACGGATTCACGCATCGCCCGAATACGCCAAAATTGACTGCCGCGAGCGCCCCTTAGATGCGAATTCCCGGCGGAAAATACGTCAGCGGCAGATCCCGCACGGTGCGCAATCCTGCTGGCGCGGCAAGAATCGCGGGGATCGCGTTCACGGCAACCGCCGCCGTCGCCAAATCCCCGTGTGTGCCGCCGGGGATGTTCAGCGACAGCGTCGGCTCTCCGCGCAACTCCACCGTATCCGCGGGCTGCTTTGCCCCTACGTACATTTGCAGCTCCAGAAAGACTTTTTCCTCGCCGCGGAAACTGCCTCGCGCGATCTGATGAACTCCCGCCACCTGGCCCGCCGCAACTTCAAGGAACGGCGTTTTCACCGGTTCTTGCGCGATCACCGGATCGATCGTTTCGGTGATGTCGTCGAGCTCAAAACCCAAGCCCTCCGCCACCATGGCCGCCGATTCCGGAAGTCCGTGATGTTTGATGCTTCCAGCCGCTACCTGCTCGCGGAATTCTTCGGCGGTCATGCCCGCGCCGATCTTCTTTTGCAGCGGCAAGCGCCGCTTGGACGCGTCCACGATGCGCACCGCCTTCGCGTGGTCCACTCGCTGCGCCGCTGCCGAAAGCACCAGCACCAGCTTGTCCATCACGAATCCGGGATTCACTCCCGTTCCAACCAGCGCCACGCCTTCATCTTTAGCGGCTGCGTCAAGCCTGGCCGAAAGCTCCGGATATTTTCGGAACGGGTAGGAAAGCTCCTCGCAGGTGGACACCACGCATGCACCTGCCGAAATGCAGGCCAGAAGCTCGTCCTCCACTTTCATCAAATCAGACGAAGTCGTGTGGATCACCGCGTCAACGTGTCCGTCCAGCACTGCTGGATGCCGCGCCGA
Source organism: Candidatus Acidiferrales bacterium (assembly GCA_050746805.1). Classification (GTDB taxonomy): domain Bacteria; phylum Acidobacteriota; class Terriglobia; order Acidiferrales; family UBA7541; genus Palsa-295. The sequence goes on along the minus strand of JBOGMW010000110.1, from coordinate 17,756 downwards.
TACCAGCACACCCCACGGAGCATCCGGCGCTCCAATCAGCTCTCCCAGGTCCCTCCCGGCTTTCGCCGGATCGCGGTCAATCGCGCCCGCGATTTCCACCGAATTCTTTTCCCGCAGCAAGCGCACGATTGCCGCGCCGATCGGACCGATGCCATACTGCACCACGCGAATCCTTTTCCTCACGCCGCCTCCACTGAAACGATCTTATGTATGCCGCACCAAAATAAGACCTTAGCGCCCGGACTGCAACGAATTTTCACACCCCGGCAAGAAAGGACGGAACTGCACGAAACTCCACCTAAAATTTGCGAGGATTTGCACGCAGGACTATACGTAATAGCGGAGCTGATTCGCCGTGAGACGTTTCTACAGGCGTGAGCGAGTGGCGCGGATGTAGTCGCGCAGCGAGCTGACGTTTGGCCCGTACGATCCAACGCGGCCAGCATCGACTGGCAGGCCGAGGTGCTCGGCTTGCTCGATACTCAGGCCTGCGTCGTCGAGTTCCGCGAGACTATACCCTTCCGTCGGCGTCACGCGATTCCGCCCCGACCGGTCGACCGGGCGCGGCGGACGCCGCATGTGCCACCGCTTTGCCACGATGTCGAAGAACTCGTCCCAATCTCTACGGTTCCACATGCTCTCCTCCCGCGTGCCGCGGATTAACCCATTGGCGATTGGATGCCGCTTGCCCAAATTCGGTGGCGAAAATCCGTTCGCCGCTTCCAATTTTACGGCCTTCGCTCCAGACGTTGAAGTGACGCAGAATATAACCCGCAAGCCCTCTGAAAGTCGCGTCGAAAAGCGAATTGTTTCTATTGAGTTATTCTATTTTGCGAACGGCAGCGACCGGCCGGCATTGGGCATCCGCCGCCAACAGAAGGATTTCGATGGCCGCAGCCGTGCGGGTTCGCGGCTGCTTTCTGCTGCTATAATTCGCAAAGTGAGGGGAATCGCTCGGCACCGACGGACGGCGCCAGCCTCCCACTTCGAAAAGGAACCGAATCCCAGTCCAGGACAACTCTGATGAGCGCGCCGGTCATCGTCGTCCATTACCATGAATTGTGGCTGAAGGGCCGCAATCGGCGATTCTTCCTGGGAAAGCTGTTCACGTCGCTTCGACGTGCTCTGGCCGGAATCCCCGTGCTGCGAATCGAGCAGCCCGGCGACCGTTTTCTGATCCGGCTCGGCCCGGACGCTTCGCTCGAGAGAGCCGCCGAGCGCGTCCAACACGTTTTCGGCATTGCCTACTATGCAGTGGCACGGCCCGTGGAGCGCGACTTGGAAGCACTTTTCCGAGCGGCATGGGATGAAATCGAGCCGCTGCGATTCGCCACGTTCGCTGTGCGCGCGCGGCGAAGTGACAAGACATTTCCGCATTCCACCATGCAGATCGAATCCGCGGTTGGGCGCTTTCTGCTCGAAAAACTCTGCGCCTGCGGCCGCGAAGTCCGCGTGCAATTGCGCGATCCCGAGCTGACCTGCCACATCGAGGTCACGCCCGGCCCTCTGCTGGTGTACGCGCGAAAAATTTCCGGCCCCGGCGGGCTGCCGCCGAATACCGCCGGACGCATCACCTGTCTGCTCTCGGGCGGATACGATTCCGCCGTTGCCGCCTACCAAATGATGAAACGCGGCGCGCATTTGAACTTCGTTCATTTTTATGGCGCCGGCGCGCGCCCGGGCGAATCCTCGTTGCACGTGGCCACCGCGCTTGCCCGCGTGCTGACCCGCTATCAATTCACCGCCAAGCTGTACCGCATACCCTTCGAGGAAATTCAACGCGAGATCGTCCGCTACGCGCCGGAACGATTGCGCATCCTTCTTTACCGCCGCATGATGTTGCGGATTACCGAGCTTTTCGCCCGGCGCGACCGCGCACTCGCGCTGCTCACGGGCGACAGCCTCGGGCAGGTGGCCTCTCAGACCTTGCGGAATCTTGCTGCCGTTGATGCGGCCGCATCCATGCTTGTGTTTCGCCCTTTGATCGGCACGGACAAAATGGAGATTCTGGAGGTTGCCCGCCAGATTGGAACCTACGACATCTCCTCGGAGCCGTTCCACGATTGCTGCCCCGTTTTTCTGCCGCGCGCTCCGGAACTTTCAGCGAAACCCCAAGATCTGGACGACGCGGAGGCAAAGCTCGACCTAAGGGCGCTGATCGCGCAGGGAGTTCGCGGCGCCACCGTCCAGAAGTTCACATACGTGGAAGGGCAAATCGAGGCGAGCGAGCCCGTCCCGGTAGTCCATGCCGCCGAACGGCACACTACTCCCGCGCATATTTCCGGAAACTGAAATTACGAAACCAGGTAAGCTACCGGTCTCGATCGCGTCCGTAGCCGCCGCGTCCGCCGCCACCACCACCGCCTCCGCCGCGTCCACCGCGTCCGCCACCGCCGCCACCACCGTAGCCGCCGCGCCCACCTCCGCCGCCACCGCCGCCACCTTCACGCTGCGGGCGCGCTTCGTTAACCACCAGTGCGCGGCCCAGGAAGTCCCTGCCATTCAGCGCCGCGATTGCCTTTTCGGCTTCCGCATCGTCGCGGATTTCGGCGAACCCGAAGCCGCGCGGCTGCCCCGTAAAACGGTCGCGGAGCAGCGTCAATGAATCCGGCTGCACCCCGGCCTCCGCAAACAGTCCTGCAACATCCTCCTCCGTAGCCTTGAACGGCAGGTTTCCCACGTACAGTTTCTTCACGGTAAATCTCCTTGTGCCCCTGTCGTACAGACGGTACGACAGCGCGGCTGAGAGGCAGGATCGGGGCCGGGGCAGTCAGCGGCAGGCCGGCTACTCGCGGCTGAAGCGAGCGCTCCAGCAACTCAACCCAATCTTGAGCCAAGTTTATCGCGCAGTCAACCCGGCGGAGCCCCTAGACAATTTCGGAGCCTGACGCGGTGTGAATCAAATTAGGGACCACCGTTGACAAGCAGGTTTAGCTATATAAACTATACGTTCCTTATGCGCTATTTTCTTCGGATTCTAATGTCGATTGCTGTAGGCATTCTCGTTGTTGGCGCGCTCTTCGGATGCGGGGGTGGATCGGGCGGTATAACAAAAGGAACGGGCGGAGGTACAGGCGGTGGTGGTAACAATGGCGGGTCAAGCGGCAGTTCGCCTCCGCAGATTCGAGTGCTCTCACCGTCGAACATTATGCTGGGCATTCCTCAGGGGGTGATCACCGTCTACGGCACGAACTTTACACCTGACGCCCAGGCCTTCGTTGACGGCGCGCCCGCGAACACCATCGTTCAGAATTCAGCAACGCTTCAGGCACAGATAAATGTCAGCCTTAGCTACGCTGCAGGAACACACGAGCTTAGCGTCCATGAGTCAGCCGGAAATTCGAACGTATTGCCGTTTCGCTTTTACACTCCCTCCCAGGGGCCTGAGCCGTTCCTCGCCGTCCCAGCGTACTCCGCGGGTCCCGAAGTGGATCCAAGTGACATGGCCGTGGCGGACCTCGACGGAGATGGGCTCGATGACGTGATCCTACCTGGACCTCCCCTGGCGAACGCTCCATCGCTGGCGATTCTGAAGGGGCAGACTAATGGAATGCTCGCGCCAGTCTCCTACATCGAGGGAGTACAAGCATGGGCGTTAGCAACTGGCGACGTGGATGGAGACGGCGAACCTGATATCGTCACTGTCGGCTATACCACCGGATCGTCGTCGACAGTAACGACACTGTTGAACCATGGGCAGAACAATTTTTCGCAAATTTCAAATGGGTCAATCAGCGGCTCTTTTCCAGAGTCAGCTACCCTTGCCGATATATACGGCAGTGGCAACCTCGATCTGCTCCTCTCGGTTGAAAATCCCAATTCGATTTTGCTCTTTCAAAATACGGGCGGCGGCACGTTTGGATCGCCAAGTATGATCGCCACAGTCGCACCCGACAATCGCAATTTCTCCGTCGCGGATTTCAATAACGACGGGCTTCCTGACATTGTTTATACCGCTGCCGACGAAACGACTCACATCCTGTTTGGCCAAAACGGCGGGAAATTCACCGATACGGCACCTTCGAGCCTTTCAGGCATAACTGGGCGCATCACAGTCATCGACGCGAACAATGATGGTTGTCCAGATCTGGCCGTCCAGTCTCCGATTGACTCCACAGCGCCTGTCGTGTTGCAGGTTTTTCTAGGCCATTGCGACGGGACATTTTCGCTTGTCTCGAGCACGACGATTGCCCCTGCCGGATTCGCGCCATACAACTTGAAATCTGGAGACTTCGACCACGATGGTTTCCCCGATCTCGCCGGAGTGAACGGAGAAACAGAACCTTCTCACATTCTGTACCTCTGGGGCGACGGGACCGGCAATTTCACGCCGAAGCAATTAAACGGTCCGATGGGTTTTGTGGACGCTGTCGGGGATATAAATGGTGACGGGATATCTGACGTTATTGTTGCCGATCGATTCAACGAAGTATCGGTATCACTGGGCCGCACCAATCGAGTATTTCCCTCGCCCATTTCACTAGCACCGTCTAACGCGGGAGCTCTGTCGATAGGAGATGTGAACGGTGACGGCCTGCCTGACCTGCTTTTCGGGGGCGATCCAGAATCCGGAACGCCGGGAACCGTCTTTTTAAACCAAGGGAACGGTCAGTTCGTGTTGTCCGGGACTGTGTCTCCAGACGCTTTTATGCTCGCCGACCTGAACGGCGATGGGTTGGCTGACCTCATTGGCGAGGAAAGCGGTAATCTCGTCATATGGCCGGGAACTGGCAATGCCAATTTCGGATCCTCCCCGGTAACGATTACGCCGCCCGCCGGAGCCACCGTCAACTTCGCTGATGTTCAATCGGCGGACATAGACGGTGATGGCCATCCGGACCTGATCGCATCAGGAGTCATCTTTTTCGGTCTCGGAAATTTTCAGTTTGATCCCGTTCCTGTGCCGCTCGATGCGCCGGTCGCGATAGGAGATTTCAACGGGGACGGAAAACTGGATTTAGCGGGTCCCGCTCAAACGCTGCTCAATCTGGGCAATCGCCAGTTTAATACCGTTGACTCTGACTTGAACATGCAAGTCGGGCCGCTGACTACGCCGGTGGTAGCCGATTTCAACGGAGATGGCATTCTCGATGTAGCTTGGGTAAATGGCCAGAGCGCTTCCCTCATTGAGATTGCCTACGGCCGGGGGGACGGCAGCTTTTACCTAGAGGGCGCGGTGACGGGCGGACAGTATGCCGATGGAATCGCAGTTGCCGACTTCAATGGGGACGGCCGTTCAGACATTTTGACAGGCTTGGCGTTTGCTCAGCAATTGGCCTTTACACTAACGATGGTCAAGGCGGATTCGAACTCTCCTACTTCGCGTCTGGCGCGTCTACAAGCACCATGGCATGTGCGGACTTGAACGAAGATGGAAAAACTGACGTGGTAGTCGTCAATTTCGGGCTATCTTTTAGGCCTCCTAACGCGCTCGTAATCCTTGGAAAATAAGTTCCAGTATCGACCGGACTACTGATTACAACTCACTATTACGCCGCGCTAGGTGCGGTAACTTGCGTTGATGTGAACGTACTCTTGCGTGAAGTCGCAAGTCCACATGCGCGCGGCGCCGCGGCCGGAGCCGAGTTCGATCCGCACATGCACGGTTTTCGCCAGCATTTTTTCGTGCGCAGCGGCTTCATTGAAAGTCACCTCGCGGCCTCCGCGGCAGACGGCCACGCCGCCGATCCAGATGTTGGCCCGGCTGGGATCGAAATCCACGCCCGCTCGACCGGCAGCGGCCAGAATGCGGCCCCAATTGGGATCGGCGCCCGCGAAGGCGGTCTTCACCAGCGGCGAATTGGCGACCGTGCGCGCGATGCAATCGGCCGCGGCATCGGAAGATGCGCCGCGCACTTCAATTTCGATCACGCGCTGCGCGCCTTCTCCATCCGCAACGATGGCAAGCGCCAGCTCGCAGCATACGCGTTCGAGAGCCGCGCAGAAATTCTTGTAGTCTGCACCGGCGGCTTTCTCAATTTTCGCCGCTCCGGATTGCCCGTTGGCAAAGAGAGCGACAGTATCGTTCGTGGAGGTATCGCCGTCCACCGTGATGCAATTGAATGTAGTACTTACGGCAGAGCGTAGGGCCCGCTGCAAAACCCGCGCGGAGATCGCTGCATCCGTGGCGATGAATGAAAGCATCGTCGCCATGTTCGGCTGGATCATTCCGGATCCCTTCGCGCAGCCAAGAACTCGTGCTTCTTTACCTCCGATGCGGCATTTTGCAACGGCCCACTTTGGCCGCGTATCCGTGGTCATGATGGCGCGCGCAAATTCCTCGAATGCGCCGGGATCGGCGCTGCGTGACTGCACCAGTTGCGGCACGGCGTTGAGGATTTTTTCAACGCGCAGCGGCGCCCCGATCACGCCCGTGGAGCACACGATGAACACCGAGCCATCCGCGCCGCCGAGTTCCTCCGCCAACCGCCGAGTAGTTGCAATCGACGCCGGATAGCCGTCTTCATGCGTGCAGCAGTTGGCGTTGCCGGAGTTGACGATCACCCCGCGCATGCGCTGCCTAGATTTTTTCAAATGTTCGCGCGACGCGATTACCGGCGCGGCGATAACTCGATTGGTCGTGAACACGGCCGCGGTGGCGGCCGGCGTCTCGCTGAGCAAAATGCCAAGATCGAGGAGCGACCGCTTCAGGCCGCACTGCGTGGCGGCAAAACTAAAGCCCTGCGGAATGTCAGAAGCGGATAGATGAGCGCTCATCGTTGGGTGCGGCTCCCGAATGGAGAGAGCCCGCGAATTATTTTTCGTCGATGTCCCCGCGGATTTGAGGCGCGGCATTAGGGGTTCTCCTCGAGTTTCGCAAGCCGCGCATTGAAATCTTCGAGCGCCGCACGCACCGCGCCCGGAGCGGTACCGCCGGCCACGGATCGCCGCGCCAGCGCCGATTCGAGCGCCAGCACGGTGCTCAGTTCCGGCCCAAACATTGGCGAGAACTTTCTCAGCTCTGCGATCGGCATCTCGCGAATGGATTTTCCGGCTTGTTCCGCGGCGCGCAGCACTTTGCCAACGATTTCGTGCGCCTCGCGAAAGGGAATCCCTTGTGCCACAAGGTAGTCCGCCACTTCGGTGGCGACGAGCGCCGGATCCTGAGCCGCTTCGCGCAGGCGGTCGTGCCGGAATTTGGTAGCGGCCAGCGCGGCAGCGGCGATTTGCGCCATCGGCCTGATCTGGTCGAACGCGGCAAAAAGCGGCTCTTTATCCTCCTGCAAGTCGCGCTGATAGCTGGAGGGCAGGCCCTTGTTCACCGTGAACAGCGCGAAGAGCGCGCCGTAAATGCGGCCGGTTTTACCGCGAATGAGCTCCCACGAATCCGGGTTCTTCTTTTGCGGCATCAGGCTGCTGCCAGTGGAATATTCATCGGGCAATTCGATGAAAGCGAATTCCGTGGAAGCAAAAAGAATCAGATCTTCCGCCAAGCGCGAAAGATGCATGGCCAGAGTGGACATGGCGAAAAGCATTTCGAGAGCGAAATCGCGGTCGCTGACGGCGTCGAGGCTGTTGGCGGTAATGCGTGTGAATCCCAGATCGCGCGCTAGCGCCCGGCGATCGATCGGAAACGCGCTTCCTGCCAGCGCGCCCGAACCAAGCGGGCAATCGTCCGCACGGGCAGCCACGAGTTGAAAGCGCTCGGCATCGCGCTGGAAGGCTTCACCGTGCGCCAGTAGCCAATGCGAAAGCAGCAGCGGCTGCGCATGCTGCATGTGCGTTGTGCCCGGCATGGGCACGCCCAAATTGCTTTTAGCCTGCTCGGCAACGGCGCGAATCAGCAGGGCGAGCGCGCTGCGCATTTCGCGGCAGGCGGCGCGCACGTACATGCGAAATTCCGTCGCCACCATCTCGTTGCGGCTGCGTCCCGTATGCAGCTTAGCGCCGAGCGGACCCAGTTTTTCAATCAGCGCGGCTTCGGCAAAATGGTGGACGTCTTCGGCTTTCGAGCCGTCGAGCCATGCAGCATCGGATTCAGCACGCAATTCGATTTCATCGAGCGCGGCGACGATTTGCTGCCCCTCTTCGCGCGTGACAATGCCGGCGGCAGCGATGGCACGAGCCCAAGCGCGGTCGAGCGCCAGTTCATGCGGCAGAAGCCGGCGGTCGAATTGCCAGGAGCGCTCGAATTCGTAAAACGACGCGTCGGGAGGGCGCTCGAAACGCCCGCCCCACATTTTCTGGCCTTCCGGCGCGGTCATCTCCCTGCGGCCTTTTCGAGCGGAACGGTGATGGGCAGAGCGAAAAGATTGATGAAGCCTTCGGCGTCTTTCGGATTGTAGCCGGTCATGCTGAAGCTGGCCAGATTGGTGCGATAGAGCGAATAAGGCGAGTAGCGCGACGCGGCGTTGACGTTGCCTTTGAAGAGCGATAGCGACACGGTTCCGGTGACGCGGCTCTGCGAGCTGGTGAAAAACGCATCGAGCGCTTCGCGCAGCGGCGTGAACCACATGCCGTAATAAACCATTTCGGCGTAGCGCAGCGATAGGATTTGTTGGTAATGCGCCGTCTCGCGATCCAGGCACAGCGATTCGAGCTCGCGATGTGCGGTGACGAGCAACGTGCCGCCGGGCGTTTCGTACGCGCCGCGGGACTTGATACCGACTAGCCGGTTTTCGACGATATCCATGCGGCCCACGCCGTTCGCGGCAGCAATTTCGTTCAAGCGGTCGAGCAGCGCGAGTGGCGCGAGTTTTTTGCCGTCGACGGAAACGGGTGTGCCGCGCTCGAACCCGATTTCGACCAGCGTGGGCTTGTCCGGCGCGCTTGCGGGCGAAACAATCCACTGCCACATCGATTCTTCCGGTGCGTTTGCGGGATCTTCGAGCACGCCGCCTTCATGGCTCAAGTGCCAGACGTTACGATCGCGGCTGTAGATATTTTTCTTCGTTTGCTCCACGGGAATGTTGTGCGATTGCGCGTAGGCGATCGCTTCTTCGCGCGAGTTGATAGTCCATTCGCGCCACGGCGCGATGATTGCCAATTCGGGCGCCAGAGCTTTGGCGGCCAGCTCGAACCGCACCTGATCGTTGCCTTTCCCGGTGCAGCCGTGCGCCAGCGCGTCGGCGCCCACTTTCTTTGCAAGTTCTACCTGGCGCTTAGCGAGCAGCGGACGCGCGAACGAGGTGCCCAGCAGATATTTGTGTTCGTATACGGCTCCGGCGCGCAGCGTTGGCCAGATGTAACCGGTGATGAATTCCTCTCGCAGGTCTTCCACGTACGCGGCGCTCGCGCCAGTGGCCAGAGCTTTCTTGCGCGCGGCTTCCAGATCTTCGCGCTGGCCCAGATCGCCAATCATGGCAATCACTTCGCAACCGCCGTAGTTCTCCTTCAACCACGGAATAATGATGGAGGTATCAAGGCCTCCGGAATACGCGAGCACCACCTTCTTCGGCAACGGATTCTCCTTTTTTAATTGTTCAGCAGAGTATGCAGGATCGCCTTCTGCACGTGAAGGCGATTCTCCGCCTGATCGTAAATGATGGAGCGCGGCGAGTCGATCACTTCCGAACTGACTTCGAGCCCCCGATGCGCGGGCAGGCAGTGGAGGAAAACGGCGTCACGCGCGGCGAGAGCGAAAAGCTCTTCGTTTACCTGGTAGCCAGCGAAGATGCGCTCGCGTTCTGCCGCTTCGCTTTCCTGGCCCATGCTGGCCCACACGTCGGTGTAAACAGCTTGCGCTCCGGCGACGGCATCTTCGGGCGATTGGAACAGCTCGATTTTGGCGCGTGTTTCGCGCGCAACGCGCTTGGCTTCGGCGACCACGTCATCGGCCGGCTCGTAGCCCGCGGGAGTGGCGACGCGCATGTGCGCGCCGGTTCGCGCTGCAAACGTAATCAGCGAGTGGCACATGTTGTTGCCGTCGCCAACGTACGCAAGTTTCAGACCGCGCAAACCGCCGAAGCGTTCCTCGAGCGTTAGGAAATCCGCCAGCGCCTGGCAGGGATGAAAGCGGTCGGAAAGGGCGTTAATCACCGGCACGCCGGCGTTCTGCGCGAGTTCATCCAGCGTTTGCTGCTCGAAAACGCGCGCGATGATGCCTTGCACCCAGCGCTCCAGATTTTTGGCGATGTCGCGCGTGGGCTCGCGTTCGTTGAGCCGCGACGCGGTGTGGTCCAGGAAAATCGACGAGCCGCCGAGATTGGCGATGCCCACTTCGAAGGTCACACGAGTGCGCAGCGAAGGCTTTTCGAACAGTAGAATTAGCACGCGGCCCGCGAGCGAAGTTCGGAATTGATCCGGGCGAGCTTTCATTTCGGCGGCCAGAGCAAAGAGTGCGCGGACCTGCGACGGATTCCACTCCATGCCAGTAAGAAGATCGTGCTTCAATTCAACCGATGTGCTAACGGCGTTCATGTTCACCTCGCTGCAGCCAGTACCATGGGCTGCGCAGGAGCTTCCGCGCGGGGAGTGGCGGAAGGAGTTGGGCGCGCGGATTTCGCTGCAGCAGCGAGCACGCGCTCGAATTTTCCTAAAAATTCGGCCACATCGCGGCGGCTGATAATGAACGGCGGCAGCAGGCGCAGGATATGGTCGTGAGTGCAATTAATCACCAGTCCGCGGCGCAGCGCATCTTTTACCAGCGGAGCGCCTTCGATCGAGAGATCGATGCCGACGATCAGTCCCTCGCCACGAATTTCGCGGATGAAGTCAAAACGCGCGGCCAGTTTTTCGAGGCCGGCGCGAATTTCCGCGCCGCGATCGCGGACGTTCTTGAGCAAATCCTTTTCCTCGACTACCGACAGAAATTCAAGAGCCGCCGCGCAAACCAGCGGTCCTCCGCCGAATGTGGACCCATGCATGCCGGGGCTTAGAACAGAAGCAAACTCCTCGTTGGCCAAAAACGCGCCGAGCGGCAAACCGCTTCCGAGCGGCTTTGCGACAGTCACGATGTCCGGCAGCGAACCAAATCTCTGATACGCGAAACGGCGGCCGGTGCGGCCGAGGCCAGCCTGAATTTCGTCGGCAATTAGCGCCGCGACGTGCTGGGTGGCGAGTTCGCGGGCGCGCTGCCAAAATTCCTGGCTGACCAGATGAATGCCGCCTTCGCCCTGAATTGGTTCAATGATGATGGCGCAAACCGTATCGTCAAATTTGGATTCGAGATCAGCTACGTCGTTGAAGCGTACAAAATCCACGCCGGGGACGAGCGGCTCGAACGGCTGGCGATATTTCGCCGGATAGGTGATCGAGAGCGCGCCAAAAGTGCGCCCATGAAACGAATTTTCGAGCGCGAGAAATCGTGTCTTGGGCGCGCGTCCGGACGCAGCGTGAGAGTGAGCGTACGCGCGCGCAAGCTTCAGCGCGCCTTCCACCGCCTCCGAGCCGCTATTGGCGAAAAATGAGCGATCCAACCCGGACCATTCCGCGAGCTTGCGCGCCAGGGGCGCCTGATAAGGATTGTGAAATAAATTCGAGACGTGCATGGTGCGGCCCGCCTCGCGGCGAATCACCCGCACGATGCGCGGGTTCGCGTAGCCGAGCGCATTGACGGCGATGCCTGCCAGGAAATCGAGGTATTCGCGCCCCTGCGAATCGTAGAGGCGGCAGCCGCGTCCATGGGTGAAGATCAGCGGCGGACGGCGGTACGTGCGCATCATGTAGCGCGCCTCTTCGGCGCAAATTTTCGCGGGCGAAATACGATGGGCCGCGATGGCCTTCTTTTTCGATTTAAGCATGGCTATTGCGCCGCTCCGTGAGCAGCTCCATTGGCCGCCTTCGCGCTCACGCGGATCACGGGCAGCACGCGCGTGCCGGGGCAGCGGCCAGTTCCGGCGGCAGCAACCAACGCCCGCGGCTTCGTGCCGCCAACAATGCGCACTTCGGGAACGCCTCCAGCGAGCGCTCGCTTGGCGGCTTCGAGCTTCAGAATCATGCCGCCGGAAACTTTGTTGTGGCGGATCAAGTCTTCGATGTCCGTCCCGCGCAAGGCGCTGAGTACTTTTTCGCCGTTGAGCACGCCGGCAACGTCGGTCATGAAGATCAACCGGTCGGCATGAATAAATTCCGCGGCGGCCGCCGCCATGTGGTCGGCGTTGATGTTGTAAAGCTCGCCATCCGCGCCTAGTCCCATGCAGCAAGCGACGGGCACGATGCTTTCGCGCCACAGCGAACGCAGAAAATCGACGTTCACTTCGGTCAAGTATCCGACGAATCCCAGACGGCCTTCGCGCTCTTCCACTTGCATCGGCTCGGCCAGAAAGCAGGCAGCGTCCGAAGCGCTGATACCGACGGCCGGTTGTCCAGCCAACGAAATCGCGCCCGCCAGCTTTTTGTTGAGCAGCCCAGCGAAAACCATTACAGCGATGTCGCGCGTTTCGCGGTCCGTCACGCGCAGCCCCCCTACAAATCGGCTGGCGATTCCCATGCGCGCCAGCGTGGCCGTGAAAATTTTGCCGCCGCCATGAATCACCAGCAATTCGTTTCCGGCGTGCGCGAGCTCCGCGATCTGCCGTGCTAGCACTTGCACGTCTTCGTCGCGTTCGAGCAGTGCGCCCGCAATCTTGACGACCAGCCTCATAGCAATCCCGCCGTTTCTGGATACCCGCGCATCCCATTCAAATTTTGCACTGCTTGCCCCGCCGCGCCTTTTCCCAGATTGTCGAGGCAGGACACGATCGCCAGCCGTTCGCCCTCGGAATCGAGCGCGAAACCGATGTCGCAGAAGTTCGTATGCGCCACGTGCTGCAACTCCGGCAATGTCCCCGCCGGATAGATGCGCACCATCGGACGCCCGGCGTAAAACTCGCGATAGAGAGCTTCCACATCGTCCAATTTGCGCGAGCCGCTCAGCCACACGTACAGAGTGGAAAGGATGCCGCGCTCCACAGGCAGCAAATGCGTGGTGAACACGAAGTCGCGCGGCGCCAGGCCGAGATGTTCCGCCACTTCCGGCGTGTGCCGGTGCGAAAAAAGTCCATACGCGCGGAAATTTCCATTTACCTCTACGAAATGCGTCTCCCGCTTGGGTTCTTTCCCCGCGCCAGTAACACCCGATTTGCAATCGCAGACAATTCCCCGCGCGCGGTCGATCCAGTCCGCATCGATCAGCGGGCGCAGTCCAAGAATCACGGAAGTGGGATAGCAGCCCGGATTTCCAACCACTCGCGCCTTCGGCAGTTGGTCGGCATACAGCTCGGGGAGCCCGTAAACAGCCTCCTCCAATATTTTGGCGTCTGGCGCAGCAAGCTTGTACCACTCCGTGAACGTTTCCGGCTTGTGGAAACGAAATGCCCCGCTCAGATCGACGATCCGCAGTTTCGGATTCAGCGCCAGCAGCTCGGGCACGAGTTCGGCCGACGCCTCGTGCGGCGTGGAAAGAAATACGACTTCCGCGCCGCTATTGGCGACTGCTTCGGCGGAAAGCGGACGGCAGGGCGCATCGCCCCATCCGCGCAATTGCGGGAAAAGGTCCGTCAGGCAACGCACATCCGCGTGGCTGCCGCGCAAAAAGAATGTCGGCTTTTCGATATGTGGGTGCCGCAGCAAGAGCCGGGCCAGCTCGTATCCCGCGTAGCCCGTTGCTCCCACGACGGCAACCCGCGTCGGGTCGGTCATCGAAGCATTTCCTCGATCCGTTTGCGCACGGCATTGCAGGCGCCGCGCGACGAACAAATCACCAGCACGGTATCGTCGCCTGCGAGCGTTCCCGCCACTTCTTTCCAGCGCTCGGCGTCCACTGCGGCGGCCAGCGGCTGCGCGCCGCTCGGCGGGGTCTTCAGCACCAGCATATTTTGCGCCGGGCGCACGTCTAGCAAAAATTCCTTCAGCGCCCGCGCCAGGGCGGGAAGCGGAGACGATTCCTTCGCGGCGGCTTCCAGCGAACGGTAACCCTCGGCCGTTTTTACCAGGCGCAACTCGCGGAGGTCCCGCGATAATGTCGCCTGCGTCACGCGCATGCCCAACTGGCCAAGATGGCGGCGCAGCGCGTCCTGGCTGGCAACCGGCTGGCTCGCCAGCAGCTTCAAGATTTGCCCTTGTCGAAACCGCTTTTGAACCGCCATCTTCGCCTACAACCACCTGCATTCATCCGATGCGTGATTATGCATCTCCTTGCATAATGATACAAGAAGGTTTTAGCGTGTCAAGCGCTTAGCGGCGCGGCATGTCTGAAATTTAACGCTCGCAGGCTGAAAAGTGACGCGCACGTGCCGGCGCAGGGCAATCGCGCTTTCGTGATATGGTTTGGCCGTCACGAGGCTCGCGATGAGCGCCTTCGCAGCCGGGCTCGGCATCAAATTCGCGCGCCAGTATCGGGAGAGCGGATGAAACCGGGAAGTTGGGGCTCGATTTGGCTGGTTTACATTTATTCGATCCTCTGCGCCGCTTCGATCAGCAAGCTGGTCCCCATCGAAGGCGAAATCGAGCGCGCGTTTCACACCACCCCTGCGGGCGTCGGCGTGGCGATTTCCGTCATTTCGGTCAGCTCGATTTTCGCGGCGACGATCGGCGGCGGAATCATCGACCGCATCGGCGCGCGCCGCTCGATTATAGGCACCAGTGTTTTCCTGGTGTTTTGCAACATCCTCGGCTTCTTTTCGACCTCCATGGCCATGCTCGATGCCGCTCGGCTGCTCGAAGGCATCGAGTTCATCGGCATCATCGTGGCCGCGCCCGCGCTCATCATGGCCACCACCTCCGGCCGGCGGCAGGTGCAAGCCATGACGCTGTGGTCCACCTACACTCCAGCTGGTGTGGGACTCGGATTGTTGCTAGCGGTGCCGTTCGCGGGTACTTCAGCTTGGCGGTGGACATTCATCGTTCACGGAGCTCTATTCGCCATCGCCGCGGCGTTCGGATGGCTGCTGCCGGAAATTCCGCGTGAAGCAGCGCAGGCATCTTTGCAGCGCAAGCGGCCGAGCTGGACGGATTTCCTCGAAATTTATCGCGAGTGGGGACCATGGAAGCTCTCGATCTCGAACGCGCTTCTGGTAAGCATCGCTTTGGGAACCAGCACCGTTGTCCCGATATATTTCGTTCGCATTCACCACGTTTCCGTGGGCATGACGTCAACCATATTGGCCGCCGGCTACGTGCCGATGATTTTCGCTGGAATCGGCGCCGGATGCTTGCTTACGCGCGGCGTGCGGCCGCTCTCGATATACATCGCGATTGCGATCGCCGGAATGGCCTCAGGGCTGCTCGTCTACGCGCCGTGGAGTTCATTTCCAATTGCGATCGTTGCAATCGCCGTTTGGCTGCCGTGTACCGGGGCGGCCGTGGCCGTGCTGATGGCGCTCCTGCCGCGCGTGGTGCCTGACCCCTCGCGCGGCGGCGCGGCGATGGGGCTGGTCGGCCAGGTAATGGCAGTCGGCAATTTTGCGACGCCTCCGATCTACCTGGCGTTACTGTCGCGGAAAAACTGGCTCGATTTCGCCGCGCTGGTGCTCGCCGGTTGGATTTTGAGCCTCGCGTTTCTTCCGGCCTGGAAAAAGGGTTCCGCGCCTGCCTCTTTGGCTGTTGAGGGTGATACCGGGATTCCCATCTCGCATTAAAATCAATGCCCGCGTCTCGCGCAACTGTAGCCCCGCTCGCCTAGGCCGAGACAGCCGACGGCTTCGCCGACGTGGCCTCCACGAAATCCAGAATGCGCTCGCCGACGAAGGTGTCTTCCGTATTCACGCTGAGGATTGTTGAGAGATGGCCGTGCGAGGGCAAGTACGCGAGGCGAGGCACAGTGCCGCGCGCGGAAAGATACGCGCGCAATAGCTCGATGTACTGGCGCTTGAAGTCCGCCGGATCATGCTCGGCAATCAGCACCAGCAGCGGAGTGGAACTGGCCGCCAAGCCAGCGAGCGCGGACTGTTCGGCATAGCGGCTGGCATCCTCGCCAAAGTAGGCCTTAAGCATCGGATTTTTGTCCATCGTCATCGGGTCGTAGAGACCAGACACCAGAATCGCGCCGGCGAGCGCCTGCCGGGCAGCGCCAGCGAATTGCGAGTGCGCCAGAAAATGCGCCACGTGCGCGCCCCCGGCCGATTGGCCCATCAAGTAGACGCGCGCCGCGTCGCCGCCCAGCCCCCCGATTTTGCTGCTTATCCATTCGACCGCCGACGCAAGGTCCTCGGAACCCGCCGGCCACGGATGCTTCGGCGCGAGTCGATAAGTAATGTTCACGCCGATCAGTCCGTGGCGAACCGCCCATGCGCCCACATTGTCGTAGAAGGCCGCGTTGGGAGTGATTTTGTCTCCGCCAATGAATCCGCCGCCATGGACGAACACCAGAACCGGACGCGATTCCGCGCCGCCAGATTTGGGACGAAACACATCGAGCCGCTGTCGTTCGTCACTGCCGTAACGCTGATCGCGCAAAATTTCCACATCGGCGAATGGCGCGCGCTCGTGCAGCGGCGTGAAAAGCTTAAAATTCTCTCCGATCACATCGGGATTGAACGCGCCGCCTATTTCGTCGAGCCGGCGATGGACATTTTCGACAGCCGCGGATGGATAGCGCGAATGCGATGCCATGTGATTGCCTCCCATTGCGAAACTTTTGCGAGCCAGCGCGGGCGATTACCCGACTGCCTTCAGGGTTTCCTCAACCATACTTTCCGCCTCGCCGGTGTTGATCAGCACGCCCTGCCTGCGCAGAAACGCCAAGATGCCGGTGCGCGGCCCCATGCCCGAATAATTGAACGAATCGCCGGAGAGCCCAGCGCCAAAACCGGCGAAGGTGAGAAACGTGTCCTGCACGCTCACCATTCCAGCGTCAAGACGATCTGCGATGCGGCGAGCTTCCTCTTCGGTTCCCGCGATCACCGCCGCTGATAAGCCGTAATAGGTGTCGTTCGCCAGATGAATCGCTTCGTCTTCGGTGCGGTATTTCATCACCGGCATCACCGGACCGAACGTCTCGTCGCGCATAATTTTCATGTCGTGATTCACGCCGGTCAAAATCGTCGCACGCATGTAGAGACCGCCGCCTAAATTCGAACTCTTCCCGCCCAGGCGAATCTTCGCGCCCTTGCTGACCGCGTCGTCGAGATGCTCATCAACGATGTGCGCCTGGCGTTCGGCGATAAACGGCCCGATTTGCCCGGCGTTCGGATCGGGATAGTTCAGCTCCACGCGTTCGGCTTCCTGGGCCAGCAATTCGACGAACGCATCGTGCACGATTTCTTGCACGTAAATTCGCTCGATTGAAAAGCAGACCTGCCCCGTGCTCGTCACCGCGCCGCGCACCACCGCTTTCGCTGCTCGCTTCAGGTCGGCGGTCTCGGTGATGATCACCGGATCTTTTCCTCCGAGTTCGAGGATGGAAGGAATGAAGCGGCGCGCGCATGCCTCGGCAACTTTGCGGCCATTGGGAACGC
Source organism: Candidatus Acidiferrales bacterium (assembly GCA_050746805.1). Taxonomy (GTDB): domain Bacteria; phylum Acidobacteriota; class Terriglobia; order Acidiferrales; family UBA7541; genus Palsa-295. The sequence goes on along the minus strand of JBOGMW010000110.1, from coordinate 441 downwards.
TGCCCGTAAAATTAATAATGTCCGCGTTCTCGACGATTGCCTGCCCCGGCTCACCGTCGCCTACCACGAAAGTCAAAACCGCCGCCAGCTCCGGCACCTCGCGAATCGTCTCCATCATCGGCTGCACGAAGCGCGGCGCCACTTCGCTAGGTTTCACGATCACCGCGCACCCGGCAAAAAGCGGCGGAATGGCATGGAGCGTCGAAAGCATCATCGGCGCGTTCCATGGTCCGATGATTCCGGCGAGGGGATATGGGCGCAAGTTTGTGTCGTAATGAATTGCCGGCGCGGGCGAGACTCCCTTGCGCCGGGCCTGTTCGAATATCGCAGGCGCAATCGCGCACATGCGCATGATCGTGCCGATCACCATGTCCGGCGCGACTTTGGAAATTTGCCCGCCGCCGGTGTCAATCGAATCAGCTTCCACAAGTTCCGCGCGGT
>JBOGMW010000109.1:0-2870 GCA_050746805.1 Candidatus Acidiferrales bacterium | reverse complement strand
GGATAGCACTCTCGCCGAACGTGGTTGTTGGCTTGGAGTTTCTGCCAGAAACTCGTGGTGCGCTTGCCCCAATGAGAGCCGGTGAAGCCGAGGAATTGGCGAGCCATGAAGTAGCCCGAATGAGTGGCAACAATATAGAGGAAGCGTGCTTCCTCATCGGTGTAGCCGAAGGCTCGCAAGCTGTCGGTATAGAGAGGGGAGATATTCATAGCGAAAAAATCTCCGCCGTCAGATCCCGGTCGTTCAAAATCCTGCGCAGACGCGATGCGTCTTCTGGATGGCTATAGAGGGAGAAACCGGCCCTGGCTTTTGCCGCTAATCCCCGAGGCCGGTAGTCGCGGGTTGCGAGTTCCAGGTCCACACGGTCGAGCTCGCCCTGGGCGTTCTCATACTCAATGCGAAGGTCGGGCAGGGGAATCTTGCCGTTGACCGCGCGAAGGTGGTGCTTTTCGGCAATCAATTCCTTCGCGTCGGAATTGCCTTTCTCCGGGTCGAGCGCGGCGAGATCGCGATTGAGATCGCGCTTGAGTTCATAATCGAGAATGACGCGCAGCGGCTTGCCGCCCGAGAGCTCGATCCGGGCAGCATCTTTCTGATAGAGGCGGTACAGATCGGCATCGTGTTTGGCTTCTTTCGGCTTCCGCAGGCCGTGATAAATCTCCTGTCGTTCCGGGAGCCGGTTGGTTTTCCTGAGGAGCTTCGCTCCATCTTTCGTCAACGTGATAACGCGCAGCGTCTTTTTGCCTGAGATTTCCAGGGTCTTTTCGGTCAGGAGCGACTGCTCCTTGAGTCGCCGGATGTCCCGCTCCATCCGGGCGCTGTCACCGGCATAGCCGAGTTTGGCTAGGTCACAAGGAGCGACGACGCGGAACCGACCCACTTCGCCGAGCGTATGGATTTCGGATTCGCGGAGGAGATACTCGCGGTCGCGCATGTAATACGCGCGCGGGGAATCCTCGCGTTCGGGTTTCAGAACATTCCGCTCCTGTGGTTCCGGCGCTTCGCGGCCATTCGCGGAAGCATCACCTGATCCTCTGCCGGACCGAGTGCCGGAAATTTCAGGCGCGCGATGTCGGCGAGGAACGCGGGGAGCCGCGTCGCGCGTGTCTTGAGGGTCGTAGGAATAGAAGTCGCGGGACATCTCAATTCGTCTCCTCGTCGTCGGAAGGAGCCGGCATCTCGGCCTGCCCGACATTGAACTGCTTGTCGAGGTGGGAGAGCTTGCGGCCCGTGTCTTTCAGAAAGAATCGGCGGTTGATGGATAGAAACGCGGCAAACACATTCAGGAACAGGACCGCCGCCGCACCGAGGAGCACGTTGCCGTAAGCATGGAAAATGACCGCTCTGTATGGGGCCATGAACTTCAACTGGTCCATGAGCCAGAAGCCGTATGCCAGCAGCACGGCGATGGTCAAAAGCAAAGCGTTTGCGATCATGGGAGCCTCAATTGAACGCCTCGTCTTCGCGGAAATAGGTGATGGTCAAACCGAGCGGGTTGATGGGGATCAGTTCGTTGGGAACGTGACTTCGGAAAACGAATACGAAATCGGCAGTATAAAGTTCGCGTTTGATCTCGCTGTGATCGGCGGCTGAGTAATACACCATGTCGAAATCCACTCGCGCGCGGTAGGGCGGCTTCTCCAAGCCTTCCAGGGCGACGTTCTTTACGTCAATGTCGATCTCGGGCGCAGAGGAATTCATGAGGAATTGCTTGATGATGTCGCCTTTTTTGTAGGCATCGAAGACGCTGTTCGCTAGGCTGCCGTCCAGGAAGTAGAGGGACTTCGAGAAATCATCCTGAATGGTGTAGCGGTTGCGGCGATAGTAGAGCGTGCAGAACTGGGTCAGGAAGTAGCGGACCTCGGCATCTTGGGGCTTGTAATCGAAGGTGTGATAGTCGAGCGCCTCGGCCCGCCCAAGCTGGTCGATGCGAATCACCAGCGGTCTGAAATTCTGAAAGGTCCGAATCGTCTTCAGATCCATCAAGGCCAGGCCGATGGCCACAAAGGAGAGAAGCACCAGCGCAATCTTCAGATACGTGTTGGTCACCATCGGATCACCGTACTGTTCGAGATAGAGGCGCTTGGCGTTTTCAAAGCTCGCGTCGTTGTTCATCCGAACACCTTTTCGAGAATCGCGGCAGACGAAGTACCTGACGTGCCGCTGAAAATGTGGTTAGTCAGCGTGGGAATCTTGAGGAGCGCATAAATCGCGGCCAAGAACGTGATGAAAAGAACGGGAAAAGCCTCCATCAGTTGAACGACTGAAATCGTGCCGGTCGGCTCAAGATCGAGAATGCCAAGAATCAGGTTTCCGATGATGTAGACAACGGCTGCCGCAATCACCTGGTAGAACGCATACTGGATGAACGCCTTGAACCATCCCCAGAAGAGCCATTCGAGCTTGGGAACAATGAAAAAGGGTATGAAGATCGGCCCAACCAGGACACAGACAGCCGTCGCAATGAATCCGTAGGCGATAACCACAATCGCGATGGCCTGTGCCGCTGCGAGAAGGATCGTGATGACGACGTATTCGGCTGTTCCCAAGATATCGCCAAACCCCGGCGCGTTCATGCGGACTTCGAAGTCCGCGACTCGCTCTTCAACGGTTTGCAATTCGGTCTGATTGATCCTCGTCGCAAGGAACTGGGATTCGTCTGTAATCAGGTTATGAAAACTCCTGCTGATGCCGGGAATGGGCGTGCTGTAGTAATTCACCATTCCGAATCCGAAGCTGATCGTCAGCAAGAGGGCCGCGAAATTGTCAAAATGAAGGAAATGCTTGCCGCTCGCAGCGGACAGCGCGGATTTCACTCCGTACCAGACCACCAGGATCGTTGCGAACATGCGAAACAGGTTCTGGCCCAT
>JBOGMW010000108.1:0-4913 GCA_050746805.1 Candidatus Acidiferrales bacterium | reverse complement strand
TGTTCGAATATCGCAGGCGCAATCGCGCACATGCGCATGATCGTGCCGATCACCATGTCCGGCGCGACTTTGGAAATTTGCCCGCCGCCGGTGTCAATCGAATCAGCTTCCACAAGTTCCGCGCGGTGCGCTTTCAACCGCTCGGCCCACTCCTTCATCACGCCGATGCGATGCGCCAGCGGCGCGCGCCCCCAGGCTGTCTGTGCCTGGCGCAAGCGCGCGCAGGTAGCGGCGATGTCCGCGGACGATGCTGCCGTGATGTGCGCGTCAATTTCGCCCGTCCGCGGATTCCGCACGGATAGGATTCGGTTTTCAGCTGTAACCATGACCACCCTTGCCAGCCCAGCGATGCCTACGCCCCAAAACGCGAAGGGTTTTGGAGACCCCGAAAAGCCCGCCGAGGGCCCCACGTTATGCGATTGTCGCTTAGACATATCGCATCGCTCCGACCGGGTCAAGCCGCCTGCTAAATCCTAGGGCCAATCTAATTTAAAACTGGTCCACTTTGTCACTTGGAGCAATAATGTAACTGCGAATCTTACAACTGGTAACGTACCTAGATATAACACCGGTGCGGGGATATGATCCGCCGCTACCGAACCACGGTGAGGTGTGGACGATGAAGTACGACAACAAAGAAATGACCATCAATGAGCTAGTTTCCAGCTTCAACCAGCACAGGATCAACCTGATTCCGCCGTTTCAGCGCAACACGGTTTGGACCCTCAAGAAGCGTCAAAAACTCATAACAAACATGCTTAGTAAGAAACCAATTCCGGCAATTTTCTTCTATTTAGATGCCGAAGGGCAACAGTTTGTGTACAACATTCTCGACGGAAAACAAAGACTCGAGACCATCATCCTTTTCATCGGCGACCAGCGTCAAGGTTTGAAAATCAACAAGGTCTCAGAGTATTTCTACGGCAAACCAGCCGTCGATAACGCGAACTTCAAGATCGAACTAGACGGCAAAACGCAGACTTTTGCACAGTTAGAAGACGAAGTCGTTCGTGTGTTCAGGGAAATCCGGATCCCCACGATTCAAATAAGCATGGAGGAAGAACACACATCACTGGAAGAACTTGTAAGCCTTTTTGTGGACATCAACTCCGAAGGAGTACCGGTAACGCGCTTCGATGTCGTCAAGGCGCTACTGCGCAGGGATGATCCTCTGTTCGCTCAATCGTTTGACTTGATCGCGGTCAGACAAGTTAGAAAAAAGAAGTCGCAGTATTACAAGGCTAAGAATTCAAACTTCACGTACGTAATGAAAAAGCTCAACGTTGTCAGTAGGCTTGCCGATCCGAATATGCGTGTGGACCGCATGTGGGAGAGGCTTACGGAGATTGCGCTGTTTGCACGCAGCAAAAAACATCGAGCACCGGCAGAGATTTTGAAGGCATTCATTAAAGCCCCCAAGAACCCAGAAAACGGACGGCTGACGAAGGACGAACTGCGACTTTTGAGGGCAACATTCGATTATCTGGCAATCGCATACCGAAGGGCCCCAGCCTTGACGCAAAGCAAGTTCGCTACGGACCAACCGCAGTTCTACACGATATGCACGCTCCTGCTCTCCACAGACACCATGGACCGACTGAAGCCCGAGGATTTTGGCAAATATCTCGTTGACATAAGGAACGTTCTTGACGGAGATATCGTGGCGCCGAAGGAACTGGAACAGGATGTGCTGGACTACGGAGATGCATCAACAAAACAGACGACGCACCTGGTGAGACGCACTAAGAGACACGATACACTTGTGAAACTGCTTGGTCATGCGGAAGCGAAAAATAAGCAAGTTGTGTGAGGAGGTGAACTTCGAGGATCCATCCGGCTCTGCTCACAAACCTAAGCAAGAGGCAAACTCTGACGGCCCCATCAATCTTCGGTGCTATCCAAGTGATAAGCCGAGCTAGATGCCGGCACGGGAAGGAGATTGAGGAAAGTCCATCCGAGGAAACCATAAGCGAGCGACCCGCATTTCCCCCAAAGTCGCATCCTGCCCGAAGTTTCCTCCAACTCTTCCGCCTCCCAAATCAACGGAGACCAAACATGATCAGACGCTATCCGCAGCGCCCACCGCGCCGCCAGCATCAGGATTTTCATTTCTTCGCCGCATCGGACCCTATCGCCAACATTGAATCCCAATTCGCCCGCCCGGCAGCGCCGCAACCCGAGCCCTCGCAGCCATGCAAGCCAGCCGATGAGCCCGGGCGCTCGCAACCAATCGACGCCGTCCAAATGCCCGAGCTACCGGTCGCCCCAGTGCGAACAATCGTCAAATTATGGGGTCCCGCCGAGCGTGCCGCTGCCGCGCTGCAATCGCCGCCACAATTAGCTCCCGCGGAGCCCGCCGCCAAACCGCGCCCAAAACGGCGCGCCCGCAAACGCGCCAAAGCTCGCCTCGCAACTCCTCGCCCGAATCGTCCGAAATCCAAGCGCCAACCGCCCCAACCGGCCTCCGACGGCCGCTCGGAACACGAACGGCGCTGCTCCATCTGCTCGCATCCAGACCGCCCCGAAATCGAAAACGAGTTCATGCACTGGCACAGCATCGGCGATATCGCTGAGGAATACGACGTCAGCCGCTCCGCCATCTACCGCCATGCCTACGCTCTGACGCTTTTCTCGCGCCGCAATCGCCATCTGCGTTTCGCTCTCGGCCATCTCGTCGAGCGCGTTCAGGATGTCGAACCCACCGCCGATTCCGTCGTTCGCGCCATCCACGCTTTCGCCCGCATCAATGACGAAGGCGAGTGGATCGAACCTCCCGCCCGCGTCATCGTCTCCTCCGGCGGAATTCACCGCGAAGCTGCCGCCGGCCCTGCCCGCCGCCCCATCGCCATTCCGCTCGATTCCCAATCAATGTCCAACGTAATCGACGTTAATCCGGAGCCAGTCCTGCCCGGCGGCCCCGGAAACGCTTTGGGGTGGCAGAGCGATGGGGCCGCACCCGAGACAGTCAATCGAGTCGAACCCGATGCAACTCGTTGAAAACAATCACCGGCGCACCGCTCGACCCGGAACGTCCCGGCGCACTCATTTCGCGCCTCAAAGCGCCGCGGCAAATCAGGTCCAGCGATGATGGCGAGGCTGCGTTGCAATCGGGGCGGGGCGCGCATAGTATCTCAGCCGAGTGGAGGCGGCTCGCATGCGAGAAGCCGCGCGCTACGCCGTCCGCACGTTCATCCGAAGAGGGAGATCCTGCGATGTCCGATAACACTACGAATTCCAATACGAAAATGCCGGTGGAAGACCGGCTCGACATTATCGAGCTATTCGCGCGCTACGCCTGGGCCATCGATTCGGGCGACGCCGATGCGGTGCTGGAATGCTTCGCGGAAGACGCCTGCATGGATCATCTGTGGCAGGGAAAACTTTACGGGCACGAGAAAATCCGGCGCGCGTTCGAGGAGCTTTGGTACGACCGTCCGAGCTGGTGGATCGGGCGGCAGCACCTGGCGAATCATTTTCTGATCACGCGCGAAGGCGTAGGCGCGCGCGTGAAGGCGTTCTTTTCGATCCTGCAGTACAACGTGGAATACCGCACGAATTTCGTGTTCGGCATCGGCACGTGGGACAACTTTTGCGTGAAGCGCAACGGCAAGTGGGTGTTCCAAGATGAGAAAATAAACGCGTGGACGGATCGCAACGCGGTGCTTTGGGAAGGCGAGGATCGCGCGAAGTCCATGGGCCCGCGCGTGGCGCGCGCTGTGCCGGACATGCCGGCGCGATCGTAGTGGCGCGCGACCAGAGGGAAATGAAAGGGCCAAAGACAGATCCCTCGCCGGCCAAAAAGCGGCCTCGCTCGGGATGACTGCGCTTCGATTTTTCGCTTTTGCGTTTGACGCTGGCTTCAGCGGTCAGTTGGACATGCGGAGGACGGGCTTGATCGTTTTCCCGCTGTCGGAATCTTCGAATGCCTGGGCAATTTTTTCGAACGGATAGTATTTGATCAGCCGGTCGAACGGAAATCGCCCCTGCCGGTAATAATCGATCAGCATGGGAATGAACAGGCTCGGCGTGGTATCTCCGCCAAGAATGCCGCGGAGCGAGCGGCCACCGCTGAGCAGGTGGAACATATCCGGCGCCCACTCGCCTCGCGGCGGCGCCACGAATCCAGCTACCCCGCGTGGGGCGAGGCAGGCGAGCGATTGCGTGTAAGAAATTGGCGCGTTGGCGGTGTTGAAAGCGTGGCTGACGCCATACTTGGTCAGCTCGCGAATCGCTTTCGCCGAGTCTCCGCTCGACGCATCGATGGTGTCCGTGGCGCCGAGGTCTTTGGCCATGGCCAGCCGCGACGGAACCAAATCCACGGCGATGATGCGCTCCGCGCCGACAATGCGCGCGGCCATCACTGCGCTCAGTCCCACGGACCCGGTGCCGAAGATCGCCACCGAATCTCCCGCGCCCACTTGCAGGGAATGAACGATCGAGCCGGCGCCGGTTTGCACGCCGCAGCCGAGCGGCGCGAGGATTTCGAGCGGAATATCGTCCGGGACCTTGATGGCGCAGCGCGCGTCCGCCAGCGAATATTGCGCGAACGATGATTGCCCGAAAAATCGCGCGTAGACGCGCTCGCCGCCCTTTGATAACGGACTGGTTCCATCCGGCCGCAGACCGCCGAAATTGCGTGGGAGCACTTCGTAACAATAGCTGTGCGCGTTGCGATTGCAGCTGGGGCATTCGCCGCAGAAATTGACGCTGAGCACCACGTGGTCGCCGGGCTTCAGCGCTGAAACGCCGTCTCCAACGCGCTCGACGATACCCGCTCCCTCGTGGCCCAGCACGAACGGGCGCGGCCCGGGCCGGCCGTTGACGCCGATATCCGTGTGGCAGATTCCGCTGGCGACGATGCGCACCAGAATTTCGCCGGCTCGCGGGTCTTCGATATCGAGAGTTTCGAGTTG
>JBOGMW010000107.1:0-2623 GCA_050746805.1 Candidatus Acidiferrales bacterium | reverse complement strand
TCTTTGTACGTCAGCTCGGCTGCCGACGAGCCGTGCCACTTAACGTCCACCACGGTGACCAGGCCGTCTGGCAGAATGCCCCGCACGGAAGCACCGCGGGTCAGGTCTTCGAGTCGAGCCATCTATTCCTGTCCCCCTCGCGCGCGACGGCCGTAGCAATCGCAATAAGCCGGTGTGCGGAGTGGTAAACATTTTAGCTGTTCGGTGATTCGGTTTCCAGCGAATTTAAGTTGACGCGGCAGCCGAGTCGCAGTTCGGGCACGGCGCCGAGTTGGAAACGGAAGCCGGCAAAAACATTGGGCTTGATTCCGAACCTGTTCGCTTACGCTCCGCGATCAGGGCGATCACCCTATGCCCTTCCGGCCCCCAGCTATAGGCCGGGGTCGCGGTCATCAACGATGCCATTAACCAAACCAGCCGCCACACCAGGACAGACTGCTTCACGAGAATAACCTCGTAAACACAGTGGTTGCACTCTTCTGAGAGGAACGCAGAATCGGACGGACTGAGTTTAAGCGTCCTCCATGGAATTCATTTCTTCTGATGGTTGCTGCGTCCTTGTGCAATGTGCTCTGAAGTGTGCCGCGCCAATGAATTGCGACTCCGACACCCCCACTTTTCAACAGGCTTTGCACAGATTGTGTGGATATCAACAGCCGTAGAATGTGGCGCCGGAGATTTTGGCATCACGAAAAAGGCGCGAACGGCTTTGGTAAACAGAATCGCATGAGTCGAGCGGGAAGAGGCCGGTCGCGGAAAGTTTCCTCTGGCCTCTCACACGTCCCAGCGGTGGGGTGATCCCGTCCGAAGGAGGATACTTCACATACGGAGGCGCAACGTGCCGGCAGGCGATTCCGGGCGAGCTTGGAGAGCAGGTTTCAGAACAGTCCGAGCTGCTCGGCGGCTGGCGGAATCGCAGCCGGTCGAGCGCGCCGTATCCCTTTACGGCCTGAAGCGGCCGCAAGCGAGGCTCCAAAGAGCAACAACTGATCGGCGATAGGGCCGGGCGGTGGCTGGGCTGGCCAACTGTTTTCGTCTTCGGCGGGCAGCAGAGGGTCTCCGGCCGGCTCGCCGGGCGCGGCGTCACGATGCCCCAAGGTTTCGTTCTGATGCTGAACGCGGCGCCAAGTGATCTCGGCACTCTCTCCGATTCCCTGCTCCGTGACCAGTTCCCTCGCCATCGCCATGAGCAAATCATCATCTCCGGCGACGCTTTGTAATCCTTCGGTCGAGAATTTACCTTCCATCGCCAGGGCGACGAGGAGTTTCCGGCCCATCAGCCGCAGGCAGGTTTCCTGGGCCGTATCGGCATAAGCGAAATACTTGACGTTAACGTCTTCGGTCTGGCCGATGCGCCAGGAACGGCGGCTCGCCTGACGCAGCGTGTAGAGTGAATAGCCGGTTTCGTAAAAGAGGATATCGGCCGCGAAGAGTAGATCAAGGCCGAGGGCCACCAAACGTGGATGAGCGATGCATACTTGCATGCCCTGCATCAGCTGCCGCTCGTACCAAGCCTCGCGTAGCTCCGGCTTCACGTCGCTGGTCAAGACCGCGACGCGGACACCTTCGCGCTCGAGGATTCGTTCTAATCGCCGGGTCACGTCGCGAGTCCTTGTGTAGACGGCGAACACCTGAACCCGGCGCCCGCGGCTTAGGCTCGATTTTACTTCTTCGATCAGCCGCCTTTCCTTGGCGTAGAGCGCCTTCTCATCGAGTTCGTCCGGCTCGGCAATTACGAAGCGTTCTCGCCGGCGCGTTTCCGGATCGAACTCAGAACCATAGAGAGTTCCGAGGTCAAAAGGCCGGTCCGGGTAAAGCAAGAGGGCATTCATCCCGACGCTGACCACGGAGGGATTGCCGCGATGTTGGCGCATGGCCTCCTTGATGTCATTTTCAAGCTTCTGGTAAGCCCGCTTGAGCGAGCCGTCCATGGCAACGCGCACCACCTCCTCGCGGTAGGGCGGCAGGGCGGTGGCGATGTCTTCGAGCGAGAGGAACGCCGCAAGGGGCATCAGGAAATCTCCAAAGAGCTGCGGCGAAGCGCCGGGACGGCGCCTCACTCGCCGTGTCACCCGTGCCTCCGAGCACGCGTTGTCTTGAGGCTCGATGGTGGTGATGGTTTCGAGCAGGCCGTAGGTTTCCATGAACGGCTTGACCCCGACATGATGCTCGAAGCCTCGCTCGATCATCTTCTTTGCGTTGATGCGAAAGAGGACCTCGTATACGTCGTCCGCGTAGCCACCCAAGAGTGGTCCCGTTAGCACGATGGCTTTCTTGGCGGCGCTGGCCAACGTCCCCAGCGCATTGCCTTGCGCTGTGTCCGCGCCCTTCAGCTCATGCGCTTCATCGGCAATGGCAAAGTCGAAGAAGTTTCTCAAATGCCTGCCGATGAAGTCGATAACTGCCGAGCGGCGCACCTTGCGCCCATCGGCTTGCCACAAGGCGCTGAAGAGTTTGCGGCGCGCTTTCAGATCGGATTCTTCGGCGTCGCCCTTGGCTCCAATCCATTCACTGCGCCGCGCCTTGCTGAAGTCTATGGCGAGCAGCCGGTCGCCATTGGCATCGTAGATCGGCTCGCCCGTATCGGGGTTCACCACACTGCCCGGGTAGCGCCCCGATTCGG
>JBOGMW010000106.1:0-13904 GCA_050746805.1 Candidatus Acidiferrales bacterium | reverse complement strand
AAGCACAGCGAGCCACAACCCAAAAACTCTTGCAAGAATTGAGCCTCAAATATCCCGATGATGAGCCGCTTGTAGTCGCACTGCCGAATGGTGCTGCGAGTTGGGAAGATTTGTCAGACGATGAGCGTGAGTACTTCGCTGAGTTGGCGTACAGGTGGTTTCATAGAAGGGATGAGGAATGAAGCAAACCCCGATGAAAGCCCGACGCCCCCGAAGTCCGTACACACTCGTACTAGTTGAATGGGAAGACAGCGCACGTCCTATATCCAGTTGGCAGTGGGCAGACGAATATCAGATTCCCGAAACGGTAATTTGTATCTCAGTCGGGTATTTGATTGCCAAAACAGAGCGAGCAATCGCGGTTGCTCCAAACATTGGAGACGTAGGGAAAGAGCGGATTCAAGCAAGCGGAATCATTCGCATTCCCCGCGCGTCGATCCGCTCAGTACTTAATCTTTAATCCTGCCCGCCGTGTTTTGCTCTTCTTGGCTCTTGGCTCAATATGCGCTTCGACAGATGCCGCAAGTTCCTGAACCTGCTTCGGACTCAATTTGCTTGGAGTAGCTAGGCCAATCCCTGCAATGCTCCTGATCCTCTGAGATGTCAATGGAGCAGGATTCTTGGGTGGAGTCAGTTTTTTACCCATTGCGTGCTCCTCTGTAAGCTGGATAAATCGAAGGCTGAGCCACGCTTGATAAGCTCAGCCTCTCCTCACCATGCCGAAGGACTAGAGAGACTCGAACTCTCACTTCAAGATTCGTTTCAAGCGAAGCGTGCTATCCGTTACACCATAGTCCCGAATGCGATTCTAGGACTTTGGTGCAGCGGATGGCGGCTCATTCCTTATGAAGTTTCCAAACTGCTACCTTGTCGGATATTCACTTTGTTTGATGATACACGGATAAAACCTAACAGCGGCGATCTAACCACGGTAACGCGGCGGGCCGCTACTAAGCCACATGGACACAGGTTTACCTCTGCCCGCTTGTGCGATCCCGACCGAATCCAGCCTCGACAATCAACATGGCCGCAGGTTCTGAACGCTCGTTCGGTTAACATCGGCGGAGTAATGAATTGTTGGCTCAGTTTTCCATGCGCCTTTTGCCCAAAACTCAACCTCCGCCCAAAACGTCACTGGTCTTAATCCCGGTCCAATGGCCGCGACCAGTAAAAATATTTCTTGGGAAAAATCCATAATCGGCATTGTGACCATAGACGCTAGCGGTTTTTGGATTAGTCGTGCGTGTGCTCTATTGGGCGACCCAGGCAGTACGTCAAGGTGTAGGGTAATCTTTTCAATCCAAATTCCAACTTCGGATAAGTTTGAAATTTCCAAGAGCGTCAGTTGACCTGCGGGGCCTGTGTCGCCGCTCACGCGCGGGAAAACCCATACTTGGTTGCGCTGTTGCTCTATGGCCTTCTGAAGTTCCAAGAGCCTATCCGCTGTAACCGCTTGTCGCTTTGCGAGCGCGGCCTGTGCGACACCCGCCCAAGCAATCGCGGCAGTCAACAAAAGTGTGATTAGTTCGGCCAAGCCCAGCCGAGTTACGTGCAGCCAAAGCGTGTGCATTCGCGGAAGGCTATCTCAACTGACGAACTTCGCGCAACCGCCGCGAATCCCTACTTACAATCAAACCTAGTGATACTCATAAGACAACAGAAAGCTATTGATTTATAGTGAGTAATATGCTATATTGGTTTCCTGAGAACAGGCGGCTCACGCGGGATGTTGCTGAGGCTCTGGCAGCATCAGAGGAACGCATGAGATATGCCGTATCGAAGAGTCTTGCAGCCTGAAGAACTCGACTAACTCACTTCAGGAAGCCCACCCAGGCAGCGTAGGCACGATCAAACGCAACCCATCCTCAACGGGTTGCCGAAGTGTGTCCAAATTCCCGAAATTTAACTGCACTAATTACCGTGCGTGAGGCCGCGCTGCATTTAGGTGTTTCTGAAACCTGGGTGCGCCGTCACGTTCGAGATTTGCCCGCCGTTCGCGTCGGGCGTCTGGTCAGATTCGATTCGTCATTGCTTCGCCGCAATTTTCAAGGCAGAGTATCGGCGGGAAACCGCTTGCAACCAGAAGGGACTATCCCGATGGTCAAGCGGTATCAGCAAGGCTCAGTAATGAAGCGTGGAAAACGAGGGCAGCAAATCTGGTATGGCATGTGGCGCGAGGACGTTCCTAATCCCGATGGCGGATTCAAGCGCAGACAGCGATGCGTGAAACTCGATTCTGTGTCTGAGTTTCCTAATCGCGCGATGGCGCGTGAACAGTTGTCGCGGCTTATGAATGTGAAACCGTCGCCACAAATGAAGCTCTCGGAAGCGGTCGAGCGATGGAAGGCGGTCGTAATGCCGACAATCGAGAAGGAATCGACGGCGGCATACTACCGCAAGGAGTTGAACACTCACATCGTGCCGCATTTCGGAAGCTGTGAGCTTTCGGCTATCACTCGCTACGACATTGAACTATTTCTTGCGGGGAAGGCTAAAACGTATTGCCGCAACACTCTTCGCGGAATGCGCGTATCTCTCGGGAAGGTGCTTTCTTGGGCCGTTAGTTGTGAATGGCTCACTAAAAATCCGTGCGCTGGCATTAAGCTCCCGAAGGCTGGCTCACGGGTCAAGCGGACGATTCTCACGCTAGAACAGGTCAAGGCTATAGCGGATCAGCTCGAAGAGCCTTACGCGACGTTGATTCTATTTCTTGCCGTCACTGGCTTACGCATCGGAGAAGCAATCGCCGTCAAGTGGTCGGACGTTGAGGGCGACGTACTGTACGTGCGAAGGCGCATTTACGATGGCAAGATCGGGAGCACGAAGACGGAAGGCTCCGAACGCAGTCTGCCGGTTCCGGCTTTGTTGTTGGATCGGATGAAAACTTTGGGCGGCGGTGAATGGATTTTCCGAGCGCGTAACGGTTCGCCCGTAAATCCCGGCAACGCGCTCAAGCGATACGTCCGCCCAGCGGCGCAAGGGCTGGGCATTCCGCTTGGTGGTTGGCATGATCTGCGGCACACACTATCAACACGGCTCCTGAAAAACTTTCCGCTCAAGGTCGTCTCGGAGTTGCTCGGACACGCCAACGTCAAGACAACTCTCGAAACTTACCAGCATGTGAACGCGGAGGATTTTCGAGCGCCGTTGAATGAGCGTGCGTCCGAGTTGTTAGCAAGTGTTAGCAAGTGCCCTGTATTGCAGCAGTCGGCGGAAAGTAAGATGTTGAATTAAAGAAGGTTGGAGCCGAGGCCCGGACTTGAACCGGGGACCTGCCGATTACGAATCGGCTGCTCTACCAACTGAGCTACCTCGGCGTCCGTCCAATTCTAGCATTGGAATTCCCGGCAGCCCGGAAAAACCTGCCGCGACGGGTGCATACGCGGGTAGTGGCGGCCAAGATCCGAATGTGCGCGGTGCATTCCAAGAATCGTCCGCCGCTTCTGCATCTTGACACATACCGCTCCGGGCCGATATAGAATGAGGTATGGCTCAATCTATTCTGGTGTTTGATTTCGGTGCTAACGAAGACGCAGTGCAGCAGGCCAAGCATAAAGTCGAGGCTTGGAAGCAGGGCTTCCGGCTCGGCAACAAGATGCTCCTGAAATTTGAACGAGAAGAGTCCACGGCTGAACAGCCCGCAACCGAGGCAGCGGAAGCCGCCGATGCTGCCGAGTCGCCGAAAACGGACGCTACCGCGTCGAAAGGCAGCAAGAAAAAAACGGGCGGAAAAGCCGTCTCGCAAGCGGGCGGCAAGGCAAACGCCCAGGCAACGGCCGAGACGGAGCGCAGCGAAACGCCTGTGTCGAACGGTAAAGTGCGGCTTCTCCTGCGCCTCGATTTTTCCGACCACGAAAAGCTTTCTCACCAGCGCTGGCTTGACCGCATTCCCACGGAGGAGCCGTTCAAGTCCGTCAGCGGAGAAACCATTCGAGTCGGAGACCCGGAGTTTGTAAAGACGGCCGAGCTTTTCGAGTCTCTCGACTAACTAACACCGGCCGCTTTTGATCTCTATCTCGCGAAGCTGATCGAGGCTCGCACCGTTCCGCGGATTGCCGCAAACGGCCCTCGATGCTTCTGATTTGCGGGACACGGCGCGGCAATCACTCTTTCTAAACATTCCAAAAACCATCGACGGACGGCGGCCCCGTGGTATATAGTGCACGCGCTTTTGCGATGCGCGATTGTCAATTGGGCGCGGCGAAGCAGTGGTCTTCAGGCAACATTCACGCGGCACGTTCAGGCTATCCGGTAAAGCCGCAGCGCATTTGATCGCGGGAGATTACATTGACGAAAAATTTAAGGCTGTTGTCTCGATCGGCGCCGCTGGCAATTGCGGCGCTTGCGATCTCCGGCTTTTGCGTACGGCCGGTACGCGCGAAGACTCCAACGCCAACAAAAGTGTCCGCCGCCGGCCACGCCGATTCGCCATCGTGCGACCGGGCGTGCCTGGAGGGAATCGGCAGCCAGTATTTGGAAGCGATGGCGGCGCACGATCCTTCGAAAGCGCCGCTGGCGCCGAACGTGGAGTACGCGCAGGACAACGTGCGCTTGAAAATCGGCCAAGCGCTGTGGGCCACCGCCAGCGGACTGGGCCACTACCGTCACTATTATTGCGACCCCGAGCGCGGCGATCTGGGCATCATCACGGTGGTGTACGAAAATGGAGTAGGCGCAATTTTGATCGTGCGGCTGAAAGTTGAAAACCACCAGATCACCCAAGCGGAGCAGTTCGTGGCACACGACCCGCGCGGCGCGGCGGTGTACGAGAAAATGGGCAAGCCCGATCCGCGTTGGCTGGTGCCCATTCCTCCCGACCAGCGTGAAACGCGCGCGGCGCTCGATCAAGCGGCCTACATGTACCTGGAGGGGCTGCAACTGAACGATGGGCAGGGCGTGTATGCGTTCACTCCGGATTGCCAGCGAACCGAGGATGGAACCTATACGACGAATCGTCCGCATCCGCAGAACTACGGGCATGCCGACGAAACCGTCAACTTCACGTCGATGAACTGCACGGACCAGTACAAGCTGGGGTTTCTGGGCTTCACGACGGGGGTGCGCGACCGTCGATTTCTGGTGACGGATGTGGAGTACGGCGCGGTGCTGGCATCGTCCTATCTGGATTTCGATGGGACGGTGACATCCATCAAGCTGACCGATGGCCAGGTGTGGAAGGTGCCCGCATATTTCATGACGCCGCGCACGAATATCGCCAACGAGGCATATCGCATTGAAAAGGGCAGCATCAGCCGCATCGAAATGACCATGTACGAAATCCCGTTCAACATGAAACCGGCGTTTCCATAAAAAACGGAGAAGACTCTTGTCGAAACTTTTGCGCGGAATCACGCTTGCCGCAATCTTGCTCGCAGCGTGGGCGGTGGTTTCACCCAGCCTCTCTCGCAACGCGATGGCGTCGCCCGATCAGGGCAAGAATCTGACGCGCATCCCGAAGCCGGTGACGAAGGCGATCCCCGGCCCGTGCGACCGCACGTGCCTGGTGGGAGTGGTGAACAGTTATTTCAAGGCCATGCAGCAGCGCAACCCGCGCGGTCTGGCGCTGGCTGCCAAGGTGAAGTACACGGAAAACGGGCAGCTGGTTGATCCGGGCCAGGGAATCTGGAACACGTTCACGGGCCTGGGCACGTATCGCGTGTATCTGGCCGATCCGGAGACGGGCGAAGCGGGGTATTACGGCAGCTACACGGAATTTGGCAAGCTGAAAGGCGTGATGGCGCTGCGGCTGCGGGTCGAGAACCACGAGATTACTGAAGTGGAAGTGGTGATGGCGCGGCAGGAGCTGCGGCCCAGAGGTGGCTTGGGGGACAACACCGCGGGCATCATGACGCCCATTCTGATCGACGAGGTCGATCCTAACGAGTTCATTTCACCGGATGTGGCGCTGCTCGCTCCGCTATCGAAAGGCGAGCAAACGCCGCGCGCGGAGATGATCGCGGCGACGAATAAGTATTATCAGGGGTTTGCGGAAAAGAACGCATCGGAAGTTCCGTTTGCGAGCGAATGCAGCGAGCGGGAAAACGGACTGGCGACCACCAACAATCCTAACGGCCCGGTGATGGACCCGGCGCATCCTGATTTTCACGTGTTTGGCGGAAGTTGCGCCGACGAACTCAATCAGGGATTTTTTGCCGGGATCGAGAAGCCTCGCGACGTCTGGCCGCTGGTCGTTGACGAGCAGCAAGGGCTGGTGCTGGACCTCGCACTTTTCGATAACGAGGGCAACGTAAAATCAGTCGATGTGCAGGGTGTCGGAACCGTGGCCGTGCCCCGGAACTTTTTGCGCCCTATCACGTTCTTGAAACCGCAGCTTTTCAAAATCGAAAGCGGGAAGATCCGCGAGATTGAAGGCCTCTCGTGGCCCGCGCCCTTCGGAATGCCATCGGGGTGGAAATAAGCACGTCCCAGCGCTGCTAAAAGAAGTTGGGGGTGGATTTGGACGTCGTTCGCAACACGTCCGATGCGGGCCAGATGATCGGCGCCGCGAAGACGCCAATCTCCGCGCCCGCGATCTATGCGCTGGCCCTGCTCACCGCAATCTACTCCCTGAATTTCCTCGATCGCACCGTCATCAACATCCTCATCGACCCAATCAAGCATGCCTTCCACGTGTCCGACGCGGTCATGGGTTTTATCAGCGGCTTCGGGTTCGTAATTCTCTACTCCATCCTCGCCGCCCCAGTGGCGCGCTGGGCCGATCGCAGTAGCCGCCGCAACATCATCACCTATGGTCTCGTGATCTGGAGCGGCATGACCGCGCTCGGCGGCGTGGCGCGTAACGCGCTCCAATTGACTCTCTCGCGTTTCGGTGTCGGCATTGGCGAAGCGGCGGGCACGGCGCCATCCACGTCGATGATCTCCGATTTGTATCCCGGCGAGCGGCGTTCCACGGCCATGGCCGCGTATCAACTCGGCCCCGCAATCGGTATTTTTCTAGGCTCCTTCATCGGTGGTTGGGTGAACCACTACTACGGCTGGCACGACGCGTTTTTCGTGGCCGGTGTGCCAGGCATACTGGTGGCGCTGCTCTTTCGATTCACGGTGAAGGAACCGAAGCGCGGGCTCGCCGAAAAGAAGAAAGTAGACACCAGTCAGCAGAAGCTCGGCGAGACGATGCGCTATATGTCCGGTCAGACTTGCTACGTACTGATCCTCATCGGATTTTGTTTCACCACTTTCACGCAATTCGGCTTCGGAACATGGGTGGCGCCATTTCTCGGCCGCATCTATCACCTCAACACCGCGCAAATCGGCACCTACATGGGTACGATCACCATCGTAGCCAGCGTTGCTGGAACGTTAATCGGCGGGTATCTCTCCGATTGGGCGGGGCGGCGGAAAATCGAATGGAAGATTTACGTTCCGGCGATCTGCTCGATCTCCGCGAGCGTCGGAGTAGTGCTCTTCGTGTTCTCGCATAGCCTAGCCATATGCCTTGTGGGATTTGTGATCGTTCAGGCGCTTTCGCCGGTGCACGTCGGGCCCATGGTGGCCGTTTCGCACTCGGTGGTGAAGGTAGGGATGCGCGCGTTCGCCACCGCGCTGATCTATCTTGTGTCCGAACTGCTCGGGCTCGGCATGGGCCCATACCTCATCGGCATTTTCAACGATCGCTTCCAAAAAGTTTTCGGCGTAAACGTAATCCGCTACACGATGTTCCCCGCTGCCGTGACCACCCTGATCGGCGGCCTGCTGTTCATCGCCGCTGCGCAGTACCTGCGCCGCGATATGGCGCGCTCCGCCGCCCAATAGTCAGCGGACCTTTCTTTTCCGGCGGAATGAACATTTCCGACCGCTGCTGTCTGATGACGGTATTAGCTGCGGGGCTTCCGTGCAGCCCATCGGGCGAGAACGCTACACCCATTCTCCGGCGCGCATCACCGGTTCCGTAGCGCCCTTAGCGCTGATCCCGTCCACATCGACGCGATTCGATCCGATCATCCAGTCGACGTGAATCAGGCTGGTATTTGCGCCCTTGGCCGCGAGTTGCTCGGGCGTAAGACTGTCGCCATTCTTCAGGCAGTTTGCGTAAGCCTGGCCCAGAGCGATGTGGCACGCGGCGTTCTCATCGAACAAAGTATTCATGAACAGCAGCCCGCTCGATGCGATCGGCGAAGAGTGCGGAACCAGCGAAACTTCTCCCAGTCGACGCGCCCCTTCATCGGTTTCGATCATGCGCTGCAGCACCTGTTCGCCTTTGTCGGCGTGGGCCTCCGCGATTTTGCCGTCCGCGAATCGCACTGAGATTCCTTCGATCAGCGTGCCTTGATGCGAAAGCGGCTTTGTCGCCGTCACGTGTCCATCCACGCGATCTTTGTGCGGCGTGGTGAACACTTCCTCGGTGGGCATGTTGGGGATGCAATAAATTCCGTTGATCGCGGTGGTGCCGCCGCCGAGCCACAGATGATCGTCGGCGAGCCCAACGCGAAGGTCCGTGCCGGGTCCGCGGAAGTGCAGAGCGGAAAAGCGCTTTGCGTTCAGGCGCTCGGACCAGGTGTGCAGCTTCGCATCGTGCTCTTTCCATGCAGCGATGGGATCGGGCCGGTCCGCGCGCGACGCGGCAAAAATGGCGTCCCATAGCTTTGCCAGCGCGTCTTCCGGCGGCAAATTGGGGAAAACCGCTGCAGCCCATGCCGGGGTAGCGCACGAAACAATCGTCCAGTTAATTTCATGCCGCGCGATCAGTTCCAGCGCCGGCCGGTAGGCCTTGGAAGTAGCGCGATTCGCGCGGCTCACCTTTTCGGGATCCTCGCGCGACAGAAGCGAGGGATCGCCGCCGGCGATTGCCAGTCTGGCCGCGCCACTGCGATACGCGTTGGCCATCGCCTGGTAGAGCCACGAGGGGGCTGCGTCGAAGCTGGCATCTGACGCATTGCGGAAGCGAATCAGCGCCGATTCTTCGTCGGCAAAAAGAGTGGTGACGAGCGACGCGCCTGCCTTATACGCATGTTCGGTGATGCGGCGCGCCAGTGGAACGGCGTCCAACGTCGCGGTCATCAACAGCTCTTGCCCTGGCTTGATGCCGAGACCGGAGCGGACGGCAACTTCGGCGAGGCGGTCGAGTTTTTTTTCAAATTCGGGAGACTGTGTAAACTGGCCGTGAACGGAAGCAGTGGTGGCTGTCATGGTTTGATTATGGCGCGACGCGCGCCGGTTGACAATATGCCTGGAGCCTGGCAAGCCGCGCAAATCCAGCGAAATTTTTGTCTGTCGTGTGGCTGCAGCGTACTTTTGGTTGTCACGCTCCACGACCACATTAGCGCGGTTTTGTTTTGGCTGATGTTGGCCTTTTTCAGCGGTTGGGCGCTCAGTAGTACGGGCTAACCAGATATGGATGCGGGAGCGTCAGTTGCAGCATGAGGCCGTAGTCTCCCAGCGTGACGCGATACAGTTCGGCGGGACCCACGTTTCGCCAAATCCAGTCGGAGGTTGGCAGCAAACGCGAAGACGCCAACAGATCGCCGCTATCGACTCCATCGCCTTGCACGTGAACTTCTTTCTGCGGCACTTCGTAAACGTGCTTGCTTTTCAGATCGATCAGCAAATACCGGTGCCCAAGAAGGACGAGCGCTAGATCCGAGAGTTTCTTGTCCGGCTTACCTTTCTTTTCCGCCTGATAAACGCCCCAGGTGAGCGGGGTCGTCTGATCGATCTTCACCTGCGCTTCGCTTACCGAGCCCCAATGAATGCTCGCTGGCTCGCCCGCGCGGCACGCGCTCGGCGCTATGATGAATGCAAAGAGCGATATCGCCAGCGCGAAGAGGGCGGTACCCGTCGCAAACCGCCGATAAATTTTCCGAGGAGTCTGAAGCGCTAAGCCTGATGTCACGATAGTGAGAGAATACATCAGCCGCGAAATTTCCGGCGGAGCCGCTTAATCCCAGGCGACGTGCACTTGGCGCGACGAGACCACCACGTGCCCTTTGGCGCGGGCGTGCTCGACGATATCCCGCAGGATCGCCACGTCCTGCTCGCAGTAGGACGCGACCCGGTCGCGTTCACCGGCCCGCCACCATTCCACTGCTTTCAGTCCGTCGCCCGATTTCGCGGCCTGCAACGTGTCTTTCGCCAGTTGATCGAGCTTGATGCGATGGCCAAGCTGCTTGTGCAGTTTTTCGTGCACATCGAACGACAACAACTTCAATCGGTCGATCGGCGCATAGGCGCGCAGCACTTCCAGATCGAAGCGGTTGCCGTTGAATGTGACCACGCGCGTGAAAGTTTCCAGCTCGGCGACCAGCGCGCACGCATCCGGTTCGAACCAACGGCGAAAGGCCTTCTCGCGATCCCAAGTGACGGCGACCGCCAAACCGAACGCACGGATATTGCTCCAGCCGCCATCCACTTCATGCGAGAGCCGAAGCGTTTCAATATCCAGATAAATTTCTCGATCGAAAAGGCCGGGCGTATGCGCTCCCCTAGCGCTGCGCGCGGATTGTACACTGAGTTCATCTCTTCAGTCTTGGCTTTTCCGGGTGCCGCATTCCTCGCGTGGTTTGCGAAGGGTGCGGATTTAGCGGCTACGCACCTCCACAAACGATTTGTCCAGCATTCGAATCGCGTCGTCCACGTCACTCTTGGAGATATTGAGCGGCGGCGCCAAGCGAATCACATTGCCGTACAGCCCACCTTTGCCGATCAGTAGGCCATTGGCGCGGGCGCGCTCCATCAATTCGTTGGTCTCGGCGGGCGCGGGTTCTTTGGTCTGGCGGTCGCGGACAAGCTCCAGGCCCTGCATCAATCCCATGCCGCGAACGTCTCCGATCAGCGGAAATTTCTGCTGCAACTCTTCCAGTTTCTTCCGAAAGTACGCGCCGACTACGTGGCAATTTTCGAGCAGGTTTTCCTCTTCGATCACGTGGACCACGGCGCGAGCCGCCACGGACGTCACCGGATTCCCGCCGAAAGTGGAAATCGTTAGGCCCTGAAATTTATCGGCCAGTTCGGCGGTGGTAATCGTCGCGCCAACGGGAACGCCGTTGGCCATGCTTTTCGCGCAGGTGATCACATCCGGCGTCACTTCCCATTGTTCGATGCCAAACCATTTGCGGCCGGTGCGGCCGAACCCGGTCTGCACTTCGTCGGAGATGAAGAGTCCGCCGTAATTTTTTACGATGCGGAAAACAATCTTGAAATATTCCGGCGGCGGCGTAATGAACCCGCCCACGCCTTGAATCGGCTCGGCGATGAACGCGGCAATCGCGCCGCTGGTGGAAGTTTGAATCACGTTTTCAACGTCGTTCGCGCAAGCTACGCCGCAATCGGGATATTTCAGGTGCAGCGGGCAGCGATAGCAGTATGGGCTCAGCGCGTGCGCCACGCCCACGCTGACCACGCCTGATTTGCGCCACGGAGCTTGTCCGGTGATGCCCTTGGTGAGCGAGGACGATCCGGAATAGGCGTGCCGCAGAGCGACCACGTCGTAGCTCGGCCCGGCCATGCGCG
Source organism: Candidatus Acidiferrales bacterium (assembly GCA_050746805.1). Taxonomy (GTDB): domain Bacteria; phylum Acidobacteriota; class Terriglobia; order Acidiferrales; family UBA7541; genus Palsa-295. The sequence goes on along the minus strand of JBOGMW010000106.1, from coordinate 2,438 downwards.
CCAGCAAAATCGCGGCTTCGTTCGCCTCCGTACCGGAATTGGTGAAGAAGCTCTTTTGCAGCTTGCCGGGAGTGATTTGCGCCAGCTTTTCCGCCAGATCGACAATCGCTTCATTGGGATAGGCGGTGGAAGTGTGCTGGAGCTTATCGGTCTGCGCCTTGATCTTCGACGTGACCTTGGGATTGCAGTGGCCCACTCCGATGGTGAGGATTCCGCCGAAAAAATCGAGGTATTGCTTGCCTTCGACGTCCCAGACGTATTGCATCGAGGCGCGCTCGGCTACCAGCGGCTCGCGGTAGTAGCTCGTCACCGCCGGCCACAGGTATTCGCGGTGCTTGCGCAGCACCTCTTCGCTTCGGCTGGCGGTTACTTTCGGCGGCGTCATGAATGTGGTTCCCGCGACTCGATTACCGATTGTAGCGAACGGGCTCGCGCTTCCGCGAAAAATTCCGCGCCGAAAATGCGCTTTCGCGACGCACCGGGACGTTCCGGGTGGAAGGAGTCGCCGTTGTTTATTTTCAGCGAGTTACATGTGCTTCGACTCGATTGACTGTTCCGGGTAACGGCTACAAGCCGGAGGCCAGAAACTGGGCGCTGGATGCGGACGAACGGCGAGGAACTTGATCGCTCGCGCGCGGCAGAGCCATGCAGATCGATTGGTTCGCTATTAGAAAAACGCAAGTGGCTGATTCGCCAGGAGTTGGCGCGTGCGCTACTCGACACGCTTTCGCTATTAGAAATTCGGGGCGGGATAACGGCCCATGCCCTTCGCTGGCACTCGTTGCAAAATTGCGTCGTCACGTGTCCGTGCCTCCCGTGGCCGCCCTCAGTCGGTTCGAGGCTGGCAACAAAAACAACTCACGGTAGCACGGGTACGAAGTGGCGTCGAGGTTCAGTTTGAGGCAGTACCAACTTCCCGTTTTGGGAATCGAGTGCGGCGGATAGAGTGAAGGGATTAGTCGCTGAATCGAAATCTGGCTGTGGAGCGGCTATCGCTTTCTGTACGATCGGCGGCCCGGCGCTGTGCCCGCTAAATACTCACGATGGAGCCCGCGCCCGCAAGATGGATTAAACATGAAGAGCGCACGCCTGTAAGTCAAGGCGTGCGGCACCCAGCGGGTTGATCGAGAGGCCTTAGCTTACGTGTTGTGCGACATCTTCACCGTCAGTAAGACAGGACGGCGACAAAGGGCCTGCCACCCGCCCCGTTCCTGATCAGGATCAGGAAGCCTTCAACGGATGGCTGCCTGCTCGTCGGTTTCGACGCTCACTCACTATCGCTTGTACACTCCGAATCGCCTGGAACGAGCTGGACGTGATAGCCCGGTTGCTGAGCGAGACGTGTTGCAAATCGACCGATGGCATCGTAGACCACGTAACCGCCGCTTCCCTCATCCGCTGTCCAGTGAGAACCATGCTTCGTCAGGTAATATCCATTTTTGACAGCGTCGAACCCTCCTCGTTTATTGGGCACGGCCAACAGCAGTTCCCCCTGACTGCCATCTGCGCCGTAGACCGCAACGTAAAACTCCCCTGGAGTTTTGGACAAGCCTGGTATCGAGCCAACATGGTATCTGACCCAAGCCCAATCGCCGACCTTGAGCTTCACGGGCTTCAGTCCATACTCCTGCACAAAAGGGGCTGTCACTAGACACCCAATGGCTTTCTGCAACTGCTTGGGCACCCCTTCCGTAGGTGCGCTGTCCACCTTCTGAGCAACTGCGAATTGAACGGCGATAAGTAGCACAAAGTACAAGGCCAGTCTTGATCCCGACCGTGTCCCAGAGATCAAGAACGATGTGTGCGATTTATTCAGAAGCATTCCAGTCTCCTAACTGTTCATCGTCCATAAGTGACAATGTACTTGTACGGTGATGGGGTATTGTACGGACCGGAAACGGTATGCACCTTATATCCCCAGAAATCGTGCCCAGCTTTGACTTGGGCTGCCGTTCGCATGTTGTATAAGAGCGCCCCGTGAGTTGGATCAACTCCGTTCCGCATCTCCCCGATAGCGCGTTCTGCTATCGGCAGCATGGCTTTGGCTCCCTTCATATTTGGCGGGGCCATACCTGCGTGTTTGTCGACATTTGTTCCCCATTTTTTGGTTCCGTTCAATCGAACGTGGGCGATTTTGTCGCGGGCGTTGTCAAGCGATTCGTTTGCTTTAGATGAATTCGTTTCCCCACAAGTTTTACCGCAAAGTATCCCCGCAATTCCGGATGCAGTTGCGTTTCCTCCAGTCTGCTGTTGGGCCGATTGCTGTGCCGAGTTTTGGATTTGGGTAGCGCATTTTGGACAGCGCCTGTGGGCGTCCGCCACTGCATCTCCGCCGCACCACGCGGTGAGAATGCCACAACCGCTGAGCGCTTCGCTGGAGATGTCCGTTATGCCGCCGGGAACGTGACCGTCGAGGTCGGCGGAGGCTTCCGGGTTGT
>JBOGMW010000105.1:0-2581 GCA_050746805.1 Candidatus Acidiferrales bacterium | reverse complement strand
GGATTGACGAAGCGTGCTGCGCGTGTGGCATCCATCCGCACGACGCGAGCGAGTTTCTGGAGAGCGATTTTGGCGAATTGCGCGAATTTGCCCGCCATCCGAAGTTTGTAGCGATCGGCGAGATTGGCCTCGATTACCACTACGATCATTCGCCGCGCGAAGCGCAACAAGACATTCTGATCCGGCAGCTCGAGCTCGCGCGCGAGTCGAATTTACCCGTGCTCATTCACTGCCGCGATGCCTGGGGTGACTTGCGGCGGATTTTCCAGGAGCACTGGCGGGGTTCCGGGTTGGGCGGCATTCTGCATTGCTTCACCGGAAGCCGGGACGACGCTTTTAACTTAATGGATTATGGATTCATGATTTCCTTTGCCGGCAACCTGACCTTCAAGAATGCCTCGGGCCTGCGCGAGGTCGCGCCTCAAATTCCGACGGACCGCATTCTCACCGAGACGGATTGTCCGTTCCTCGCCCCCGTTCCCCATCGGGGGAAGCGGAATGAACCGGCGTTTGTTGCGGAAGTCCTGCGTCAACTGGCCGTGCTGCGCGGGACCGGCGAGGAGGAACTGGGTGCCCAGGTCATCAACAATTTCCAGACGCTTTTTGCCTTGCCATGAGCACGACTGCCGCGTGCGACGGGCCACCCGCGGCGAATAACGATCCTTTTTCCGTCGTGTTAAGATCGACCATTGAACTTATGGCGAGAGAATCGTGAGGGTAGGTGTCCACACATCGATTGCGGGAGGCGTCGAGAACGCGGCGCACCACGCGAAGAAAATCGGCTGCGACACGTTTCAGATGTTTTCCGCCAACCCGCGCGGATGGCGGACGCTTAACCCCTCGACTGACGATTGCGCAAAATTCCGTGAGGTCCGGGCCGGATACAAACTCGCCCCGGTCGTCGTACACGATAATTATCTGATCAACCTGGCTTCTGCCGACTCGCTGATTCTGGAGAAATCTATCGCCGCATTTCGCAGAGAGCTGGAACGCGCCGTCGCGCTGGGAGCAGAGTTCCTCGTTACCCATCCCGGCAGCGCGAAGGGAACCACTCCGTCCCAGGCCATCGCCACCTGCATCGAGTCGCTTGGCAAGGCGGCAGACGGGTTGCGGCTTGACGGGCTAACGATACTGATAGAAAACACGGCAGGGCAAGGATCGGTGATTGGCAGGACGTTTGAGGAAGTGGCGGAGATCGTTGCGGGCGCGGCGCGCGGTCTTCCCATGGGCGCGTGTATTGACACCGCGCATTGCTTCGCCGCAGGCTACGCCATCCACACTGCGGATGGGCTGAAGCGAACCGTGAAAGAAATCGATTCGACCGTCGGCCTGAAGAATCTCCGCGTCATACACGCCAACGATTCGAAATCCTTGTTCGCGTCTCACGTTGACCGCCACGAGCATATTGGCAAGGGACAAATCGGCGCGGAGGCATTTGGACGCATCGTGCGGCACCCAAAGCTGCGCTCCATTCCATTTATTTGCGAAACCCCTGTAGACAAACCCGGCGATGATTTGAAAAACCTGCGCATGATGCGAAAGTTGGCAGGAAGGCAGGTGAGCGAAAAGCAGAAACACTGTTAGATGCAACACTGTTCACCTAGCGGACTGTTAGCCGCGTGCGACGATATTAACCACATGTCATTCTGAGCGGAGCGAACAATCTGCCCTTGTCTGAAAGCGATGAGTTACGAGATTCTTCGTTGCCTTCGGCTCCTCAGAATGACATGTTTCGAGAGCTCTTCAGCAACCGGCTGGGTGGTTTTCTGTTTTTTGACATTTGCCTTTTGACTTCATACTATGGACCCACAATACGACCCGCAGAAGATCGAAGCCAAATGGCAGAAACGTTGGGAAGAAGGGCATCTTTTCGATGCGGAGTTTGACCGCAGCGCGATCTCCGACCGCGAAAAGTATTACGTACTCGAAATGCTTCCGTATCCTTCCGGCGACATTCACATGGGGCACGTGCGCAATTACACGCTGGGCGATGCGCTTGCGCGCTACAAGTGGATGCAAGGGTTCAACGTGCTTCATCCGATTGGCTGGGATGCCTTTGGCCTGCCGGCGGAGAATGCCGCCATCAAGCACCAGCGCCACCCTTCGGAATTCACCTTCAGTTTTATTGATCGCATGCGCGGGCAATTGAAGCGGCTTGGCCTCAGCTACGATTGGCGGCGCGAGATTGCCACCTGCGTGCCGGAGTATTACCGCTGGAACCAGTGGTTTTTTCTGCGGATGTTTGAGCGCGGCCTGGCCTATCGTAAGAAGCGCCGCGTGAACTGGTGCCCGCAGTGTGAGACCGTGCTTGCCAATGAGCAGGTGATTGCTGGCTGCTGCTGGCGGCACGAGGACACGCGCGTCATCGAGCGCGAGCTCGAGCAGTGGTTTCTGAAGATCACCGCGTATGCTGAGCGGCTGCTCGAAGACATGAAGGGCTTGGTCCGGTGGCCTGAGCGCGTACTGACCATGCAGCAGAATTGGATTGGGAAATCCAAGGGCACGCTGGTGGATTTTGATATTGAGGCGCTAGACGAGCCGGTGCGGATTTTCACCACTCGCGTGGACACGATCTTCGGTT
>JBOGMW010000104.1:0-15950 GCA_050746805.1 Candidatus Acidiferrales bacterium | reverse complement strand
ACACGTCCGTGCGCCAGGCACCGACGGCTCCGGGCACCACCGGGATGCAATTGAGCAGATCGAAGGCCCGCTTTTCGAGGTTCTGGCTGGTGATGTATTCAAGCGCCTGCCAACGGGTAATCCAGCGGTTGCGGTTCATCACCTTCACGTTACCGGCTACAGCACCGACGTGCGGATCGGCGAAGTGCCGAACCAGCCGCGGAATGGCCTGCGGATCGACGATGGTATCGGCGTCGATCGAAATGATAATTTCGCCGGTGGCTTCGGAAAGTCCGTGGTTCAGCGCCGTCGGTTTTCCTCGATTCGACTGATCCAGCAGGCGCACGCGCTGGTCGCGCACAAACTCTTTGCGAACCAGTTCCGACGTCCGGTCTATCGAGCCATCGTTGACCACCAGGATTTCAAGCTTCGGATAGTTGGAAGCCAGAGCGGCCGAAACCGTATCGACGATCGCGGATTCTTCGTTGTAGGCCGGAATCAGGACGGTCACTGCCGGCTGGTAATCCGGGCGATCTTCCGGCGCGGGCCGGAATTTTTCGATGAGAGCTAACAATCCGATGATCAGCGCGCGTCCGCTGGCCAGCACGATGCCCAGAATAAAAATAAACGCGATGCTGCGGCGCACCCAGCGGAAAAACGCGAAAATCGTTGCGTCCAGGCGCACCATTAACCATTCCCGGTGCCGCAACGGCGGCATCACTTGCGCCCGCGTCTCGCCTAGTAGTTGGGAAACGGAAACGAATTTATAGCCCTTCGCTTGAAGTTGGTCGATGATCTGTGGAAGCGCTTCGACGGTATGGATGCGATCGCCGCCGCCGTCGTGGAGCAAGACAATGTTCCCGACGTTCGCTTCCACCTGACTCACGACGCGTTTGACGATCGTGTTCGTGGGCGGCGGTGGGCCTCCGCCGGGTTCCCCCCAGTCATGCGGATCCACGCGTCCGCCGATGATCAAGTAGCCCATCTGCTGCGGAACTGGAAGCATGTGAACTTCGCTAGCCGTTTCCGGTTCCACATCAACTCCGTAAGGCGGTCGGAAAAGCGTGGTTTTCACCCCGAGGCTGCTTTCCAGCAGCAACTCAGTCAAGTTGAGCTGAATTTGCAGGTCGGACTTCGTGATGTCTTCGAAATCGGGGTGCGTGAACGTGTGGTTGCCTATTTCGTCGCCGAGGGAGTATTCGCGTTTCACGATGCTGTCGTATTGATTGGCTTCCTCCCCGATAACGAAAAATGTGCCCACAACTCCTTTGCTTTTGAGTATGTCGATTACCTTTGGCGTCCAGGTGGGATCCGGTCCGTCGTCGAAGGTCAAAGCCACCGTGCGCGGCGACCCCCCGCCAATCTGCTGGATTCTCCAGGACATCGGATAACTCTGGTAACTCTCGTCATCAAAAACATCGGAATCGGCGTCGTAATCGAGTGTGCGAGAACCGTTCTGCGGTGTGCCGGTGATTCTCAAAATGTCGCCGTTGCCTTCGAATATCAAATCGTAGCCAGGCGGGACGGTTTCGAGCCGATCGCGGGTAGCTTTATCCGCGTGCGTGGCGTCCCATATGGTCCAAATCGAAGGATCTTCCAAGCCTAGCCGCCAAAGTGCCGTGCCGGCCACGCCCGCTCGCTCGGCGGCCCGCAGTTCGTTGTAACCCGTTACGCCGTCGAGCATCCAGACCGTGTGGACGCGCTTGTTTTCGTCCTCGTACGAGTAATGCAGGTTGAATGAATCGGGGTCGTAGAGAGCGTCGGCGCCGGATTCAACGGCCGTGACCACGCCTTGCTGAAAGCTTAGCGACGCAGCCACGGGATGCGGGTCCTGCTTCGTGGGTGTGGGCCAATCGTACCCATAATTCGCGATGCCCATGATCAGCTTCCTGGGCGGCACGATCTTTACCATGTTGTTGATGTTGCGGACGAACCAGTCCTGCGGCGCAATCGGGCCCGGAGGCGAAGTGGGCCACCGGAAATCGTAGTTCATCAGGATGATCGCATCCGCCTGCGAGGCGAAATACTTGTAGTTATAGGTCCAGTCGGCGGCCGGCAGCGCGACCATCAGCTTCATGCCCTGCGCGTGCAGCGAGACGCTTAAATCGTGCACGAGCGACTCAAACTGCTTCTGGCTTGTTTGTGGCAAAGATTCGAAATCGACCACGATGCCGGGTTCGTGCCTTCCACCCGCATACTGTTCTAGTTGGTTCGCGAGCTTTTTCCGCGCCGCCGCATCCGCCAGCATTTTCAAGAAAGCCGGCGGGCACCAGCCAGCCTTGGCGTCGTAGTTGTTGACCATCGGCATCACCGGCAGATCGATGCCCCTCGTTTTCAGCGACCGAACGAAATCCGTGAGCTTGGGATCCAGGTCGGCCTGCACGCTGCCGTCGGCGTACACGGCGTGCAGCGCGTCCGGCACCACCAAGTCCAGTTGGTGAAAGTGTTCCTGCAGAGAGATGAAGCTCATGTAATCATCGCTGACGTAGAAAGCCATGCGCAGCGGTTCGTAGTTCTCCGGGATCTTTCCGAGCGCTGCCACCCGGCGCTTGCGGCTCCGAATCACTTTGGGTTTGGCCCTGCGCCGGAAAGGAATCGCGCGCAAACCCGGGTGAACTTCCGGGCGCAATAATTCGGGCAGCTCCGGATTGCGCACTACATTCAGCAGGAACACAATCAGCGCCAGCGTGAAAATGGCGCCGGCAAGTTCCATGGCCAGGCGCGTCCTGCGCCAACGCCGGCGTTCCTGATCGAAGAATATGGGCTTGCGTTCAGGCATGTCTCGATTCCAAGCTAATCGTTCGATGAAGCGGGGTCAATGACGTCAGCACATAAGATGCGTTTTCACGTGCTCTCGGCTGTACTCGCCGGGATGGGCTTGCGCACTCTTTTTATTCTGAAATTTCCGGTCAACGATGCTGGTGACTCGCCATTTTACATCGAGCTGGCGTGGAATTGGTTGAAGCATGGCGTCTACGGCCTTGTAGTTAACGGCCAACTAATGCCCGTGGATATGCGCGTTCCGGGATACCCGGCATTCCTAGCCAGCATTTTCGCGCTCGCTGGAAAATCCGAAAGAGCGGCGATGTTCGCGCAGGCCTCCCTCGAAATGCTCACGTGCTTCGCGGTCGCGCTGATCGCCGCCCGGTTGGCGCCGCAGCACGCTCGCAGGAGGGTAGCGATTGCGGGCCTGTGGCTTTCGGCGCTCTGCCCTTTCACGGCGAACTACACTGCCGCCATCCTAGCCGAGACGCTCGCGATTTTCCTAACGGCAACCGCGATCTTTGTGCTGCTTCATACGGAGCTCGGAGCCGACGGCTTGCATCCGCAAGCGGCGCGGACGATGTTTTCGCTGAGCCCCTGGTTCCTGGCGGGGATCATCGTGGGTTTCGGCACGCTTGTACGTCCGGAAGCGCCGCTGCTCTTGCTCGCCGCTGGTCTCGTGTTGCTAGTGCGATATTGGCGGCCAGTCAATTGGCCACGGCTGATTCGCGCCACGGTGCTGATGGCCGTCGGCTTGTTCCTGCCGCTTGCACCTTGGGCCGCGCGAAACTGGAACACACTGCACAAACTGCAATTCCTCGCGCCGCGCTATGGCGAACTCCCCGGCGAACTCGCGCCGCGCGGGTTTGATGCCTGGACGCACACGTGGCTGTGGCGATTCCGCGATGTGTTCGCCGTTAGCTGGAATCTGGACGGCGCGAGAATCAACCTCGCCGATATTCCGTCGTCGGCCTTCGATTCGCCGGAGCAGCGCGCGCGAGTGGCGCAATTACTCGGGGCATACAATAAGACGCTGACGCTCACGCCCGCCGAAGATCGCGCGTTTGGCGAAATGGCACGTGAACGCACCGCGCTGCACCCGTTGCGCACCTGGGTGAAGGTTCCGCTGATGCGCTCGCTTGCGCTTTGGTTTGCGCCGCGAGTCGAGTTGCTGTCATACACTGGCCAGATGTTTCCGATATCCAGCGAATGGGAGAACGACCGCGAAGACTTTTGCGTCACGCTGGCGCTTGTCGCGATCAACGCCGCGTATCTCGGTCTCGCTGCGATCGGCGCGTGGATTGGATTTAAATACTCACCGCTTCGACCAGCCGTGGCGCTGTTGCTGGTTTTTATCGTCGTGCGTACGGCGTTCATCGCGTGGTTTGCTGAAACGCCCGAGCCGCGTTACGTACTGGAATGTTTTCCGGCGCTGATGGCTCTTGCCGCTCTGGCATTTTCATGCGGGGTCAGTTCTCGCCTACCGGCTCGGGATGAATCGTCAGCCGGTAAATTTGCGGAAAGCGTTCCTTAACTCGGACTTCCAGCGCGGCCGTGAGGTCGTGTACCACGGTCACCGGCAGTTTCCCGGCCATCGCGCAGTGGCAGGAGACCAGAATGCGGTGCTCCACGCTCCGGACGTGCACGTCGTGGCAATCGGCCAACTCCGTGAATTCCGACGGTAGGGAATTTAGAAAGTCCTGCACCGCGCGCGAAAGGTCCTTCATTTCCTCCGCGCTGGCGATCTGTTTTCCGAGCGGCTCGATATGGATATTCACCAGCGTTCCCGGCTGGGTGGCGCGCTGAATTTCATCTTCCAGCTCCGTGGCGCGCCGGTGCGCTTCACTAAGGCTGGCGGTTTCGTCCACTTCCAGATGCAATTCGACGAACAGCCTGCCGTCATATTGGTGCGCCGAAAGCTCGTGGACCGGCATTCCGCGCCGCTGCGCGATGGCTCGAATCGTGTCGAACAGATGCTCGCCGCTCTGCGCGCGGGGCTCCACGTGCACCACCACGTCCGCCGGAATCAGACGCTCGATGTTACGTTCCACGGCATCGCTCGCCGCATGCGCCTGTTCCAAGCTGGCTATCCGCGGAACGCTGATGGTCACATCCACGAAATATCGCTGGCCAGCGCGACGCACGCGCACGCGCTCGGTCTGCAGCACTCCTTCCGTCTCGTCCACTGCGTTGACGATGCGCTCGCGCAGACCGATCGGCGCTACATCGAGCAGCGCGTCAATCGTGCGCTTTCCCAGCCGCGAGCCAACCCAAATGATCACTCCGGCCACTCCCAACGCCGCGATTGGATCGAGTGACCGCAGCCACGGAAGCCCGAGCTTCATTCCCAGCCACGCGCCGGTAATGCCCAAAATCACCACGAACGTGCTCCACACGTCCGTCGAGAAATGCAGCGCGTCCGCCTCCAGCGCCTCGCTCGGATACTTTTTGGCCACGCGTGCCAGCGCGCGGGATCGCACCAGGTCGATGCACATCGCCAGCGCCAAAATCACGATTGCCGATATGCTGGGACGGATTTCGGACGTGCGAAACAGCAGCCGCTGGAAGGCCTCCCAGACGATATAGACGGCGGTCAGCAGCAGCAGGCCGGTTTCAACGAAAGCCGAAAAGCTCTCCACCTTGCCGTGCCCGTAAAGATGATCCGCGTCCGCAGGCTTATCCGCCACGCGAACGGACAAGTAGGTGATCACGGCGGCCACCAAATCGAGCATCGAATGCAGCGCTTCGGAGAGAATTCCGAGGCTGCCAGTCGTCCATGCCAGAAAGGCCTTCAGCAGCACCAAGACGAGCGCCGACGCGACTGAGCCGAGCGCGACCATGCGCTTCTCATGCGTCGCCTGAGATGAGGGTTGCGCGGCGCTGGTGACCATTCGCGCGATTATACGCTGTGGCCTAAATTTCCCGCGCCCCTGGCCGCCGACGAAACTGCCAACGCTCGCGTTGCTCTTCCCGGCTAAGACCTCGTAAGCTGGTTCAGGTAGCTTCGGATTTTCCAACGCGAAATTGCGATGCGACGTCTGCTGCGCCCCGTCTCGGGTAGATGTGTACCCGATCGTGTGTTTTCTACGACTTACGAGTGTTTCTACTCGTTCGGCAGTCTCGGGTAGAAGCGGATCGTGGCGAGTAGTAGTTTCTCCTGCTGGAGACTTGCTTCTGCCGAATTGTTGGTCCGCGCACAGATCGACGGTAGCACACATGGCAGGACCGCTTTCTACTGGCCGGAGGTACAAAAAGGTACAGGTCGTACTGACCTGTACCTTGGATGTGCACTTCGTCGCGAGGGACCTAGACAGCGAGGTTTCGTCCGGCCGTTTCGTTTATACCAGTATGGATATCTCGATGCTAGACGAAGCACTTCACCTGAGCATCACGCCCTGAACAATCTCCGCGCAAGTGACACCGCGAGAACATCTCACGCCGTTGATGGTGCGGTTCAGCACGGGGTTGACCGGAATTGGGATGTGACACGCATACACGCGAGAATGGCGATTTGCGAGCGTCTGATGACGCTGGATTTGTTATAGTGCCGTGCAAAATGCGCGAGTGAGGCGAACTCCGCAACGGAGGAAGTGCCATGGCCGAAAAGCAGGCGCGGAGTGGGATATCAGCAGAGCGGATGCAGCACCTAAAAGCCACGATCGAAGATGATGTGCGCCGAGGATGGTATTTCGGCGCCGTGGTTGTGGTGGCGCGGCACGGAATGGTGGCTTTGCGCGAGGCTATCGGGCACATCGATTCGAAGCGCGACCGGCCGCTGAAGAAGAACTCCGTCTTCAATATTTTCTCGACGACCAAGGCGCTGACAAATGTGCTGGTGTTTCGCGCCATCGAGCGAGGCGATTTCGCCTTGACCACCCGCGTGTCCGAAATTATTCCGGAGTTTTCTGGCGGCTGGCGGGAAAAGATTACGGTCTACCACCTGCTGACGCACACTTCCGGTCTGCCGAGCGTTTTCACGCCGAAACCGGGGATGTGCATCGACCATCTGGACGAAATCATAGAGGCCATTTGCAAATATCTGCATTCAATCGAGGAGCCGGGAAAACTGGCGACGTACGCGCCCATGGCAGCACACGCACTGATGGGAGAAATGCTGCGGCGCACCGATGCGAAGAAACGCCGCTACCGCGAAATCGTAGATGACGATCTGCTCGGCCCGCTGAAGATGAAGGATACCTCGATCGGTGTACGTGCCGATTTGCGCGCGCGGAAGGTGGTTCCGATATTTCTCGACCGGTCGCCCATCGATCATCTAGGGCATAGCAATCTGGGGCCAAACGGCGCATTTGAAGAACAACACTCGGAGATGCCGTGGGTTGGTGCAGTGACCACAGCCGGCGATCTTTTCCGGTTTGCGGAGATGCTGCGGCGCGGCGGGGAACTGGACGGCGTGCGGATTATTTCGCCGCGAATCTTGGACATAGCTACACGCAATCAGACTGGCGACCGTCCCAACGAGCTTTTCAAGCCGCTTTCGATCATGCGCGGGTGGGAGCCTTCGCCGGCGTACTTGGGCATCGGTTTCTTTCTGCGCGGAGAGGCGATTTGCCACCATCACTTTGGGACGATGACTTCACCGCGAACATTCGGCAATTTCGGCGCCGGGAGTTCGCTGTATTGGGTCGATCCCGAACTGGATATGACGTTCGTGCTGGTTTCGTCCGGCGTAATGGAAGAATCGCAGAATATAGAGCGCTGCCAGCGGCTTTCAGACATAGCAGTTTCTGCGGCGAGCTGATCGCTCGCCGTCGTCCCTATCGCGGTCGCCAGCGACTTGACGATAGACAGGAGTTTTTGACATGCGAGTTCCGCCCGGCGTAACGCCGCAGGATTTTTCCATCGCGTTGGAGCAATTTGCGAAAGCCGTCGGCCAGGAATGGGTATTTTCCTCGGAAGCGGACGTGAACATGTACCGCGACGCATACTCGCCTTTCTGGCACGAGCCGCAGGATCCGGTTCCGTCCGCGGCCGTCGCTCCGGAGAGTGTGGAACAAATCCAGGCGGTGCTGCGGATCGCCAACGAATTCAAGATTCCACTGTGGACGATTTCGACGGGGAAAAATCTGGCGTACGGCGGATCGGCACCGCGGCTTTCAGGCAGCGTGGTGCTGGACCTGAAGCGCATGAACCGGATTTTGGAGGTGAACGAAGCGGATGCGTACTCTCTTGTGGAACCCGGGGTGAATTATTTCGATCTGTACCGGTACATTCAAGAGCGCGGGCTGAAGGTATGGATCGATCCGCCCGATCCAGGATGGGGAAGTCCGGTGGGCAACTCGTTGGAACGCGGCGGCGGTCGCACGCCGATGCGAGACCACTTCGCGACGGTATGCGGAATGGAGGTGGTGCTGGCAAATGGGGAAGTGGTGCGCACGGGAATGGGAGCGCTGCCCACGGCGAAAACCTGGCAGCAGTACAAGTATGGTTTTGGGCCTTACGTGGACGGGATCTTCTCGCAGTCTAATTTCGGCGTGGTTACGAAGATGGGCGTCTGGCTGATGCCCGCGCCGGAAGCGTACCGCGACGGAACCGTGATGGTGCAGAAACACGATGATCTGATCCCGTTTGTCGAGATCCTCGCAAGATTGATGAATTCGGGAATCGTGCGCGGGACCATGCTTCTGGAAAGCCCGCTGCTGAATTACCGCGTATCGCAAGGCGGGGCGGTGCTGGACATGCCCGGCGGCCCGTCGGTGGCGGAGCTGGACCGACTGGGCGCGGAGACGGGTTTGCCGTATTGGAGCGCGGAGCTACATTACTGGGGGCCGCGGAAAATCATCGACGCGCAGTGGGAACACACGCAGGAGCAGTTTTCGTCGATTCCGGGCGCGAAATTCAAGGACGGGCGGCGTTACGAATTTCCCCTCAGCGCGCAAGAACTGGAAAACGCGCCGCAAATTGCGCTGGGCGTTCCGAACCTATCGATTTTCAGCATGCTGCAATCGACCGCCGGACATTTGGACTTTTCGCCGATCATTCCGATGGATGGCAAAGCCGTTTTCGAGGCGCTGAAAGTCTTCGGCGAAGCGTATGCGGAACTGGGCGTGCCACCGCAGAACCAGTTTTTCGCACTGCCATGGAGCTATTTCCCGCGGTCGTTCGTGCTGCTTTTCGGTTTTCCGATCGAGCACAACGTGGAGCGGAATCGGAGAACCCGGCAGGTTTTCGAGCGGCTTGCCGCGGTGGCGGCCCAGCACGGATGGGGAGAATACCGGACGCACACGGCGTTCATGGACACGGTGGCGAGCAAATATTCGTTCAACCAGCACGCGCTGCTGCGGTTACACGAAACGATCAAAGATGCGCTCGACCCGAACGGGATCCTATCGCCGGGGAAGAGCGGGATCTGGCCGAAGCGAATGCGCGGCACTAAAGTGTGACGGGCATTTACGCCATGGCAATCCTTACCTCTCGGTTTCATTTCTGGAAGGTTGTCCTGCTATGCGCCCATATTTTTGGCGCCTCTGTCGGTGTCGCGCATTCATTACTTGAACGTAGGGCCCTTCGGCTCCCGTAGATGCAGAGCGTCTCTGACCTCAACATTGTGATATGCCATAATTTCCCACGCGCTATTTCGTCGTACGAACACTTGCAGCAGGCGTGTACGTAGACGCCCTTGGGCGTCAAAGCTATCGCCGCGAGAGCGAGGCAGCTTCGCTCCTGCGACAGCAGTTAGCACTTCCACAACGGCTGCATCCGGGGTGATGAATCGCATTGAGACGATGTCTTGATGGATCGTGCTATCGAGGAAGATCGTCTTAAGTATGTGCTCATGCTCTGTCACGAAGGCACTATGTCCTCGATAAAATTCACCCAAGATGTTCGTGAAAGTGCCGTCCTCCGCGAAGTGGCGCGCGTAAGCAACTGCGTCTCCGTTATTCCACGCCGTAGATTCGTCTTCGACAATCATGCGGATAGCAGCCTCGTCTTTCTGACTTTGGGCCAGCGTGGGAACCGCGACCAAACAGATCAGTAAACTCAGCACGAGAACCGGAGTGACTTTCGCGATGGTCATATTCCGCTCCTTCGCTGCGAATCGTATTGGTTTCCAATGACTGTGGGAATGCAGGCGCGAAATCGGCGACAGTGTACACAACTTTAAGTAGACGTGTAACTAGCTTGGCGGACGCTGGGCCGTGCAGGCGCGTCAGGTTTGGTGACTCAAGCGAGCTTTAGCATTGGACCCGGCGAGGCCGAGGTGCACGAGCGCGAGACGCTCGGCGACGACCTCGTACTGCGCGGAGAGGTGGCCGCGGTAGATAGAAATGTCGCGATAATAGCGCTGCATGCGCTGGCCGTTTTTCGCGCCTGCGCTACTGGATGTGCGGAACAGCAACTCGACGGCCTCCCACACTAGCCTGCCGCCATGTTCGAGAGTTGCGAAAAGCTCGAGATCTTCGCGCAATGAAAATGGTTCGCCGCCTTCATATCCGCGGCGGCAATACTCCATGTAAAGTTCGCCGGCGTTGACGGCCAAGCGGCGTGCCGCTCCCACTAGCCCAAGCGCAAGCCCGATGGCGCGCTGATAGTCATGGTGCTCGTACCGCGGCATGATGGGCGGGAACAGCGTGTTCTTCGTGCGAATGATTGATTCGTATTCGTCGATGGCGGCAAGGCCCAGGCCGGTCATCAGCGAAACCAGTTCCGCGTGGAAAAACGAAGAGCAGCGCCCCGCGTACATCGCATTGCCATGGAGCCGGGACCCTGGCGTGCCCTTCGAGACGTCCACGTCGAGCATGTCGAGTTCTATTACGTGATTCTCGGGAACGTTTGCTTGATCGACGACGATCGAATTCGAGCCGCTGCCGCGCATGCCGAGAATCGCGCCCCAATCGTCGAGCATTTTCCATTGCGCGCGCGGAATTAGCGCGACTCCGAGCTTCGAGCGCCCCGACTTTTCGTCGGGAATCGCCACGCACGGCATGAAGTGCGTGGAATATGGCGCGCCAGAAGCGTAGGCCCAAGAGCCGTGGATGATCCAGCGATCGCCCGAGCGTTTCGCTACGCCGGTGGGGGCGGCAACAGACGCGGCGCAAAAATTGCCTTCGGGACCAAACCCGGCGGCCTGCGCTTCGGGGTCGAAATAGGAGCCGAGCATCAAGCAGTGGCCGGCGCCGAGAATCAGGCACCACGCTGCGGAAGGATCGCCACGCGCGAGCTCGATGGCGAGGCGATAGAACGTCTTGAGATCAAATTCGTAGCCGCCGAAGCGGCGCGGCTGCAGGCAGCGGTAAAAGCCAGCTTTGCGGAATTCCTGATGAAGTTCAGGGGAGTAATGCCCGCGGGCCTCCGTCGCGTCCTGCTCTTCACGCAGGCGCAGTTGCAGAGCACGGGCTCGCTCGATCATCTCGTCCGGAGTGAGCTGCGGCTCCGGTACGGGAAGCGGACGAGTTTGGACAGTGGTGCTCATTGCAGTACGCGCTAGGAAGCCGCGCGTGCCTGCGCCGCACTCGGCAAATCGACGATGCGAGCGTCGGTGACCGAGGGCAGCGCGCGAATTCGCTGCACGAGCGTAGGGTCCACTTTTCCGTCGAGTCCAACGAGCGCGAGCGCTTCCGCGCCTCCGCCCGGCGCGCGACGGCCTAGCGCGAAAGTGGCCACGTTGATACCCAGCGTGCCGAGCTCGGTGCCGATGCGGCCGATGACGCCGGGAACGTCGGTATTGCGCGAAAGCAGCAAAGTGCCCTCGAGCGGAGCCTCTACGCTGATACCGTCGAGCGCCAGAATACGCGGCGCACCGTCCTGCACGACGATGCCTTCGACCGAAAGTTCGCGGCCATCGGCGATGGTGACTTCGACGGAATTCGGGAACCCGCGTTCGCGGCGGCGCGTGGACTCTTCGATGACCAGCCCTCGCGCGGCGGCTAGCTCGGCGGAGTTCACCAAGTTCACTTTTTCGTCGAGCACTACGTTCAGGATGCCGGTGAGAACGGCGCTGCGAATCACGTGCGAGCCAAGTTCGGCCGGCTCTCCCGCATATCGAATGCGCACTCGGCTGAACGTTGGCGAAGGCGCTGCTTGAGCGATGAACGAGCCGAGTCGTTCGCCCAGTTCAAGGTAAGGACGCAGCCGACGGTACTGATCGGGTGACATCGGCGGCAAATTCACCGCGTTGCGGACCACACCCTCCGCCAGGTAATCGCGCACCTGCTGGGCGATGGCGATGCCGACCTCTTCCTGCGCCTCAGCGGTCGAGCCGGCTATGTGCGGCGTGGCGATCACATTGGGCATGCCAATCAGCGGCGAGTTTTTCGGCGGCTCTTGCGCGAAGGTATCGAGAGCGGCGCCTGCGACTTGACCCGAGCGGAGCGCTTCGGCGAGTGCGGACTCGTCGATCATTTCGCCGCGCGCACAATTGACGATGCGCGCGCCCTTCTTCATCTTGGCGATGGCCGCGGCGTCGATCATTTTTTCGGTGCTGTGGGTTAACGCGCTGTGTAGCGAGATCACGTCCGACTGGCGCAGCAGATCATCCATGGAAACGAGTTCCGCCTCAACTTCGCGGGCGGCCGCCGGCGTCACGTACGGATCGCACGCCAGCACTTTCATTTCCAGCGCGCTGGCGCGACGCGCCACTTCCATTCCCACCCGCCCCAGTCCGATCAGGCCGATGGTCTTGCCGCGCATTTCGGTGCCGGAAAAAGCCGACTTTTCCCACTTGCCCGCGTGAATCGAGGCATTCGCCTGAGGCACGGAGCGAGCCAGCGCCAGAAACAGCGCGAGCGTATGTTCGGCCACGCTTACGGCGTTGCCACCCGGCGTATTCATCACCACGATGCCCCGATGCGTGGCGGCTTCAACGTCCACGTTGTCCACGCCCACTCCGGCGCGGCCGATCACGCGCAGACGCTTAGCGCTTTCCATCAGCTGCGCGGTTACCTTTGTGGCGCTGCGCACTACCAGCGCGTCCGCATCCACAATTTCGCTGGGAAGCGACGCGGCCGCCGGCAACACAATGTCCCAACCCTTGTTTTGGCGGAGTAGATCGATTCCCCGCGGACTGATTTTGTCTGCAATGATAATTTTCATGGTCCACAAGGGTATCGGGTGAAGCGGAGCGTGTCAATTGCGCCTTGGCCTGCGTTTGGCCCCAGTCGCCATCTCGTCCCGAGCGGTCGCGAAGCTCGCGTCAACGTGCTGCTGAGTAGCGTGTATTCCGCGTTGTAGCCCCTGAACTCGTCACCGACGCCACATTCTCGATTTTTTTGAGATTGGGAAGTGTTAGCGCGGCGCGTGGACTCATTTTCGAGCATGACGTTTTCGGTTCAGTGTTGCGTTGGCGTGAGATAATCACGGCTTCCCGTCTTACGGCGCTGTCGTTCTGTGCTTTGCCGTTTGGTTTGACGGGTTACGGGAGCACACGCGTAGATGTGGATCGTTCGGCTCGCCCTGCGCCGTCCTTATACTTTTGTGGTCGCGGCCATCCTGCTCTTGATTGTCGGCACGATCACCATCTTGCGCACGCCGGTAGATATCTTCCCCAACATCGATATCCCAATCATCAGCGTGCTCTTCAACTACACCGGCCTGTCTCCCGAGGAGATGTCGAATCGCATCGTTTACGTTTACGAGCGCGCCCTCACCACTACGGTCAACGACATTTCGCACATCGATTCCCAATCGCTCACCGGCCGTGCCGTGGTGAAGGTGCATTTCCAGCCGGGCGTCAATATCGGCAGCGCCGTCGCTCAAATCACGGCCATTTCCACCACCATCGTTCACTCCATGCCGCCCGGCACGCAGCCTCCGTTTGTTATCCAGTACAACGCTTCGACCGTTCCCGTAATCCAGTTGGGGCTTTCGGGCCAGGGCCTTTCCGAACAGCAACTGGGCGACTTGGCGCAGAGTTTCGTCCGCGTCGGGCTCATCAATATTCCTGGCGTTGCCGTCCCGTATCCCTACGGGGGAAAGCAACGCCAAATTCAGGTGGACCTCAATACGCAGGCTCTACAAGCCCACGATCTCTCTCCGCTCGATGTGGTCAACGCCATCGGCAACCAGAACCTGATCATTCCAGCCGGGACCGCGAAGATCGGCTCTTTCGAATATCAAGTGGACATGAACGGCGCGCCGCAGACCATCCAGGAATTGAACGATTTACCCGTCAAACAAGTCGGCAATTCCACCGTCTACATCCATGACGTAGCTAACGTTCGCGACGGAAGCCCTCCGCAGACGAACATCGTGCATGTCAATGGCAGGCGCGCTTCTTTGCTCTCCGTTCTCAAAAGCGGCGATGTCTCCACTCTCAGCATCATCGCGAATGTGAAGAAGAAAATTCCCACCATCCTGGCTGGCCTACCGCCGCAATTGAGAATTCAGCTTCTCTCCGACCAGTCCATCTTCGTTCGCGCGTCGGTTGACGACGTGGTGCGCGAAGGAGTGATCGCGGCGGGCCTGACTGGATTGTTGATCCTCGTATTTCTCGGTAGTTGGCGCAGCACGTTCATTATCGCCGTTTCCATCCCTTTGTCCGTCTTGACCTCGATCATCGTACTGAGCGCCCTCGGGCAAACAATCAATATCATGACTCTCGGAGGCCTCGCGCTCGCTGTTGGAATCTTGGTGGACGACGCCACCGTCGCCATCGAGAACATCAACCGAAATATCGATCAAGGCAAAGAACTGGTGCAGGCCGTCTTGGACGGGTCGGAGGAAATCGCCACGCCCGCTCTGGTTTCCACCCTTTCCATTTGTATCGTATTCGTTCCCATGTTCTTCCTTTCCGGTGTGGCTCGCTTCCTCTTCGTTCCCCTTGCTGAAGCCGTTGTTTTCGCCATGTTAGCGTCCTATCTGTTGTCCCGAACCCTGGTTCCGACGATGGCGCGCTATATGCTCATCGAGCAGACCGAAGAGCAGCGCCGCGCGCTCACGGAAGCTTCCCGCAATCCTTTCGTCCGCTTGCAGTCCGGTTTCGAGGCCGGGTTTGAGCGCTTCCGCGAAATCTATCATGGCATGCTTGCCGCCTGCATCCGCCACCGCAAGCTCTTCGTCGGCGGGTTTTTCGGTGCGTGCATTCTATCTTTCGCTCTTCTTCCGATGATCGGCCAGGATTTCTTCCCCGCCGTCGACAGTGGCGAATTCGATCTCCACATGCGCGCTCCCACCGGGACGCGCATCGAAGATACGGCGGCATTATGCGATCGCGTCGAAGCGGACATCCGCGCTCACATTCCATCTTCCGAACTCACCTCCGTCATAGACAACATCGGACTGCCGTACAGCAGCATCAATCTCTCTTACAGCAACGCGGCGCCGATTGGCAGCGAGGACGCGGACATTCTCGTCTCCCTTGCGCCCAAACACCGGCCCACCATCGACTACGTCCGCGAACTTCGTGGTGTTCTGGCGCAAGATTTTCCGGGGGTTGAGTTCTACAACCTGCCTACCGATATGGTGAGTAAAATCCTGAATTTCGGCTTGCCCGCTCCCATCGACGTTCAGATTCTCGGCAGAAACCTTCTCGCCAACCGCCAGTTTGCAGACAATCTGCTCAACCAGCTCAAGTTCATTCCTGGCACGGTGGATATGCGTATTCAGCAAGCCTTCAACGAGCCGCGCCTGCACATCGATGTCAACCGCACCAAGGCTCAGCAGATTGGTTACACCGCCTCCGATGTGGCGCGAAATCTTCTCATCTCACTCAGCGGCAGCTTCCAAACTTCGCCCACGTTCTGGCTCGATCCACAAAGCGGCGTCAGTTACAACATCGCCGTGCAAACGCCTGAATACCGCACCGATTCCCTTGCGAAACTCGAAAACGTTCCAATCACAGTCCCGGGCGCCAGCCAGTCCGAGATTCTCAGTGACGTCGCTTCGTTCAGCCGAGGCTCGGAGATGGCGGTGGTTTCGCATTACGACGTCCAGCCAGTGATCGACATCTACGGCTCCGTCGACCGCCGCGATTTAGGCAGCGTCGCCAGTAATATCCAGTCGGTCGTAAATCGCAACCGCAAGGATTTGCCGCGCGGCTCTGAAATCCAGGTCCTCGGGCAAATTCAAACCATGCATTCGTCCTTCGTCGGACTGCTCACTGGGCTTGGGTTGGCCATCGTTCTCGTGTATTTCCTAATCGTTGTCAATTTTCAGTCGTGGCTCGATCCGTTCGTCATTCTCATGGCTCTCCCCGCCGCTCTCGCCGGAATCGTCTGGTGCCTCTTCGTGACTCATACCACCCTGAGCGTTCC